>NZ_LABZ01000254.1 GCF_001043955.1 Methylobacterium tarhaniae | reverse complement strand
ATCTCGCCGGGGGCGGGATTGGTGGCGGGAGCCGGGGGCGCCGCAACGGCGGGGGAGCCCAGGCCGGCCAGCATCACGATGGCCGAGGACATAAGGGCGACGAGGCGCGGACGAAGCATCACGATCGGTCTCCCATCCGGCGGCGCTGGGGCAGCGGCGCGGATTGTCTTCCAGTTGGCCTCTGCTAGAGAGGCCGCCGGGCGTCGGCCCCCGGCCGGATCGAGGATTGCGTACCGGTCCCTATCGCCGGAGCATGGTTAACGGGCCGTAACGACGCCTGTGGCCCGCACCAAGGCGGGGCTTTTCGCCGGGCCACCGCGTCGCATATCGTATGGCGCGGGCGTCCGTATCGCGTGTCGGTGCCGCGCGGGCAGGCAGGAGCCCGCCCGCGGCAGGGGAGGGATCATGTCGTTGAAGCGCAAGCCGCTCGTGGTGGTCACCCGGCGTCTGCCGGACGTCGTGGAGACGCGGATGCGCGAATTGTTCGACGCACGCCTCAACCACGAGGACACGCCGCTCACCGGTGGGGCCCTGGCGCAGGCCCTGCAGGAGGCCGACGTGCTGGTGCCGACGGTCACGGACGAGATCGACGCCTCGCTCCTCGCCCAGGCCGGACCGAATCTGCGCCTGATCGCCAATTTCGGCAACGGCGTCGACCACATCGACGTCGGGGTGGCGCTCCAGCGCGGCATCACGGTCACCAACACGCCGGGCGTGCTGACCGAGGACACCGCCGACATGACCATGGCGCTGATCCTCTCGGTCGCGCGCCGGGTCACCGAGGGCGCGCGGATCATCCCGGACGATGCCTGGTCCGGCGGCTGGTCGCCGACCTGGATGCTCGGGCGCCGCATCACCGGCAAGCGCCTCGGCATCGTCGGCATGGGCCGCATCGGCCAGGCGCTGGCGCGCCGCGCCAAGGCGTTCGGCCTCTCCATCCACTACCACAACCGCCGTCGGGTCGGGGCCCGGATCGAGAGCGAGCTCGAGGCGACCTACTGGGAATCCCTCGACCAGATGCTGGCGCGGGTCGACATCGTGTCGGTCAACTGCCCGCACACGCCGGCCACCTACCACCTGCTCTCGGCCCGGCGCCTGAAGCTGCTCAAGCCCGAGGCGGTGGTGGTCAATACCGCCCGCGGCGAGGTGATCGACGAGACCGCGCTCGCCCGGCTGATCGAGGTCGGCGACATCGCGGGGGCCGGCCTCGACGTGTTCGAGCAGGAGCCGGCGGTGAGCCCGCGCCTCGTCAAGCTCGCGCGCGCCGGCAAGGTCGTGCTCCTGCCCCATATGGGCTCGGCCACCCACGAGAGCCGCGTCGACATGGGCGAGAAGGTCATCATCAACATCAAGACCTTCCTCGACGGCCACCGGCCACCGGACCGGATCCTGCCCAGCATGCTGTGAGGCGAGTGCGCCCGGCTCCGGCCGGGCGCACCCCGCCGCGCCGTCAGCCCTGAAGCGTCGCCTTCAGGCTGATCTTGGCGTTGAGTACCTTCGAGACCGGGCAGTTCTTCTCGGCGATGCCGGCGAGCTCGTCGAACTTCGCCTGATCGATGCCCGGGATCTTCGCGGTCAGGGTCAGGGCCGACTGGGTGATGGTGAAGCCGTCGCCGTCCTTCTCCAGGGTCACCACCGACTCGGTGCGCAGCTCGTCGGCAGTGAAGCCGGCGCCCTGGAGCTGGAAGGCCAGCGCCATGGTGAAGCAGCCCGCATGCGCCGCGGCGATCAGCTCCTCGGGGTTGGTGCCCGGCTCGTTCTCGAAGCGGGTGTTGAAGCCGTAGGGATTGCTCGACAGCACACCGGACTGGGTGGTCAGCTGGCCCTTGCCGTCCTTGCCGCTGCCCTGCCAAACGGCGCTCGCCTTGCGGTTCATGCTCGTCTCCCGTGGATTGGAATGCGGCGGAGCCGTCCCGGCGCCCGCTCATGCCCACAGGTAGGTCACCGGTCCGTCAGGTCATCCTCCGTCTCCGCATCGATCACCCGGCGGGCGAGGGCGAGCGCGAATCCCGCCCGCGCCATCGCGGCGAGGTCGCGCTCGCGCGCGGCGGCCCGGGCAGCCGGCACGCGGTACGGCCCGAGGCGGCGGCGCCTGGCATAGGCGAAGGCGGCCTCGTCCTCGCCGCCATCCTCTTCTTCGGCCAGAGCCGCGCCGACGACCTCGCGGTCGACGCCCTTGGCGGCGAGCTTGGCGCCGATCGCCCGCGCCGAGCCGCCGCGGCGGCGCAAGGAGCGCACCTTGGCGGCAGCGAAGGCGGCATCGTCGACGAGGCCCGCGCCCAGCGCCCGCGCCACCACCGCCTCGACCATCTCCGAGAAATCCTCCGGCGCCTCGCCGCGCAGGCGGCAGCGGGTCTCGACCCGGCGCTTCAGCACCCGGCGCAGCATCTCGGCGGAGGCGCCGTAGCGCTCCAGATAGTAGAGGGCGGCGCGTTCGAGGTAGGCCGGCGTGATCGGCCGCGCCGCCCTCAAACCGCCATCGCGGCCGGGTTCATCGGTACCGTCCCGGATCGCCTCCGTCCCGGCGGGGGCCTCCGTCCCGGGCCCGCGCGAGGGGTGATGCCGGCGTTTCTGCACAAGCGTGAATCCTTCTTCCTCCTGGTCGCCCTCGCCCTGGGGGCGGTGGCCGGCGCGGTGCTCTACCTGTCGCGGCCGACGACCCTGCGGGTCGCGGTCGGGCCGCGGGACCGCGTCGAGTCGCACCTGATCCAGGCCTATGCCGACGCGCTCGCCCGCGCCCGCGAGGATATACGCCTGGAGGTGGTTCCTTACGACGACGTGCGCGACAGCGCCGCGGCTTTGCAGAGCGGCCGGGCCGACCTCGCGGTGGTGCGGCCCGACGTGCGCCTGCCCGAGAACGGCCTGACGCTGGCCGTGCTGCACGACGAGGCCCTGATCGTGGCCGCCCCCCTCGATTCCGGCATCCAGACCTTCCCGGACCTCGCCGGCAAGCGGCTCGGCCTCGTCGCCCATCACGGCGCCGACCAGCCTCTGGTCACGAATCTGCTCGCCTACTACGCCCTGACGCCGGCTCAGGCCGGCGCCGCGCCGGCCCCGGCCGATCCGGGAGGAGCGCTGCCGGCGGCGGCCGGCAGCGTCGCGGTGGTGCCGATGCGGGCATCCGAGGTGGCGGCGGCCTTGGCCGAGCACCGGATCGACGCCGCCGCGGTGATCGCGGCGCCGTCCTCCAAGCCCGCCGCGCGGGTGGTGCAGGCGGTGGAGGCGGCCTCGCCCGGCCACGGCGCGACGATCGTGGCGATTCCCGACGGCGAGGCGATCATGCAGCGCCTGCCCGAGTTGCAGGCCGTGACCATCGCGGCCGGCACCTTCGGGGGCCGCCCGAAGCGGCCGGACGACGACGTGAAGACGGTGGGCGCCTCCTACCGGCTGATGGCCCGGGCCTCCTTGAGCCGCGACACCGCCGCGAGCGTGACTCAGCACCTGTTCGAGCTGCGCTCGCGCCTCGCCGCGATGGTGCCGACCGCCAACCTGATGAAGGCGCCGGACTTCGACAGCGCCGCCGAGGCGACCAGCGCCCGCCTGCCGATCCATCCCGGTGCGGTCGACTATTACGAGCGCGAGCAGCAGACCTTCCTGCAGCGCTACGAGGACTGGGTCTACCTGGTGGCGTTCTTCGGCGGTGGCCTCGGCTCGGCGGTGGCCTGGCTCGGCCAGCGCCTCGCCCGCGAGCAGCGCGCCCGCATCGACGCCGTCCTCGACCGCCTGCTCGCCATCCTGATCGAGGCGCGGGCGACGCAGGACCCGGCCGCTCTCGATGCCCTGGCGGTCGAGATCGACGGGCTCGTCGTCGACGTGGTGCGCCACGCCCGGGCGCATTCCACCGATATCCGCACGATGAGCGCGCTGATCCTGGCCGTCGATGCCGCCCGGGCGGCATC
>NZ_LABZ01000253.1 GCF_001043955.1 Methylobacterium tarhaniae | reverse complement strand
GTCGTCAATGTCGGGCAGACCATGCTGGAGAACGTCGGCAAGGCCCATACCCACACGGTCGGCGAGCAGTTCGTCATCAACGTCGGCAAGGAGATGCAGATCAACGTCGGCGAGGTGTTCCAGGTCGTCGTCGGAAAATCGACGCTGACGATGGACAAGGACGGAAACGTCACGATCACCGGTACGAAGATGTTACTCGGATTTTCAGACTCGGTGACAGCCTTCAGCAAGGTCATCGACTTGAACCCGAAGCGCTGAGGGCGTAGCGATGCTCATTCGCAACGAGACTCCCTTCGCCGCGATGGGATTCGGGCAGCTCCACCGCGACGGCGCCCCGATGGCGGTGCTCTGCGTGCGCGCCGGCTACGTGCTGAACCCCGACGGATCGCTTCAGCTCGCCGCCGACCAGGCGATCGTCCTCAACGACGTCTACGAAGGCGATCCGTTGCGCACGCCCCTGCTCCGCGTTGGTGATCTCATCCCCTACAAGCCCGCCGCGGATGTCACGCTGCTCGGCGCGGCCCACGCGCCGGG
>NZ_LABZ01000252.1 GCF_001043955.1 Methylobacterium tarhaniae | reverse complement strand
GGAGGCGATCGAGGCGATCCTGATCGGCGGCAGCCGGATGTCGCCGAAGGTGGCGGTGCTGAAGCCCGTCTCCTCGGCGATCTCGATCGGCACCGGCGGGCCGTTCGGCGCCGAGGGGCCGATCATCATGACCGGCGGTGCCCTCGGCTCGCTCTTCGCCCAGTTCTTCGCCTTGAGCGCCGCGGAGCGGAAGACTCTTCTCGTCGCGGGTGCGGCCGCCGGCATGACGGCGATCTTCGGCACGCCGGTCGCCGCCGTGCTGCTCGCGGTGGAACTGCTGCTGTTCGAGTGGCGCCCGCGCAGCTTCATCCCGGTGGCTGCCGCCGCCGTCACCGCGACGGTCCTGCGTCCGGCCCTGTTCGGTGCAGGTCCGCTCTTCCCCTTCGCGGCCGATCCGGCCCTGCCCTGGTGGGGGCTCGTCGCCTGCGCCGGGCTCGGCGTCGCGGCCGGCCTGCTGTCGGGCCTCCTCACCCGGCTGCTCTATGCCTGCGAGGACGCGTTCGAGCACCTGCCGATCCACTGGATGTGGTGGCCGGCACTCGGTGGCCTCGCCGTCGGCCTCGGCGGCTTGATCGAGCCGCGGGCGCTGGGCGTCGGGTACGACGTCATCGCCGACCTGATCGGCGGCCATCTGGCGCTCGAGGCCGTGCTGCTGATCTTCGGCGTCAAGGCCGCGATCTGGCTCGTCGCCCTGTCGTCGGGCACCTCCGGCGGCGTGCTCGCCCCTCTCCTGATCCTCGGCGGAGCACTGGGCTGGCTGATCGGGATGGCCCTGCCGGGCCATCCGGGCTTCTGGGCCTTGCTCGGCATGGGGGCGATGCTGGGCGGCACGATGCGGGCACCGCTGACCGGCGCGCTGTTCGCGGTCGAGCTGACCGGGGACGTGCACGCGCTCCCCGCCCTGCTCGCGGCCTCGTCCGCCGCCTACGCGGTGGCGGTGCTGCTGCTCAAGCGCTCGATCCTCACGGAAAAGATCGCACGGCGCGGCCGGCACATCACCTGCGAGTACGGCATCGACCCGCACGAGTTCACCCGCGTCGCGGACGTGATGGTCCGCGCCGTCGACACGCTGCCCGGCACCCTGCCGGTGCCGGAGGCGGTGGCGGTGCTGGAGACGGGCCGGCATCGGATCTACCCGGTGGTGGACGGCGCCGGCCGCCCGGTCGGCCTCGTCTCGCGGGCCGACGCGCTCCTGTGGACGACCGAGGGCGGGCACGAGGGCGAGCGCCTCGACGAGCGCGTCTCGGATGCCGCCCTGGCCGTGGTCCACCCGGACGACGTCACGGCGCACGCCATCGACCTGATGCTGGCGACCGGCCAGGGCCGCCTGCCGGTCACCGATCCGGAGAGCGGCCGGCTCGTCGGGCTCCTCACCCGCAAGGACCTGCTGCAGGTGCGGGCGGCGTTCAGCCGGGCGGAGGTCGAACGGCAGGCGTATCTCGCGCGGGGGAAGGTGGTGCAGGACGCGTGACGCGCGGTTCCCCCACTCCCGGCCGCGTCCTCAGGACGAGGTCGTGGCCGGGAGCCGCAATACCTTCCGGCGCGACGTCATTCCTTCAAGTGATCCAATGGCAAAGCCGTCGTGTACTTCACCTGATCGAGCGCGAAGCTCGACCGGATCTTTGCTACGCCGGGAATCCGGGTCAGGTGGTCGACGATCAGCCGCTGGTACTGGGCCAGGTCCTCGACCACCACCCGCAGCATGTAATCCGCCTCGCCGCTCATCAGGTAGCATTCCATCACCTCCGGCCGATGGCGAATGGCGTCGGAGAAGGCCTGGAGGGCGGCCTGGGTCTGCTTCTCCAGCGAGACGTGGACGAAGACGTTGACGTGGAGGCCTAGCGCCTGCGGGTCGGCCACCGCGACGCAGCGCCGGATGATGCCCTTGGCCTTGAGGTCGGCGACCCGGCGCCAGCACGGCGATGTCGAGAGGCCGACCGCCTCGGCGAGGTCGCCGATGCCGACCTCGCTGTCCTGCTGCAAATGCTCGAGGATGCGGATCGAGGCCGGGTCGAGGTCGACGGGTCTGGCCGGCACGCTTCGTCTCCCCGAAGGTGGGAAAGGCGGTCGAACCCTCCGCCTATCACGTCTCAGGCGGCAGGCGCATCCTGATTGTTCCACAGCCACGCCGCCCCGCGCACCCCCGAGGCGTCGCCGTGGCGGCTCGGCCGGATCGGCGTGTCGAAGCCGCCGCCGAAGATGTGGGGTGCGACGCGCTCGGGCAATGCGCCGTAGATCTCGGGAATCGTCGAGAGGCCGCCGCCGAGCACGATCACGTCCGGGTCGAGGAGGTTGACCACGCCGGCGAGGCCGCGCCCGAGCCGGTCGAGCCAGGCCGCGAAGGTCTCGCGGGCCGCGGCATCGCCCGCGCGCATCGCCGCGACGATCGCCTCGCCGGTCATCGCCCGGTCGGTGCGCCGCGCGTGGTCGGCGGCCAGCCCCGGCCCGGAGAGCCAGGTCTCGATGCAGCCGTGCCGGCCGCAATAGCAGGCCGGGCCCGGGCGCTCGTCGTCGCGGGGGGCGGGCAGCGGGTTGTGGCCCCACTCTCCGGCGATGCGCTGGCGCCCGGACAGGGCCCGGCCCGAGAGGGCGATGCCCGACCCGACGCCGGTGCCGAGGATCACCGCCCAGACGACGGCCGCCCCCTGCCCCGCCCCGTCGACCGCCTCGGAGACTGCGAGGCAATTGGCGTCGTTCTCCAGCCGCACCGAGCGCGTGAGGAGGGCCGAGAGGTCGTCGCCGAGCGGCCGGCCGTTGAGCCAGGTCGAGTTGGCGTTCTTGACCCGGCCGGTCGCCGGCACCAGCGCACCGGGAATCCCGATCCCGACGGTGCCGGCGCCGCCGGCCTCGGCCTCGAGCGCCGCGACGAGGGCCGCGATGGCCCGGAGCGAGGCGTCGTAATCGCCCCGCGGGGTCGCGACGCGGCGCTCGGCCCGGACCCGGCCGTCGGGGTCGAGGGCGATCCCGGCGATCTTGGTGCCGCCGAGATCGATGCCGATGCGCAAGGCCCCCATCGCCGTCAGGGCGCGACCGGGACCGGCTTCTCGTCGGCGATCTCGGTGCCGATGGCGACGGGATTGGCCATCACCTCGCGCAGCTTGACCGGATCGAGCTCGCCCTCCCAGCGGCTCACCACCACGCAGGCGACGCCGTTGCCGACGAGGTTGGTGAGCGCCCGGCACTCCGACATGAACTTGTCGATGCCGAGGATCAGCGCCATCGCGGCGACCGGGACCGGGTTGCCGGGGATCGCGCCCAGCGTGGCGGCGAGCGTCACGAAGCCGGCGCCGGTGACGCCGGACGCGCCCTTCGAGGTCAGCATCGCGACCGCGATGATCGTGGCGTATTGCCCGAAGCTGAGATCCGCCCCCACGGCTTGCGCCAGGAACAGGGTCGCCAGCGTCATGTAGATGTTGGTGCCGTCGAGGTTGAACGAGTAGCCGGTCGGGATCACGAGGCCGACGACCGAGTCCGAGGCGCCCAGCCGCTTCATCTTCTGCATCATGTGCGGCAGCACCGTCTCGGAGGAGGAGGTGCCGAGCACGATCAGCAGCTCGTCCTTGATGTAGACGAGGAACTTGATGATCGAGAAGCCGGAGAAGCGGGCGATCAGCCCGAGCACCACCAGCACGAAGAGCAGGCTGGTGAGATAGAAGGTGGCGACGAGGCCGGCGAGGTTGCCGAGCTTGCCGATGCCGTACTCGCCGATCGTGTAGGCCATGGCGCCGAAGGCGCCGATCGGCGCGAGCTTCACGATCATGCCGATGATGCGGAAGAAGATCTCGCCCGCCGCCTCGATGGCGTGGATCGCCGGCTTGCCGCGCTCGCCGAGCCCCGTGATGACGACGCCGGTCAGCACCGCGATCAGCAGGATCTGCAGCAGGTCGCCGCCCGCGAAGGCGTCGAAGTAGCTCTTGGGGATGATCGCCATGATGTGGGCGACCGTGGAATCGGCCTGCGCCTTGCTGGCGTAGCCGGCCACCGCCTTGGCGTCGAGCTTCGAGGGATCGACGCCGAAGCCGGCGCCCGGCTGCACGAGCTCGCCGACGATCACCCCGATGATGAGGGCGAGCGAGGACACGACCTCGAAGTAGATCAGTGCCTTCAGGCCGACGCGGCCGACCTTCTTCAGATCGCCGATCGACGCGATGCCATGCACGATGGTGCAGAAGATGATCGGTGCGATCATCATCTTGATGAGCGCGATGAAGGCGTCGCCGAGCCACTTCATCGACTTGGCGGTGTCGGGCAGGACGTAGCCGAGCAGTACGCCGAGCGCGATGGCGATCAGAACCTGGATGTAGAGAACCTTGTACCAGGGCTGCGACGAGCCCGGGGCCGTCGCGGATGGCGTGGCGTGCTGCATGTTCGTTCTCTCCCCACGGTACCGGCTGCCGCCTTCCGGTCGGCCGTCGCGATGCGGCCTTCGCCGCGACTGTCGTGGAACGGGCCGCGGATCGGGCAGTGTAGGAAGACCGCCCCGCGAGTTCCAAGTCGAAAATCAGGGAAGACCTTCGGTCGTCCCCGTTTCAGGATCCCCCTGCCTCTGCGGTATGGGAGCCGATACCGCCTCGCCGTCACCACGCCTCTCGGCCGCCATCGCGCGACCGATCGAGGATCGGACACGGGCCGAGCGGGAAGCGGCATGCCGCGCAGGCACGGCGCCGTCAACCTTTTCGCGGATTACGCCAAGGCGTTCAATCGTGCGAGGGCGATTCGCCGCGTCGTCCAGCCCCATTTCGCGGACGTCTCGTGGCTCCGGTCGGTGCCGGGCGATGCCTGGACGAGCGCCGGCGTCCCCGCTCCGCGTCACACGGGCGGCGGGCGCATCACGCGGTGGTCCCGCGGAGAGGACGGGAACGGGATCTGCCGAGTGAGGCCGGAGCCTTTGCGGCAGGGGCCGGTCGTCGCGCGGCGAATCGCCCGAACGCTGCCCTGCCATGAAACCGGAAATTTCCGTAACTAAAAATATATTCTCGCTATGTGCCTGAACTCAAAGTTATATTTAATGTCAAGTCGTTAAACTCTAAATTTCAAATTCGACTT
Organism: Methylobacterium tarhaniae; assembly: GCF_001043955.1. Classification (GTDB taxonomy): domain Bacteria; phylum Pseudomonadota; class Alphaproteobacteria; order Rhizobiales; family Beijerinckiaceae; genus Methylobacterium; species Methylobacterium tarhaniae. Next base: position 1,634 of record NZ_LABZ01000252.1, on the reverse strand, counting down.
CATGTACGTTTTTTCTCAATAACCCAGCGTCAGCAAGGAGCCGACGACATGACCGCGACTTACGATATCTTCCAACAAGTTTTCGCATTATCGCAGATATCAAATAATTTGATCAGAATGGAGGGGAAAAAAGAATATTTACAGCTGCAGATGAACAGTTACGTTCAGCATTACCTGAACTACGATTCCACACCCACTCCGGATATCACGGCCCTGCTCGGCGAGTGGTCGGTGGTCTGGGGGCCTGTCGTTTTCCAGGCCCCGACCTCGAACGTGTCCGACAACGCGATGCTGGTGGCACGCAGCACGGCCACTCTCCCGGATGGATCGACGAAGGACGTCTGCGTCGTCGCCATCGCGGGCACCGCAGCGATGTCGAACTTCGACTGGAACTGCGAGGACGGCATCGGCGGCAAGACGGGCGCCGCGATCGAGCAGGTCGTGTCGTGGACGGATTTCCTCGCGACTCCCAGCGAGACCGTCGTATCGCAGCCCATCGCGGGCCAGCCCTACATCTCCCTGGGCACGGCGACCGGCCTCTACACGCTCCTCGTCGAGATGACCGATCAGAACAAGACGCTGGCCGACTATCTCGGCACGGTCAGCGCCGACATCCTGGTCGTGACGGGCCACAGCCTCGGCGGCGCCCTGTCGGCGGCGCTCGGCCTCTACCTCGCGCAGAACAAGGTGGCGCCACAGATTCCGATCACCTACGTCTATGCGACGGCCGGCGCCTCGCCCGGGAACGACGTCTTCGCGCAGATCTTCACGAAGACGCTGCCCCCGCAAATCGGTCCGTCTCCGTCGAAATCCTGGAACGTCGACATCTGGAACACCCGCGACGTGGTTCCGCAGGCCTGGAGCATCGCACCGGCCGACCCGTCGATCAGAACGATCTGCAATGTTAACGGAATCTACAACAACGATTCGACAACCCCAGCCCCAACTCAAATCACGACACTGTCGTCGAACATGTATAACTGGTCAAAAAACTCAGGGGTGACATATACCCCGATCGAAGGATCCAGATTTACCGCGCCATTCACCTACGTGATAAAGGACGACGATTTCAGCCTGCCCATCAACGTTCCGCCGAAGCAGCTCAGTGGTTTCGCGGCGCAGGCCCTTTATCAACACAGCACTGCGTACTCGCTGGAGATCTTCGGCGAGGCGCCCAGATTACCGGCTTACAGCGCTGATCCGGTACAGGGCGTCACGAAAGAAAGCATCTGCGAATTATATAGTTACTTCAAAAATCTGCTCGGCATGACGGCGCCCTGCGACGCGCAGGAGTGAGTCCGCACCGGGCGCCTTGTGGCCGGCGCCGCGGACCTTTTCGCGGCGCCGGCCCGTATGGCCGGAAACCCTGCCGCCGCCACGCGCCGTCGAGGGGTGGCGGCGAGGCGTGGCGGCAAGACAGGGCGGCAACACGATGCACGGCTCAGGGCGTCGGCTGGGTCCGGCGCGGGCGCACCGTCCAGCGCTCGAAGGCCGGGGTGCCGTCGTCGCGGGCGGCATCCCCGCCCGGCACCGCGGCGCCGAGGGCCTGGGACAGGCTCTCGATCACGTCGTCGATGCGGGTGTCCTGGTGGGCCTCGGAGGCCGCCGGCTGCGGGGCCGGCTCGGGTGCGGCC
>NZ_LABZ01000251.1 GCF_001043955.1 Methylobacterium tarhaniae | reverse complement strand
TACCAGCCTCTGCCGAGGCTCCTGGCAATCCGGCTCGGGCGCGTGCCGACCAGGGCCGCCGTCAAGTCCTTGAGCGCCCGCGTCGCCGCCCCGCGCGCCGCCGCCAGCGACCGGCGCGGCCGGTCCCCCGGCTCAGCCAGCCGCTCGCCCGCGCTCACGAGACGCTCCACGGCGCGCAGGATCTTCGGGTTGCTCTCGGTCAACGCACAGATGTCGGACAGGGCGCTGCGCACGGCGTGCATCGTCTCGCGCGCCGTCACCCCTTTGGCCGACCCGACTTCGGACAAGTCGTCGATGCCATGCCCGATGCGGTGGAGCAATGCTCGAAGGGGCGTCGGCACCTCGTCCAGGATCGCAGCCGCGCCGAGATCCGGGTAGCTCTGCCTGCCGCCGACATCCGAACCGAGCATGACGATTTCTCTAGTCGCGTTGACCTTGAAAGCCCGACCTTGTCAGCATGCCAATTCTGTGGAAAATGCGCAACCTCTCGCATCGACCGACAGAACATAATAGAAATAGGGACCCGCCTGACTGTGAGTACGCACAATGCCGGCCGAGCCGATAAGACGTGCAGTTGTGTTCGGTCGCATCGATATCTCACCCGGCGCAATGTCGCCCCGCTGCTGCATTACCTGACGACGCTTCCCGATCGGCGAAGCGGCCCAGGGCGTCGATCATGATTATTTTCGACGAGAATGTTTGAGAATAGATTCCAATTCTGTAGTCGATCACATTGAGATTCCGGCTCTTTCACGAGAAAAATACAACCAAGAATTGTCATAGCGGTGAAACTTCTTGTTCTGCCGGATCGAACGATGTCCCTGCGCTCCGTCTTTGGTACCCACTCCGCCAGTGCCGACGACCAGATCATGTCGGTTCTTCGCGCTATTCGCCGTCACCTGGCCATGGATGTCGGCTTCGTCTCCGAATTCGTGGCGGGCAACCGGGTGTTCCGCTTCGTGGATGCAGGCGAGAATGCCTCGACGACGCCCATTCCGGTCGCGGTCGGACGCCATGACCCGCTCGAGCGGAGCTTCTGCTCCTTCGTCGCGCAGGGCCTGATGCCCGAGATGATGCACGATGCATCGGAGCATCCGGTCGCCGCGCGGATGCCGCTCACCCCCGACCTGCCGATCGGAGCGCATCTGAGCGTTCCGCTGCGCCATGGGGACGGCGAGGCCTACGGCTCGGTGTGCTGTTTCAGCTTCACGCCGGACCGGAGCCTCACGACGCGCGACCTCGGCATCCTGCGCCTGTGCGCGGACGTGGTGGATTCGATCCTGTGGAAGGACCACGACGCGGCGTGCGAGCGGGAGGCGACGCACCGGCGCATCGCCGAGACGATCGCGGCCGAGGCCGTCGAGATGGTGTTCCAGCCGATCTACCGCACGGCGGATGCCGGCCTGGCCGCCTTCGAGGCCCTGGCGCGCTTCGCACCGATCCCCGGCAAGGGCCCCGACGCCTGGTTCGCGGAGGCGGCCGAGGCGGGCCTCGGGATCGAGCTCGAATTCCTCGCCCTGCGCAAGGCCCTGCGCGCCCTCCCGGCCCTGCCCGCCGAGGTGACGCTGTCGGTCAACCTGTCGCCGGCCGCCCTGGCCTCGCCGCGTCTCGCCGAGGCCCTGGCGGGCGCACCGTTCGACCGGGTGGTGATCGAGCTGACGGAGCACGCGGCGGTGGCCTCCTACGAGGCGTTGCGCGACGCGCTGGGACCGTTCCGGAGCCGCGGCCTCGGCCTCGGCCTTGCCATCGACGATGTCGGAGCGGGCCACGCGACGCTCCGGCACGTCCTGGATCTGGCCCCCGACTTCATCAAGCTCGACATGAGCCTGATCCGCCACATCGACGCGCATTCCGGCCGCCGGGCCCTGACCGAGGCGCTGACGGGATATGGCCGGCGCATCGGCTGCGAGATCGTCGCCGAGGGGGTGGAGACCGAAGCCGAATACGCGGCGCTCCAGGGCATCGGCGTGACGCGGGTCCAGGGCTTCCTGACCGGCCGGCCGCTGCCGCTCGCCGCGGCCGCGATCCTGCCGCTCTCCGCCTGCCGTTCTCCGGCCCCGTCCCGCCGGAGCGGCGATCCGCTTCCGGCCGACCGGCCGCCCTAGCCCAGACCCCGCTCCCTCAGCGCCCCGCCGATCTCGTCGAGCACCGCCGGGTCCTCGATGGTCGGCGGCATCGCCCAGGTCTCGCCGTCGGCGATCTTCTTCATCGTGCCGCGCAGGATCTTGCCCGAGCGGGTCTTCGGCAGGCGCCCGACCGTGAGCGCGAGGCGGAAGGCGGCGACCGGGCCGATGCGCTCGCGCACGAGAGCCACCAGCTCGCGCTCGATGACGTCCGGCGGCTGCGCGACGCCGGCCTTCAGCACCACGAAGCCGCAGGGCGCCTCACCCTTCAGCGCGTCCTTGATGCCGATCACCGCGCATTCGGCCACGGCGGGGTGGGAGGCCAGCACCTCCTCCATGCCGCCGGTCGAGAGGCGGTGGCCGGCGACGTTGATGATGTCGTCGGTGCGGCCCATCACGGAGACGTAGCCGTCGGCATCGAGGAAGCCGGCATCCGAGGTGTTGTAGTAGCCCGGATAGGTCGTCAGGTAGCTCTCGCGGAAGCGCCCGTCCTGCTGCCAGAGCGTCGGCAGGGCGCCGGGGGGCAGCGGCAGCCTGATGGCGATCGTCCCCATCGTGTCGGGGGGCAGCGGCTTGCCGGCCTCGTCGAGCACCTGCACGTCCCAGCCCGGCATCGGCACGGTCGGGCTGCCGTGCTTGACCGGCAGCGCGCCGAGCCCGACCGGGTTGGCGGCGATCGGCCAGCCGGTCTCGGTCTGCCACCAATGGTCGATGACCGGCACGCCGAGGATCCGCTCGGCCCAGGCGACGGTATCCGGGTCGGCCCGCTCGCCCGCGAGGAAGAGCGTGCGAAAGCGCGAGAGGTCGTGGCCCTGCATCGCCTGCGCCTCCGGATCCTCCTTCTTCACCGCCCGGAGCGCGGTGGGGGCGGTGAAGAGCGCCACGGCCCCGGTCTCGGCGATCACCCGCCAGAACGCGCCCGCATCGGGCGTGCCGACCGGCTTGCCCTCGTAGAGCACCGTGGTGCAGCCGTGGAGGAGCGGGCCGTAGACGATGTAGGAATGGCCCACCACCCAGCCGACATCGGAGGCGCACCAATAGGTCTCGCCGGGAGCGACGCCGTAGAGGTTCGGCATCGACCAGGCGAGCGCCACGAGGTAGCCGCCGGTGTCGCGCACCACGCCCTTCGGCTTGCCGGTGGTGCCCGAGGTGTAGAGGACGTAGAGCGGGTCGGTGGCGGCGACGGGCACGCAAGGCGCGCTGCGGCCGGCCGCCTTCGCGGCGGTCACGGCCTCGCTCCAGTCACGGTCGCGCCCCTCGACCATCCCGGCGGGTCCTTGCGGCCGCTGCAGGATCAGGCAGGCATCCGGCTTGTGGGACGAGAGCCGGCAGGCCTCGTCGAGGAGCGGCTTGTAGGCGACGACCCGGGCCGGCTCGATGCCGCAGGAGGCGGCGAGCACCACCTTCGGGGCAGCGTCCTCGATGCGGGCGGCGAGCTCGCGGGCGGCGAACCCGCCGAACACCACCGAGTGCACGGCGCCGATGCGGGCGCAGGCGAGCATGCCGAACAGCGCCTCGGGCACCATCGGCATGTACAGAACCACACGGTCGCCGCGCGCGACGCCGAGATCCTGCAGCACGGCGGCGAGCGCCGCGACCTCACCCAGAAGCTCGGCATAGGTGATCCGCCGCTTCGTCCCGGTGACGGGGGAATCGTACAGGATCGCCGCCTGGTCGCCCCTTCCGGCCGCCACGTGGCGGTCGACGGCGTTGTGGCAGGCATTGACCTCGGCCCCGACGAACCAGCGGCCATAGGCGCCCTCCTCGGGGGCGAAGACGCGGGTGGCGGGTCTCACCCAGTCGATCGCCGCGGCGGCCTCGCCCCAGAAACCTTCCGGGTCGCGCTGCCAGGCGGCGTAGGTCTCCGGGTAGCGGCTCGGGCTCGCCATGGCGTCTCCTCCGGTGCCGTCCGTCTCGAGGGGCGGCCTGCCCTTCCAGATAGGATAGGCCCGGGCCCGGCCGGAAGTCGAACTTTCGTAAGGATCCAGGGCGGATTGATCGCCCGGCCCCGGCGGGTAGTCTGGTGCGACAGGCAGCAGGACGACCCATGACCGGCGCGACGATCTACGACCACGGCCTCGACCGGAACCCGGCCAACCACCAGCCGCTCACGCCCCTCACCTTCCTGGAGCGGGCGGCCACGGTCTTCCCGGACCACACGGCGGTGATCCACGGCGGCTTGCGGCGCAGCTACCGCGACCTCTACGCCCGCTGCCGGCGCCTCGCCTCCGCGCTGAAGGCCCGCGGGATCGGGCGGGGCGACACGGTGGCGGTGATGCTCGCCAATACCCCGGCGATGATCGAGTGCCATTACGGGGTGCCGATGGCCGGCGCGGTGCTCAACACCCTCAACACCCGGCTCGACGCCGCCATCATCGCGTTCTGCCTCGACCACGGTGAGGCCAAGGTGGTGATCACCGACCGGGAATTCGCCCGCATCATGGGGCCGGCCTTGGACCAGGCCGGGGTCACGCCGCTGGTGATCGACTACGATGACCCGGACTATGACGGCCCGGGCGAGCGCCTCGGCAGCATCGAGTACGAGGACCTTCTCAGCCAGGGCGACCCCGCCTGCGCCTGGGCGATGCCGGGCGACGAGTGGGACGCCATCACGCTCAACTACACCTCCGGCACCACCGGCGACCCGAAGGGCGTGGTCTACCATCACCGCGGCGCGTCGCTGCTCGCCGTCGGCAACGTGGTGGCGGGCAATCTCGGCCGGCATCCGGTCTATCTCTGGACCCTGCCGATGTTCCACTGCAACGGCTGGTGCTTCCCCTGGACCCTCTCGGTGGTGGCCGGCACCCATGTCTGCCTGCGGCAGGTGCGGGCCAAAGCCATGTACGACGCCATCGCGGATCACGGCGTGACGCATCTGTGCGGCGCGCCGATCGTGATGTCGCTCCTCCTCAACGCGCCGGAGGCCGAGCGGCGGGCGCTGCCGCGCCGGGTCTCCTTCCTCACCGCGGCGGCCCCCCCGCCGGAAGCCGTGCTCGCCGGCATGGCGGAGGCCGGGTTCGACGTCACCCACGTCTACGGCCTGACCGAGACCTACGGCCCGGCGGTGGTGAACGAGTGGCATGCCGACTGGGATGCCCTCGGCAAGGCCGAGCAGGCGGCCCGCAAGGCGCGCCAGGGCGTGCGCTACCCGCCGCTCGAGGCGCTGGACGTGCTCGACCCCGAGACGATGCAGCCGGTGCCCGCCGACGGCGAGACCCTGGGCGAGGTGATGTTCCGCGGCAACGTGGTGATGCGCGGCTACCTCAAGAACCCGAAAGCCACCGAGGCCGCCTTCCGGGGCGGCTGGTTCCATTCGGGCGACCTCGGGGTGAAGCACCCGGACGGCTACATCCAGCTCAAGGACCGCTCGAAGGACATCATCATCTCGGGCGGCGAGAACATCTCGTCGATCGAGGTCGAGGAGGCCCTGTTCAAGCATCCGGCGGTGGCGGCGGCGGCGGTGGTGGCGAAGCCCGACGAGAAATGGGGCGAGACGCCCTGCGCCTTCGTCGAGCTGAAAGGCTCCGAGATGGTCTCGGCCGAGGAGTTGATCGGCTGGTGCCGCCAATCGCTGGCCGGCTTCAAGGTGCCCCGGCACGTGGTCTTTACGGAACTGCCGAAGACGTCGACCGGCAAGGTGCAGAAATTCGTGCTGCGCGAGATGGCGAAGGCGCTCTGAACCTTCGCTCGATCCGTCGTCCCTGAGGCGATCGGAGACCGCTGCGATCCCGGACTGAGGTCCTCTTCGAGGTCCGTCGGTCCGGGAGCGATCCGGCGCGCTCCGAGGCGGGCAAGGCGCGCGCCTTCCGGGCGGGATCGCGGCGGGGATGGGGATCAGATCGGGGAGAGGATATCCGGCGGCGGCGCGGATCATCCTCGGATCGGTGGCCCGGTGCGCTCCCGCAGGAGCGGGCCTCGTCGTTCCGTCGCCCGGGTCTTTCCAATCGGAAGCCGCCGCGTCGAACGCCGGCGCGGCGGCAATAAGGGATTTTTCTGGGCTAGTGCATCACGCGGGTGGATGTCGTCCGCAGACGACTGATCTCATCCTTCAGGTGAAGCTTGCGTCGCTTGAGCTCTACAATTCGCAAGTCGTCGGTGGAGAGGTGGGTGATTGCGTCCTGGATCTCGCGCTCCAACGCTTCGTGCTTACGCTCGAGTTCGGAGAGATGCGTGTTCAGCGACATCAGCCATAGCCTCCTGTCATGTAGGTGACACGGGCAACCTGCCACAGCCCGCAGCCGATGTCGAAGGCATTTGTTGCTGCACCTGCGTCATGCGCCGCGCCGCCGCAGCGCCAGAGGGGCTGCACAACCCCGCCGGCGCCCTTGCCGGAGGCCGGGCCCTGGTTCATGCTTCGCCGCATATCTCCAGGGCTGGGGCGGCGATGGCGTTCGAGTTGAGTGCGGAATCGGCAGCGGAGTACGAGAGCGAGCTGGCGCAGCTCCGGGAGGAGCATCGCGACCTCGACGACGCGATCGAGGCCCTGTCCGGGGTCATGGCCGGCGACCGCCTGCAGCTCCAGCGCCTCAAGAAGCGCAAGCTGGCGCTTCGCGACCGGATCACCTTCCTGGAGGACCAGCTCACCCCGGACATCATCGCCTGACGGGCCGGGCCTTGGCATTTGCGCACTGCTTGCACGAATGCCAATGCGCCGCTACTGCGACAGGACCGGCTGCGGCCCGCTCGCGGCTCGCAGCGCTTTCTAGAGGATGCGCTTGACGATGGCGGCATCGCCCCCCGTCGCGGTGATCATGGGCAGCCAGTCTGACTGGGCCACGATGCGCCACGCCGCCGAAACCCTCGACGCGCTCGGAATCGCCTACGAGGCCCGCATCGTCTCGGCCCACCGCACTCCGGACCGCCTGGTCGCCTTCGCCAAGGGCGCCAAGGCCGCGGGCATCCGGGTGGTGATCGCCGGGGCCGGCGGTGCCGCCCACCTGCCCGGCATGGCGGCCGCGATGACGCCGCTGCCGGTCTTCGGCGTGCCGGTCGAATCGAAGGCGCTCTCGGGCCAGGACAGCCTCCTGTCGATCGTGCAGATGCCGGCCGGCATCCCGGTCGGGACGCTCGCCATCGGCCGGGCCGGCGCCGTCAACGCCGCCCTCCTCGCCGCCGCCGTCCTCGCCCTGACCGACGAGCCCCTGGCCGAGCGGCTCGACGCCTGGCGCGCCCGCCAGAGCGCCGCCGTGGCCGAGCACCCGGATACGAGCGCCCCGTGAGCACGCCCCTCCCTCTCGCGCCCGGCGCGACCATCGGAATCATCGGCGGCGGCCAGCTCGGCCGCATGATCGCGGTCGCGGCGGCGCAGTACGGGCTCAAGGCCCATATCTACTGCCCCGATCCCGACAGCCCGGCCTTCGAGGTGGCGGGCCGGCGCACGGTCGCTCCCTACGACGACGCGGCGGCGCTCCAGGCCTTCGCCGAGTCCGTCGACGTGGTGACCTACGAGTTCGAGAACATCCCGCACGCCACCGCCGCGCTCCTGGCCTCGCGCCGGCCGCTGCATCCGAGCGCCTCGGCGCTGGCGACCACGCAGGACCGGCTGACCGAGAAGTCGTTCGTCGCCGGCCTCGGCATTCCGGTGGCGCCGTTCCGCGCCGTGGACGATGCCGCCGGCCTCGCCGAGGCTGTGCGTGAGATCGGCCTGCCGGCAGTGCTGAAGACCCGGCGCTTCGGCTATGACGGCAAGGGGCAGGTGATGCTGCGCGACGCCGTCGCCGACCCTGCCGCCGTGATGGCGTCCTTGCGCGACCAGCCCTGCATCCTGGAGGGCTTCGTGCCGTTCGAGGCCGAGGTGTCGGTGGTCGCCGCCCGTAACGCGGAGGGCGGCTTCTCGGCATACAGCCCCTGCGCCAACGAGCACCGCCACCACATCCTCGCCCGCACCGTCGTGCCGGCCCCCGGCATGGCGCCGGAGACCGCCGCCGAGGCGGTCGCGATCGCCCGCAGGATCGCCGATGCGCTCGGCTATGTCGGCGTTCTCGCCGTCGAGATGTTCCTGGTCCGCGGGCGGGACGGCCGCGCCGGCGTGGTGGTCAACGAGATCGCGCCACGGGTCCACAATTCCGGCCACTGGACCATCGAGGGCGCCGAGACCTCGCAATTCGCCCAGCACGTCCGGGCGATCTGCGGCTGGCCCCTCGGCAGCCCGGCCCTCACCGGCACCTCGGCCGAGATGCTGAACCTCGTCGGCGGCGAGGCCGACGACTGGTCGCGGATCCTCGCCGAGCCGGGCAGCCACCTCCACCTCTACGGCAAGGGCGAGGCGCGCCCCGGCCGCAAGATGGGCCACGTCACCCGGGTCACGACCGCGGCCTGAGGCCTCGGCGGGTGCGGCCGTTCGGCCACACCCGCATCCTCCCCTGCCCTTGCGGCGCCCGGAGGCCACACCTTCGCCACATCGGCCCGCACAAGCGTCGAGGGCGCATCGCCTTTAAGCCGGCGTTCACCCCGATCCGGAATGCTCGTCCGGCACCGGGACCGCGGCTGAAGCGGGGTGCGCGGGCGAATGGCGATGGTGCGCGGCGCGACGAGGATGCGCCGCCCCGGGGGAGCGGGCGATGAACAACGTGATCGGCTTGGGCCGTGTGACACCGGCGGCCCGGGTGCTGGGGGCGACCGTGCTGACCGCGCTGGCGCTCGCCGGCTGCGACACCGTCAGCCGGGCCACCGCGACGCGGCAATTCGCGGTGGTCGAGGCCGACAAGTCCGGCGCGACCGAGGTGAACATCGCCTCGCTGACCGACGTGATCCAGCGCAACCCGAGCGACGCGGCGGCCTACAACACCCGCGGCGCGGCCTATGCCCGCGCGGGCAACTTCGATTCGGCCATCGCCGACTTCACCAAGGCGATCCAGCTCGACCCGAACTCGGCCTCGGCCTACGGCAACCGGGCCCTGGCCTATCGCCAGTCGGGCCGCAACGACGCGGCGCTCCAGGACTTCACCAAGGCGATCAACTCCGACCCGAACTACACCGCGGCCTATATCGGCCGGGCGAACCTGCAACGGGCGCAAGGGAATTTCGAGGCCGCCTACAGCGACCTCAGCCAGGCGATTCGCCTGACGCCGGAATCGGCGGAAGCCTATCATGCCCGCGGCCTGGTGCGGCAGGCGCAAGGGCAGCACCGCTCCGCGATCGGCGACTTCGATGCCGCCATCGACCGCAACCCGTTCGTGGCCGCCCCCTACGCCGCACGCGGCCAGAGCCTGATCGCCACCAACCAGTACGACAAGGCGATCGAGGACTACAACGCGGCCCTCAACGTCAACAACAAGGACGCGGATTCCTGGGCCTACCGGGGCCTCGCCTACGAGAAGTCCAACCGCCGCCAGGAGGCGACGGAGAGCTATCAGCGCGCCATCGCCATCGACCAGGGCAACTCGGTCGCCAAGCAGGGCTTGGGCCGGATGCAGGGTGGCGTGGCGTCGTTGTTCCGGTAGGACGCCCCCGCGGTGTGATGGATGACAGGGGCCTCCGGCGATGCGCCGGGGGCCTTTTCCTTTGGGAATACACGCGCCTGAACTCCCCCCTCTGCCGGGGAGGGTTCAGTGCCGCGGCTCGCGAGAGATCAGAGCGCCTTCCGGTACTGAATGAACCCCGGCCGGTCCGCCAGGGTGTCGTACAAGGCCCGCGCCGTGACGTTGGCCTCCTGGGTCAGCCAGTAGACCCGGCTCGCCCCGGCCTCCCGGGCGGCGGCGTAGACCGCCTCAATCAGCGCCCGCCCGGCCCCCTGCCCGCGCGCGGCCTGCGCGGTGAACAGGTCCTGGAGGTAGCAATAGGGCCCGGCGGTCCAGGTCGAGCGGTGGAAGATGTAGTGGACGAGGCCGATCACGGCGCCGCCCTGCTCGGCCACGAGGGCGTGCATCGGCTCGGCGGGATCGTGCAGGCGGGGGCCCGGGGGGGGGCGGGCCTCCGGGGGGGACCGGGGGGCCGGGGAAGGGGGGGGGGCCCCCCCGAGGGGGGGCCCCGGGGGGCGGGGGGCGGGGGGGGGGGGGGGGGGGGGGGGGGGGGGGGGGGGGGGGGGGGGGGGGGGGGGGGGGGGGGGGGGGGGGGGGGGGGGGGGGGGGGGGGGGGGGGGGGGGGGGGGGGGGGGGGGGGGGGGGGGGGGGGGGGGGGGGGGGGGGGGGGGGGGGGGGGGGGGGGGGGGGGGGGGGGGGGGGGGGGGGGGGGGGGGGGGGGGGGGGGGGGGGGCCACCCCCGCAGGGGTGGGGTGCC
>NZ_LABZ01000250.1 GCF_001043955.1 Methylobacterium tarhaniae | reverse complement strand
CCCCCGCCCCCGTTACTACGCCGCCCCCGTGCTGACGGCCGCCCTGTTCCTGGCGGGCGGGCCGCCGGCCGCCGCACGCGCGCCCGAGATGTCCGCCCCACTGACGCAGATCGCCGGCACCTGGGCCGCCGCGGCGAAGGGCTGTCCGCACCTGGACCAGCGCGTCACGATCATCCCGGAGAACGAGCAGGTCACGGACGGCCGCGCAGCGGAGAACCTGAGCTGCCGCGTCAAGCGCGCGACCCCGCACCGCGCGAGCGTCGCGCTCGCGCTCGTCTGCGACTTCGGCGCCGACGGCCCGCTGAGCTTCGAGACGACGGCGACGGCGACCCGCACCGGCCCGAAGACGCTGACCTACACGACGCGCTTCATCGGCGGCGAGCCCCACGCCGAGAAGCTGGTCCTGTGCGAGCGTCCGAACGACGTCGCGGCGAAGCCCGGCACCCCGGACCCGGCGCAGCCGCACTACGTCCTGCCCCCGCTGCGCACAGGTGAGTACTACGAGGGCCAGGCCTACCCGGCGGACTACGACGAGCGCCGTCAGGAGCTTCTGGGCGCGAAGGCGAAGCCCCTCCCGCGCGCGAAGGACGAGGTCTGCGCGCGCGACTTCTGCCGCAAGTACCCCGAGATCCGCGCCTGCTACGCCGACTACTGCGTCGGCCGCTGGGAGCGCGCGGACGGCGCGACGCTGGACTACGTCGTCAAGCCGGAGACGCTCGAGGTCCTGAAGATCGTCTGCCGCGACACCTGCAGCGCGGACGAGATCCGCCCGCACGTCCGGTAAACTACCCGTGCCCTAACGACTCAACAGCTGGAGAAGCTAGGCAATGCAACCAGCAGGTGGATGCCGACTGGAGCACCCTGACAACACGGGAGCCACCTTACCGAGCGTTGGCATCTTCTGGGGCGTGCCGGACGGCGGACGCACCGTGCTGGTTACCGACCGCACGCCCATGGCCGAAGCGGAGATCTACGGCGACTGCCTCACCCACCCGCGCGGGCACCACGAGGTCTGGGAAGCATGGCGCAAGCTCGGAGCCACGGCGCTGCGCCGCCGTGGCCTGCCGCCGACCATCGTGAATCACGAGTACGCGGCGTTCCCGCGCGGGCGGGTGGTCTACATGCGCGAACCGGCGCTTTTCACCCTCTACGCCGACCGGCACCTGCAACGGCCGGAGACGGTCACCAACATCCTCCGGCTTTTCGGCCTCGCCGGCGAGCGACACACGGTGCGTTCAGACGCGCACTATCGGACCCGGGACGGAGGGCAGTTCACATGACTGCCAGCTCGGCCGAGATCGAGGCACTACTGTTCGACGGCAACGACCTCAACAACCCAACACCCGGCATGCTACCGGCGATCTTTCGCGACATCATCGGGGGTCTCGATGCGGCTGGTCTCAGCTACGCCGTGGTCGGGCGCATTGCGCTGACACTGCACGAGCAGGCGCGGTTCGTGGGTGAGATCGAGATCGTTGCAGACCTCGATGCTGATGGGGGCGAGCGCGCCGCCGAACTCGTGCGGGCGACACGTGGCCGGTTCGCGGCACACATGGCCCCGCACCTGTGCCGGCGGTCCATCGGTCTGACGCTGCGATCCTGTAGCTGCGCGACCGAGGCGGCGCTGCTGGCGGAGGCGATTATCCGCCCGTGGTTCGACGTGCCGGCGCGGCTGGCGAGCGCGGAGCACCTGCTCTGGCTGTGGTGCCGAAACGAGGCGATCGACCATGCGGTGGATGCCGCCGCGCTGATTGCGGGCGGCGCCGTCGACCTCTACCGCGTTCAGCGTCTGCTGCGCGAGACGGACGAATTAGAGGAGAGCGGCCAGCGGCGCCTGCGGCTGGCAATCGGCGACGCGGTCCTCTCGACGACGTTCTCGTTCAGCCGGTTCATGGACGAACGGCGCGCCCGCCTCGACCCGAACCGCGTGCCGGTCTGGCGTCTGCAACGGGCGGTGGCCGCGGACCGCGATAACCGCTGAGCGCGGTCGCCTGACAAGCCGCGGCCCCGCATCGCTGCGAAAGGCGACCGGGTCAACGGCTGCCTCGCGGCTGTCACGACCACTACATCACACCGAAAATCACCCCAGCCGCCGGCAGACGAGGTAGCCCGGCAGGCCCCCACCACCTACGGCGCGCCCGCCGGCGGACGCCGGCGCACCCTTGGCAGGGTGGACGAGTGCCCCCCGACCCCGGCACCCCTTCCACTATGCCCTACTGCCTGCTGCATCTGAGTTCCACGTCAGGCTGACCTCGACACCGCCCACCAGACCCGGACCATCGCCGATTTTCCACCAATCTCGGCCACGCCAAGTGTTTGAAACTTGGCATGTCTCGATGGGCTGGTTCCGCCTACATGCGGCCTCGACGGCGGCCAACGACCTCCAGCTCAGCCCTACAGGTCGATGCCTCCGGAGACGCTCATCAACCGGACATCCGCCCCACTACCATCGGCGCGACGACGGGCGCAGTTCATCCGATCGCCGCCTCGTCATGCCGTGGTGCCGGGCCGCGCACGCCCGCCCATTCCGGTGCCTGCTGATCCTGGCTGACGCGCAACCGGCGCCATTCGAGTCCCGCGAACGCGGCATCGAACGACGCGTCCGCCCCGATCGGCAACGCCGCCCGCGCCTCGGCCCAGAACCGCTCTGCCAGTCCTGGTTCAGCGTCCCAGGCCGTATGCCACCATGCCAGGATTGGCTCGCGCGCCCGGGCCAGCGCCAGCGCCGACGGCAGCCGATCGCGCTTCTCGTGCTGGTTCAACCCGGCGCGAGGACGGGAACAAGTTCCAGAGGTCGCCGCACGGCCAAGCCGACCACGGCAGAGCGTGATCGATGTCGAGTACGTCGAGGCGCAGCGGCATACCGGACCACACGCAGACTGGCGGCGTCCCCGCCTCGGCAAGCCGCCCGGCGACGAGGCGAGCCAATCCGGTGTCGCGTGCCGGCTCCTGCCAGACGAGGCGCGCCTCGACCGCGCCGGGCTCACACGCGCGGCCCATACGCACCGCGTAGCCCCGGATCAGCCGCGCGCACTCAGCCACCAGCACCGGCTCAACCCAAGCGCCGAGCCGCAGCAGCGTGCGCCACAGGGTGCCCGGCACCGACACGTAGCCCCAGGCTGTCAGTGTCTCAGGCGTGAGTGTTACCGGACCGGTCACGCGTACCGGTCGCCCCATCCCCTCGAACACGGGACCGCCCGCGTTCGGGTAGGTCGTGTAACGCGCCGGCATCGCCAGAATTGTGCGCCGCGCCTCACCGAGCGCGGCGATGAGGGCTTCGGCCCGCGGACCCGCGAAGCGCATGCCGAGACGCAGATCCCCTGCCATGACCCCGAGCGCCAGCAGCGCGCGGAAGCCCTTTCCGGCGAACCCGAGACCGTCCGGCCCAGAGTTGCCCGGCGTCTGCGGCAGACCGGCGGCGACAAGCGGCAGATAGGTGCGCAGCCAGTTCAAGGCGACGCAGCCCGTTGGCACGAGCACCCGGTCGCTCCCGTCTGCTGCCGGCACGGCGAGCGAGGGCGCGGCGTCGGCAATCTTCGCGACCGCGCGCAGGAGTCCGAGCTTGTAGGTCGAGGACTTCTCGTCGTTGAGCACGATACCGCGGATCAGCGGCAGGCCGAGACTGCCGTCGTCGGGCAGGCGCAGCACCACGCTCGTCCACACGACGCCGGCCCTGCCGAGACGGTCTGGTTCGTCGAGGGCACGTAGGACGGCGAGACCGTGTTCCCTCGCCAGCGCCTCGATCTCCCCGAGCGAGGTCGGGTACATCGCGCGCTCGGGCTCACCGGGACCACCCCGCAGGGTCAAGAGGAGCACGCCGCCGGGTGTGAGCAGCGTGGCCAGCTTACGGAAGGCACACGGGCGCTCGGCCGGGGTCAGGTGCATCCACACGCCCGAGAGCAGCACGAGGTCGTAGCTCAGACCCAGCCGATGCACCGCGGTCAGCGCGGGCAATCGATCGTCGACCCAGCGGAGCCCAGGGTGCAGCCGCCTGCCCTCCGCACGCATCCCGGCGGCGGGTTCGGCGGCCACGACCTCGAAGCCCAGGCCGACCAGCCACGCCGCATCACGGCCCGAGCCTGCCCCGACATCGAGGGCGAGGCGCCCCACACCGGTCGGCAGCAGATCCCGAACCCGCCTCCACAATACCTCAGCACTTAGGGCTTCATAGCGAGCCGCGAACGCGGCGGCCCCGTGATCGTAGGCGGCGATGGTCTCGTCGACGACACTCATGCGGCCGCTGTAGAAGGATCGCCGACCGGATCGGCGGCGGGGAGATCAAAGCGTTCTGCGTCAACACGGCGTGTCATCAAGAATGCCAGCCGGTCAGATCAGCAGGAGCCACTCTTGCAATGAGACTATCCTGCACGGATCTGGCGGCTGCACCAGCTCGGTCCAACAGCCATTACCCTGGCGTGGGCAACCGCTCGCTGGTCAGCACAGAGAGGTCGTCAACGAACCTCCGAGCCGAGGCCGACCAACGGCGGAAAGTCTCTGGCGTCGTCCCCGCGCCCTCGAACGACTCGTTGGCAGCCGCCAAGTCGCGCAGGCCTCGAGCGAAGGCCAGCGCACTCCGATCGTCGGAGGCGGCGGCGGCCTCCACGTAGGAGGCGAGCGTGTACAGGCCCTCGACGGCAGTCGGGACGCCGTCGGGATCGTATTCGAGAGTCGCCGCCCTCATTTCCGCCAGGGCTCGCGTCCATCCAAGCATGGCCCTCGCCTGAGCGTCTCCACAAGCGGTCCGCCCAACGATGGCGTTGGCCAGCACGTGGATCGTCTCCGGCGAGGTGTCTAACCAGCGATCGACGATCGGCATGGCGACCTGAGTCGGCGACCTGGACACCGTTCGCGCGTCGGGCGCTATCGTGGTGATACGACCCGGCGTGCCGCCGACCGCCATCGCGACCTCGTCCTGCAGGAGGCGCAGCTCGGCCACGTTGACGGGCCACCAGCGGGCAAACTCTTGCGCGCGGTAGAAGGCGACTGCGTCGATCCACGCTCCGTTCGGGGCACCCTCGCGGAGCATGAACTCGACCAGGCAGAAGGAGGGGATCTCCTCGCCGCTCCCGTCATCGGTGAAGTCGCGGAACGGATCAACGAGCACTGCAAGCGCCCGCGTGCTCGCGCCACGGCTGAGCAGCCTCACGATGCGGGAGACCTGGTCAATCTTGCCCCCAAATCGCCGTAGGCGCGCGCCGTGGCGATAGGGGATCCGGTGTTCCAGCCGCGACCGGCCCATCTGCCACCAGCCGGCGAGCTCGCTCATCCACTCCTGACGCCCCTCCTCGTCCAAGTCTGCTGGAAGGACATAGCGCTTAGGGAGCAGTCGCCGCGGCCCGCCGGGCGGGAGGTCTAGGTGCACAACGAGCGTTCCGCGCGGGACGATCGACGCCGCGGCCGCGCACGCGCGCTCGTATACCTCGTCGAGGTCGTTGCCGGCCACGACGACCGGGGAACCAGGCGAGACGGAGACGGGCGCATAGTCGCGGCGTTCGTCTGTCCAAAGCCTTACGGCCAGCGGCGGCGACCGGACGGGATCGACGCCGCCGCGCGTCAACGGGAGGGACTCGACCGATACGGTTGGAACGTGTGGCAGCCCTCCGAGCGTCACCAAGCGCGCGGCCTCAGACTGCTCCGTCGCTGAGAACGTCCCGCCAGAGATAACGAGGACCCGTCCGGCGGCGCGACCCTCCTGGTCCTCCAGAGGCTCAAAGCGGATCGACCGCTCGTGCTTGTGCCCGTGCGCGGCGACGGAGACGCAGTTGTCTCTGAAGAACGCTCTGACCTGCTCCGTGTTTGACATTTCCGCGAAGGGCCTCACCTGCTCGCGCAGGCTGGGAGGACGCAGGTGGTGATGCATCAGCACCATGCGCAGTTGCGGACCCTCGTCCGGTTGCGGCGTGGTCGCGATGACGGCCCGCAGTGCTTCAAGCTGCTGCCGGGACACGCGCGTCATGTCGTAGCGAACGAGGGCTTCCAGCTGCGACCGTAGCTTCCCCTCGCTGAGCGTGTCGCCCCCGGACATCACCGTAGGGATGCGCTCCCAGGCGGAGCGCAAAGGTTCCGGGAGCACCGCGGTCACGTGGGACCAGTTGCTTGTGTTAAGCGGGTAGACCGCCCAGCGTCCATCGGGCGCCATCAGCCGGTGCGCGTCTGCGGACGGGGGTAGGCGGTCGATGCCGTCGAGCCAGGGGACAATGCAACCGGCGGCCTGCCACACGTCCCGAAAGGGAGCGTACCGCTCGGGCGAGCCCGGATCCGTTCCCCGCGGCACATCGTGGTTGCCCGGGGTCGCCACCACGTTGGCCGATGTGATCCCGCATGGGCCAAGGCGGTGGAGGATCATCTCGAGAGTGCGCTCGTGCCCGCCCGGCATCCCACGATCCTGGGCGTCACCCGAGAACAGGACCCCCGCAAGGCCCAGCCCGTCGCGGGCGAGCCGATCCGCCAGGCGCGCCAGCATCAAGTCGAGGGCTTCCTCGCGCGTCTCGTGCGAGATCCCTGGGACGTCCACCCCTATGTCGTCCATCTTCAACGGTGTGCCAGCGCCGGTGAGGTGCGCGTCGGTCAGGTGCAGGAATGTGGCGTCTGACATAGTTGGCACAGCCGATGGGTCTGGGGTCTCCACGCACCGGGGTACTGGTGCGCGGCCGCGGCCTCCCCGCCCCGCAGGCAGGCCAGATCATCCACGATCGCGCTCCGGCGTCCAGGGACGAGGCGCGTGCGTCCGCTCTACGCCGCGGGCGGGCTTAGACGAGGGTGGCTTGAGCCCCACACCTGTCGGGCACGGGTAGAGCGTACAGTTCGCGCATGCGCGCCAGGAACTCGCCTTGCCCCCCGTAGCTCGGGTGGCGGACCCGGAAGGCGGACACGTCGAGATCCGATAGCGCGGCCGCTGCGTCATTGCCTATGGCCACTACTGTCCGGGGACGCAATTCCGCGACGAGCCAGTCGAGGTAGTGGCGGGACGCCAGCCTTTCCGCCCGGTTGTGGCATCGGTTCGACATCGGCCCTTCGGCTCCATGCGGATGGAGGGGGAAGACGTTCCACAGAAACACGGGCCGTCCAACGGAGCGCAGCACTTGCCAGACGGCTTTAGCGGTGCGCTCGGCCATCGCCGGGCCGCGAGTAGCTCGCACCAGAGGCAGGCTGCCGTAGAGGCCGGCGTGCGCCGAGAGGTGCGCTTCGTCGGTCAGCGCCAGACCCGTGCGGCGCCCGCCGCGGTATCCGAGGTCGCGCGCCACCCAGATAGAATCCACCCCCGCCGCGGCAGCCGCCTCCAAGACGAGACGCAAGTTCTCCCTGCGGATACGGGGCGCATCGTCCGCATCGAATTCCGGACAGGACTCGGCGTAAGGATTGAAGGTGCCTGGGAAACGGAGTCCGGCCAAGTCGTCGATGAATGCGTCAGGTGTCATTCTGGAAGTTCCTCAACGGACATCCTGCGGCCGAGGAGGTCGAGTTGCAAGCGCCCACGCCGCTTCTCGCGCAGGAAACGGAAGGCTTCGTTACCGGCGAGGATGGCCTCCTCCCAGAGCCAAAGCGGTCGGGACTCAACTTCGTAACCGCGGACGAACTGCCGGACAGACCGGAGGAATCCGAAGCCCAAGTCGCCCGGGCGCTGCCCCTCAAAAAAGTCCAACCGTTTGGCCTCCCCGAACACGAAGGTTGCCACTCCCTCCTCGATCAGGATAGCCCGGGCACCGTCCTCGCCCTCGTCGACGCGCACCTCGCTCTTCCTTTTGAGTCGGAACAAGGCCCGTGTCACTGGTGACCAACCCAGGACAGCCGCGTACGCATAATGGAAAGCATCATGGAAGCGGTAGTCATCCGGCTTCATAATGTTGTCGGTCAGGCGGTCTCCAATAAAGATGCCATTGCATCTCTGAACGACGTATCGCCTGTCGTTGCCGCCCGTCCGTTCGAAGATGTCGACGGTCAGTGAACGCGGCAGGCGCTCCTCCGGCGGGAAAGTGTCGTCGAACAGCGGTGGGACTGTACGCTCGGTCGGCCAGCGGTCTTCGGCCTTCGCGAGATTGCGGACTGCGGCTTCCACCAGCGTGACGCCCGCCTCGTCGGCTGCTGAAGCCAAGGAGTCGAATACCGCTTCGAGGAGTTTTGGCAAGGTCGGGTCCGCCGCGAGATCGCCCCGACCCGCCATCGCGGCGAGACGCCCGACATCCCCAGCCAAGCGGAGCAGCGTGCGTTCGAACGCTGCAGTCGGCACTACCAGCGGCAATGCACGCTGCGGCTGCAGAGCCGCGAACGTGGAAGCGGCTCCCTCGGCGGCTCGTCGACCTGCGATCTCGGACAAGCGCAAGCCGGCGTGGCCGGCAACCGCCGCCAGGTACCAGAGCACGTCGCCCATCTCCTCGACGACGCTCTCCTCATAGCCGAGGTAGGAACGTGCATCGCGCTGCTTCTTCTTGGTCTCGCTCAGTAGGCTGCCGGTCTCGCCGAACAGGCCGAGCACGGCGAGGTCGAGGCCGCTGCTGCTTCTGGTCCTATCGGTGCGGATCGCCCGCGACTGATACTCGTCGAGGCCGAGGTGCTCCGGGTCCATGATGCAAACCCTCCATAGACCCCGGATCATCGTCGTGCCCACCGGGGACACCTCCGACGACGGCATACACCGGGGCGGTCAGTACCAAAGCGTCCACCGCACTTGCCGTTTCGTTCACGAACTACCATTTCGTCTCGGGCGTGTCGCGAGCGGAACCAGCGACGCCTGTGGAGACGTAATCCATGCCTAAGGTCCGTGTGATCGGCCCAGTCGACGACGCCATTCACGACGCCCTGCTAAAGTTGCTGGTCGAAGCCGGGTTTGAGGTTCTTGAGGACGATCCCCCGTCAGACGCCGAGGCTGAATGCGGCCCGCTCGACCCGGTGGACGAAGATACGCAGGAAGTGGCCGAGGGGCTGACGGAGGCGAGTCGTCCGTCAGAAAATTCCGTGACGCCCCCCTGCGAGGAGGACGCGGGCATCGTCGTCCTGTCCCCCGAGTCCTTGGAGGACGGTAGCATTGAGGCGGCCATGCGGAGGGCAGCTGCTCGGGGTTGCCACGTAATCGGTATCTGGCCGCCCGGGACGCCCGAAGGAAGGCTTCCCCGGCCGTTCGAGGATTATGGCGGAGATACCACCATCTGGGACCCGGGCCGAGTACGCGATGCTGTCTCGCAGCCAAACGCCCGTCCAATGTGGTCGTTACCGGACGATCAGCCTCGTCCGGGGCGCCAGGTCAAACGGCATAAGTGTTGAGGCGACCGTGCGGCTCCACTCATACGTCGTGGATCACGACCTCGGGTTCGCCCCCAACCCGTTTTATCGCGTGTGCACGCTGGCGAACTGCAAGCCCCTAATTCGCAAACATGCGCAGTTGGGTGACTACGTAGTCGGCACCGGCTCGGTCCCCAACGGTTTGGTCGACCGGGTCGTCTACTGGATGCGGGTCGACGAGATTATAACGTTTGACGCCTACTGGAGAGATCCGCGCTTCCTGCGGAAACGGCCCGTCCTGGCCGGCAGCCGCATGCAGATCTATGGCGACAACATCTACCGGAAACTCCCCGACGGCACGTACGCGCAGTCCGACTCGTTCCACAGCATGCCGGGGGGAATCGTCCACCCGAGCAACCTCAAGACCGACACGGGATCCACCGAAAACGTTTTGATCGGATCTGAGTATGCCTACTGGGGCGGCGAGGGCCCGATCCTACCTCCGGAGTTGCGAGGGATACCGCACGGCACGCAAGGGCACAGCAACAACCGATTCTCGCCCGAGTTAAGAGCGGCTTTCGTCGCTTGGGCGCGCGGAATTCCTGGTCGCGGATTCCTTGGACGCCCAGCTAACTGGCCCGGCTGACATGGACATGGGATGAGCCCGCAGCATCTGTGGCTTGACGCGAGCTCGAAGGCAATCATCGCGGTGACCCAGGCCCTGAATGGGGATCGTAATTCGGTCGACGGGCACCGTTCGTGTTATGGTGGCTACCAGCCCGGTCCAGGCTGAGCCTAACTCGCCGTCACAGTCCAGCCCGGGGCGATGCCGGCGCCTCCATCGGCGGAGTATGCTGGCGCAAGGCGCGGCGTAGTCCGACTCACCCTACCGTAGCTTCTCATCGTACTTGGCGTCCGAAGGTGAGCGTCGCTGAAGATGGTCCGCTACGCCAGCGTGTCCGGTCGAAATAGCGTGCGGGTCAGTGAACATCGGACGCTCTTCGCCAACGGCGGCGCTGATTGCCACCTCACAGAGCCCGGCTGCCGTTGCGGAAACGGTCAATCGCTTTGCAAATCGCGGCAGTCAAACCGATCGCAGCGATGTTACTGCCCATGAAGAGCGAAGCCGTAATGTCCTGGGTGCCATCGCTTACCGTGAGACCGCGGCTTCCCTCGTGAATGACGATCGTGCGCGAGGACGAGTCGATTTCAAGCTTCTGCCAGTTCCATGCGACGAGGACACCTTCGCCGGTGCGCATGACGCTCTCCGCGAGACGGGGCTCGGAGGGCGAGCAGCCAGGCGGCAGCAAAACGGCTTCCAGAACTGTTTCAAAGACGATGGTGCAGCGGCTGCAGCCGACCCCATTCATCAGATGCTTGATAAGTTGCTCCCTTGTCTTCTTTCGCCAGGGATCGTCGGGTCCGCCGATCTGATCCTCGTCGAGCCAAACCGTGTAACCAAGGCGCGCAAGATCGTCGCGCAGGGCACGCGCGGTTGGTAGATGCTTGGAAATCTTGTAGCTGATGAAGGCATCAAATTTCCATTCCGTTTGCCAGCTCAGGGCTGGGAAGTCGCGCGGCCTGGATGTGGCGCTGAGCAGAGGTGGGCCCAGTTCAGAAATTGGCATCGACACGCGCTTGCTCTCCGTGTCGCCGCCCTCAGCGGCCAGCCAGCTGAAGCACCCATATGCGTAATCAAGCAGCAGCGTCTTGCCTGTCGTACGAAGCGCTCCGACGAGCTTCTGATCACGAAAGAGGCGGCCAACCTGCAGACGGAGCTCGGAGTCGAGATTGCGCGCGTTGTCCTGCGCTGCCAGGACCAGAGCCGCGGCGTCGCTCACGGCAATAGCGACGTCAATGCGCTTGGCCAGGCCGTCCGCTTCTCGCCTGACAATTTCTGCACGGTCGTCGAGACTGAGTGCTTCGAACTGTATCGCGGCATCGAGCGCGGCGGCGACATTAGGAAACTTCGCCGCTAGCGCCCGGCTCCAGCCGCCGGGCGCGGCCCGTTCCGCTTCCGCGAGTGTCTCGGAAAAAGCGTGCGACGCGCTGAGTATTACGAGCGAACCCGGAAACGCTCTTGAGTATCCGTTGCCGAGCAAAATCCCGCCCGTGGCGAGCAGGAACTCGACCGCTTCCAGATTATGCTCAGCGTAATCAAACAGCTTGAGGAAGAGGACGAGCGGTTCCGGGCCCGCCGTTCTGAGATCGCGGTTAAGGCGTAGCGGACCATCGTATCCAACACAGGAATGTTTGACGATCCGCGAGGAGAACATTGTCTTAGCGATGCTCACGGCAAGGAGCTCCTTGCCTACGGACGTCGGCCCAGCGAACAGCAGGCGCAGCGGAAAACGCGGTTCCGGTTCGCTCCGCCAATCGGCGATGCACTTGGACGCCGCGGCGATGACCCGCCGCTGTCCCGCAATTTCGAGCGAAAGGGACTCGGCAATCTCAACCGCCTCGCCCTCCAACTTTGCCATCGATCGTGCCCCGACCAAGCTAGGTCTGAAATACAGCACAGGAACGAATTATATCCAAGCGTCGATGCCCGTGATTGTTGTGGCGTCGATCTTCAGGCGTCGCTTTTCGATTTTCTCTACCGCATCGCCACCCCTCCCGCCTACAGGCTAGACTAGAGCCGTGAAGGCTGAGATTCTGCACGCGTCCGGGTGGCGTGGATCGCCCTCACCGCGGCGGGCAGGCTTTTTTAAAGGCCGCCAGCGCGGCCGGATCCTGGGCATAGTGCCGGGGTCTGTCGGAGAGCTTGGCAAAGCCGAGCTTTCTCAACTCGCGCCCGACCGTGGTCTCGTCCAGGCTGACGCGGAAGCGGGTGTAGAGCCAAGCGGCCAGATCCGTGCGCCGCCAGCGCACGATGCCGTCCCGATCCGGGTCGGGACCGCGCTCGACGATCGCGGCCAGCGCCCGGCGCTGGTCATCGCTCAGCTTGGGCCGCTGCCCCGGTGCCTGGCCGTCGATCAGGCCCGCGGGACCATCGGCGTTGAAGGCTAATACCCAATCGCGCACGGTCTGCAGGCCCACCGCCCCGATCCGGGCCGCGTCCGTGCGGTTGCCGCCATCGTAGATCGCAGCCAGCGCCAGAAGACGCCGGCTCTGCCAGGCATCCCGGCTCGCCTTGGCCAGACGGCGCAGAGCGTCAGCGTTGAAGTCCTCGCGAAGCGGCACGGCTGCGGACACGGCAAAACCCTCCGGTTCACCGCATCAAATCAGATCCGTCGCCTATCCAAAACCCCGTGAGTCACCATCAGCGCTCGCTGGTATTAGAAGGGGCCAACGAACGCGTCGACCGTCTCGCGTCTTGGATGTGGTGGTACGAACATTCAGAACGTCGCGCCAAAGGGAGCTGGGCGGCGTTGTGACGCGGAGGCTCGCCCTTCACGGGCGCGTTCGGCGCCTCCGCGGCCGCCCAGCCGCCCTCGGTGTCTCGGGCAGCCGGCGAAATTGGACGCCGCTGTCCCGAGTTCTGCGCGCGCCGCCGTGCCAACGTCGCCGAGTGTCGCTTGCCCGCGAAGGCGCGGGATTGACTTGCGGCACGTCCGTCGCGGGGACGAACCCCTCGATCGAAAAGCACGCGATTTTGGGTCCACCGCCTTCGCCGACGCGCGGCATCAAGGGTGACCCAAGCTCGTCGAGGCAGTCGTCCGCCTTTGCCCATTCCGGCAGCGACCTGCGACACCGCTCGTCGTGCTCAACCCGCGCCGCCGCCTACCGAAGGATCCTTCCGCGCTCGCCGGAATAGCGGGCGCTGCCCTCGTCGAATTGGCAGGGGTCCGCCAGAACCTGATTGAAATCGGCCGCGAACTGTCTGGTCAGCCACCCGATCAGTCCCGCGCACTGCTCAAGTTCGAAAGTCCGGTGGCGCCTTATGTTCCGGTAACCCGCCTCTGCCAAAAACTCCGCCGGAACGAGTGGCGCCTCTCTCCCGAAATAAAGAAACCTTCGCGATAGCAGGACACGCTTCCCTGACGTATCGGTCTTCATGTTCTGCGGGTCGGGTGTGCCATCCGGACGGCTGTGATGAGAGTCTTCTTGAATCCAGCCGCCGTCGTCGTCGCGATGATAGATGTTGTCGCCCACCATGGCTCTTAGACTGCCATTTCGTACGGGCCTTTTGCGCCTGTACTCGGGGTCCGTCCAATACTCTTCGAACGTAAGCGAGGTCGTGACCTGCATGGCGAAGACGCAGCGGCCGACCGCGTTCAACGCGATCCCGCCCATGCCAACTACCCAATCTCCCTCGCGGGCAACCCGTCGAATGTCCGGCTTGCAGGTGGCCAATGTGCAAACGCCATGGAAGGGGTTCGGCGCGAAACCGAAGTCTCGCGCGACCACGTAGATGTAGACCTTAGCCATCGCAACTCAACAGCGCGAGGTGGTCCCGGCGTGTAGCGGAGGTGCGGGCGAGCCGTCCGGAGCCTCAAATGAGCTGTCCGCTCCCTCGATCGCCGAGATGACAGACTCCGCGTTCCAGTTCTTGATCGCGTCACCGTACTTCTTGAGGGCGGGTGGAATGTCCGCTTCCGTCCCACCGCGCGCGTAGACCCCGACGATGCGCTTGCCAAGACGATTCGCGAGCTTAATCTCCCAATCGACCCACCGACGCTCGTGCGTCCGCTTCCCGATGAGCACGATCACCGTCGAGGCCCAGGACATCTTCATACGCAGGAGCCGCTCTATAGTCCCATCGCTCACCCGTCCCTCGTCGAGGCGACGTTGGTTCGCGGGCTTAGCTCGAATCGAGCTGTTCCTGATCTCGTAGCCTCGGCGAGCGAGCACTGCCGTCAGCTTGTCGACATGACCGTCGTCGGCGTGATGATGACTTATGAAGACGTGACGTCGAGAGGCCATCAGACTCATCCGTCGTCGCGCCAGCAGAGGCTCGCGCGTGGAGTGAACGCGGTATATGGTAGTCGCAACGGCCATCCGCCACTACCTCAGCGAGCGAAACGCCGGCCGAAGATCTCCTCGTCCCCTTGGATCCCAAATCGGTGAACACTCCTACGATGCAGGCTTCGGAGCCGGGTCGGCTTTGGAAGGACGTCCTGCCGGCGGTCCTGGGCGAGGACGGTCTCATGCCGGGCTTCTGGGCCGACCATGGGCATCGCGAATGGAAGATTGGCGACGCTGATCGGAGGGCGGCACACGCGTTCCACGTGCAATTGATCTCGAGGGTCTCGACGCAACGTCTCGGCTACGGGCGCGGCATCGAGGCGGCCGCCTTACGCAGCCTCCACAAACTCTTCGAGAAGGCACGGGAGGTCGTCGAAGCGAACCCGGGCTCCGCCACGGTCGAAATCCTGGTCTGGGAGGTGATGAACGCGGAGGTCAGGCCCTTCGCGTCGAAATGGCATCCCAGGAGCGTGGAAGGAGGATTGCAGGCTATTGATACGAGCGACGAGTTCCGCGAGGAGCTGGAGCACGTGCAACGCAGCCTCCGCCGCCTGGATGCCGCCTTGCGCCTCGTCCTGGGCTCGGCCGGCTACCGCGCGAATGACCCCGTCGGCACTACCGCGGAGATCGAAGCCGAGCTGGCCGCGCCGGTGACCTGGCGCCCCGCCGGCCACGAGGTCGCTCGATCGAGTTTCGAGGCTCTCGCGCTGGCGGAGGCGCGTGCCGTACGAGCGCGCCGGACACATTACGGACTGGCAGATAGGGGATGGGCGTCAGGAATTGCACTGTCCGGCGGTGGCATCCGTAGCGCGACGTTCTCGATGGGGGTGCTGGCGGCCCTCGCCCGTCGCGATCTCCTCCAGCAATTCGACTATCTCTCGTCAGTTTCAGGCGGAGGATATACGAGCTCCTTCCTCACCCAGCTTCTCGGCGCCGCACCCGCCCCGGACCTCGGCTTGCGCCCCTCTGAGCGCCCGTTCCGGCGCGCCGAGGGCGAATCCGAGATCCTCAGGACCCTTCGCCAGCGAGCCCGCTTCCTCGCCGGCTCGTTCCTCGAGAGGGTCTTCGTAGCCATGAGGCAGGTCCACGGGCTCTTCGTGAACCTGGTTCTCCTCCTCCTCGCCGTTGCCGTCTTCGCATATGCCGACGCCTCTGCCAGGCGGCTCGTGATCGGCTCAGTGTCGAGCGCGGCGTTTGCGATCGGGGCACCGCTGCTCGCCGTCGTCGTCTTGGCCTGCGCGGGCAAGAGCCTCGACAAGGTCGGCACTAATCCAGGCTGGAAACACATCCTCCTCGGGGGGCTGTTTGTCGTGCCTCCCGCCTGGTACGTCCTCGGGCTGGTCCACGAGGCCTCTGATGCGGCGGCGGCGCGGCTGCCGGGCGGTCTCAGCGATAAGTCCCTAATTTTGGGCCGGCGTCTGCGCGGTTTCGGCGACTGCGGTCAGCGCGGCACTCTGGACAGCCTTCGCGCGCACGCGGCCGTTGGTCGGCACCGCGCTCACGGTAAGCCTCGTCCTCGCAGCCGAAACGGTGCTCGAGCGCCTATTCTCGAAGACTGACATGGCAACCGGAGCCTGGTGGCTCATCGCCGCCGCCTTCGTGGCGGCGGCGCTGGCGGTCGTCTTGGACGTCAATCGAACGACCCTCCACCCCTACTATCGCGCGAAGTTGTCGGCCGCGTTCCTCTTGGACGCGGAGGGCGGCGTCTCACCACCCCTCAAGCTTAGCGCCGTCAGGCCCGAGAGGACCTTGTTCCCTATCCTCAACTGCGCGCTAAACGTCCCCGGCTCGAAGAGCCCGGCGATGAGGGGAAGGCTCTCGGACGTTTTCTCACTGACTCCCGTTTCCATCGGTTCGGCCCTCGTCGGACACCGCCCGACCGCAGACTGGGAGAAGGAGAACCCAGAACTCGACCTCGCCGCCGCGATGGCGCTCTCCGGCGCCGCGGCATCGCCTCAGATGGGCTTGCGCACGAACAGGCTCGGGAGCTTCTGGCTCACGCTCCTCAACGTGCGGCTCGGAATATGGCTACGACGGCCGAGCCCTCACACCGGCGAGGGAGGAAAGCGTCCAGACCGCTCCCGCTTCGCGGGACCGCGGCTGCCGTTCCTCCTGCGGGAGTTCACCGCGACGGCCAACGAGAGTCTCGAATACCTCCACGTCTCGGACGGCGGGCACATCGAGAACCTGGGCGTCTACGAGCTGTTGCGGCGGCGATGCAGCTACATTCTCGCGGTAGACGGCGAGAACGATCCCGCGATGACGTTCCACGCCCTCACCAACCTCCAACGCCTCGCCTACATCGACTTTGGCATCGTCATCGAGGCCGATCTCGACGACCTGCGGCTCGGGGGCGACGGTTTCACTCGATCGCACTTCCGCCTGTGCCGCATCCGCTACCCGGACCCAGAGCGGCCGGGCAGCTTCGAGACGGGCTACCTCGTGTATTTGAAGCTGTCTCTGACCGGGAACGAGGGGGAGTTCATTCGTAGATACAGATTCGACGAACCGGCCTTCCCGCATCACCCGACAT
Organism: Methylobacterium tarhaniae; assembly: GCF_001043955.1. Taxonomy (GTDB): domain Bacteria; phylum Pseudomonadota; class Alphaproteobacteria; order Rhizobiales; family Beijerinckiaceae; genus Methylobacterium; species Methylobacterium tarhaniae. Next base: position 8,995 of record NZ_LABZ01000250.1, on the reverse strand, counting down.
CCGACCAATTCTTTACGGAGGCGCAGTTCGAGGCCTATCGCTCACTGGGGGAGCACATCGGGGATAAGCTATTTCTGCCGGCGATCGTTGGGCCAATGGGAAGGTCGTCCCGCCTGGACTTGGCGGAATGGATGAAGGCTCTCGGTCGCAGCCTGCTCTGATGCGCAGTGCAGCCCGCTCCCGGCCCCGCCGCTGCGCGCCGCTTCGCCGCGTGCGGTAGCGGATCGGCCATCGAGGCCCTGGGTATGGATAACGATTGAGGTTCTCTGCGCCCTTGAAGCCCTCCTCGTGGCGGCGCGTCACCTGTACCACGCCGACCGCGCCCTTGAGGCCGTCGAAGAACCCGAGTTCCCACGGCATCCAGCGCGAGCCCGTCGCGTACTGGCCGTGGACGTAGAGCAGCGTGTTGGAGCTCCGCATGCGGCGCTTGAGGATCTCGGCCGTCTCTCGCGTCTCGTCGGCCGGCGACAGGTGCGGATCGCTGTACTTGTCGACGTAGATGGAGAGACTCCAATCCTCAAGCAGTGCGTTGACGCTAAGCAGGATTTCCTCGGGCTCCGCCGACGAATGGCTGAGGAAGACGTCGAACGTCTCTGCCACTGAAGCTCTGTCTTCCGTGAGAACGCGACCGGAATTTTTCCGGGTGCTCCGCATCACGCGTCCCGCGCGGGTGAGGACCTCGCTTTCGGTCAGGTAGGACATCTAGGATCCGCGCTACGGGTTCGAAGCCGCGCCCGCGACACGCACCAGCCCGCGCAGGATCAGCGTGACGGCCTGGTCGACATGGGGCGTACGGGCTAGGATCGCGTTTTCCTCGCCGGTCAGCCCATTGTTGAGGCTAGCGGCCGTGAAGGAACCAAACGCCGTCCGACCCGCCCAGGCGGGGCGCGGCGCCGCCCAGGGAGCCACCAAGCCGATAGTCTCGGCGATGTCCCGGGCGCACCCGCCGAAGCCCCCCATCAGAAACAGAGGTTGGCCGTCACGCAGGGAGATCAACGCCTCCTCGCCGATGCCGGGCATCGTTCCCTTGTAGCGGTCCACGCGGCCTCCCAGGACGACGCGGGCGTTCGTTTCGGCCAGCATGGTCCGGCGCATGCCGGTGAGCCCGTTAGCCCACTCGTCTTCGGTGGGTTGCCGCGAGGCAAGACGGTGTCGTTCGGCCATGGACAGCCGCGTGCCGTCGAGGTCCAGGCACACGAGCTCGGCCGATCCGTCCAGGTCGGCTACGGCGCTCTCCAGGGCGCTCGCGGACTGCAGGATGTGGACGGGCCATGCGAGGTAATTCGTCACCCCGGTCGTCTCGTCGCCGTTGCCTGCGTCGCGCCGGTGCCGCGCCACGAGCTCGAACAGCAACTCGCTGAAGCCGTGCTGCCGTAAGTCTCCACCGTAGACGAGCCGCGCGCCGAGCGCGAGCAGGTGGCGCGCGATCTCGGCCATCGCGTCCCGCAGGTGCTCGTCGCTGAGCCCGAGGGCCGGCATGTCCGGGCTCTCCGAGGTGGAGATCGCGACCGCCTGCCGTCCTAGCACTTCCTGGTAGCTCATCGCACCGCTCCCGCCAGCCACTCGGTCAGGCTACGCAGCTGAACCCGGGGCGCAACATCCGCGAACAGGCGCTCCTCCTCGACGCTCAACGGAGGATCCGGGTAGACGATGATCGGGTCTGGCACGTCGGTCGCCGGGGGTAGGCTTGCGAGCGATATCAATTCAGGGGGGCGAGGCACGAACACCACGTTCCGCCCGCCGGTGTCGCGCGCCAGCTCCACACGGCAGCGCCAAAGGAAGTCCTTCAATACCTCATCGAGCAGCCGACCGACCACAAAATCGATGCGGTCGGCCTCATTTGGATTGAGGCGCACAACGGGAACGTTGCCCATGTAGGGAAAGCCGCGCTCGTCAAGGTCGCTGATGCTGTTGGCGACTACCAACGGAATGTTACAGCGCTTGGCCTCGATCACTTCCCGCCGGCACCACTCGCGGGAGGAGTAGGAGTCGGTGTGGATCGCGACCATGGCGCTAACGCGAACCTGCTGCAAGAGAACCTTCTGAAATCGCAGGCCGGCAGGGATGTCGTGCACGTCGAAGAAGCTGGACAGCCCATGGCCTCCGTGGAGGCGGTCGCGGATCGCATGCGCGATTTGCTCGCCGTCGCCGTCGTGCTTGGAATGACTGAGGAAGATGCGCACCTTCTTGAGGTATGCCTCGAGCGCGGCATCCTCCTCGGCCGGTCGCTTGAGATGTTCCAGGTAGTGGCGCAGCATCCGGCAGAACTCGTAGGTGAGTTCGGCGACCAGCCGCCGCCGACGATCGGCGAGGTCACCGGGCCAGAGATCCCATCGGAAGGCCTGTTCCGCCAGTCCTAGGTCTTCGAGCGCCGCGAGATCGACCGCGACGGGGAAGACCCGCGTGCCGAGCCCCGATGCCTCCGTCCGCTCGACCAATTCGCGCACGTACGCGGTCCAGTGCGCGTCGCCCGCCAGGTTGGCGTCGCCAAGGACGACGACCGCCGTCGTCTCGGCCTCAGCGAGATCGATCGGCAAGGGCGCCGGAGAGCCTGGCGCGGCGGCGAACCGATAGATCACGCTCAGGCCGGTGCCCCCCGCCACGTTCTCGTAGAGCTTTCGGCGGAAATGCTCGCGCAAGGCATCCGCTATGGCGGTCCCGTCCCCGAAGCCAGGATGCCAAAGGATGTAGAGTACCAGGAACGGACGGGTCGAATCGGCCATGTACGCGCCTCCCGCGGTGCGCAACCAAGGTGCGCGCCGGCAAGCCCGGGCCAGCCGGGTTCAGACCCACTACGCACGTGCGCTGAGTGGAGGGCAAGGTCGGACCGGTCGCATGGTTCCACACTGGCCGGCAAAGCGGCATCGACGACAGCGGGTCGAGGCGGCTGAAGCTCACGGCCACTTTTTCGACGAAACCAAGATCCATTCCGCCGCGGTCCGCGACGGACGTCCGACGGTCGCACGGTCACCGTTCGTCAAGCCGAGCGTGGACGCTAAATCTGTGCGCGAGGATGGCGCATTTCGGAAGTAGTGTTTGAGTGACGGCGCTTTGACGCACCACACCGCGTGCACTCAGACCGTCGGACTCACTATCTTTGCGAAAACATCAGCCAGACCAAGAGGAGTAGACTACCCCCTGCCGGCATGGGTCGTGTACGACCTACCCCTACCCACCTACTTCGAGACACCACTACATCTACCCACACTACCTCTCGTTGGACGACCCAGCCGACGGTAGCTCCACATACGTCCTGCCCAGCTGACTCGAAACACTGCAGTCGACTATTGCCATCCTCCTCGACATTTCGGTCTCCCGACTGACGCGCAACGCACCTTCGCCACACCTCGCGCCATCTCATTCGTCGTTCATCTCGCTGCCCCGTCCGGGAACCCTGATCCAGCCGCACCACCGCGGCCGTGACCCAGGACCATCCCGATGAACATCACCGCCCCGCTGCCGCCCACCACCGCCAACGACCCCAACCCCCTCGCAGCCGCCACTTGGGCCGTCCTCGACCGGTCTGGCCTCGGCCCAATCGACCGCGTGCCCCTCATCCCCGAGGCCACCCGCCGCCGCCATCACGTCTTCGTGCCCGCCGACCACCGCTTCAAGGCCGCCGCCCGCTTCATGCAAGCACTCTGGCGCGAGGACCGCGGTCTCGCGATGGGCACCCAGGTCAACCGCCGCGAGCCGCACCGCCCCCGGCGCCTCGGCTCACGCATCTCGACCGCAGCCGGCGCGCTCGGCGCCAACTTCCTTCATCCCGACATCGTCCCGGTCGTCACCCGCGCGCTCGCCTACCGTGAGCCGGGCGCGGCCTACGACATAGACCGTCTCAAGACCAACCTGCTGTCCTCCCAGCCGCTAGCCTTCAACCTGTTCGGCCCGCTCGCCCGCGACCCGCGGCTCGCCACCCGCTTCGTCACAGAGTTCCTGCCGGGGACACTGACGGAGGTCACCGACGTGCTGTTCGAGCACAGCCCGGGCCGCGGCGACCCGCGCTTCACCGCCGACCGCACCGCCTACGACGTCATCCTGCGCGGCCGGAACGCGACCGGCGCACGCGGCCTGATCTGCATCGAGATCAAGTACAGCGAGCCCGGCCACGAGCCCGCGCCCCCACCCCACCCGCGGCACACGCAGATTGCGCACGCCACCCCGGGCTTGTTCGTGGACCCGGACACGCCGACACTGACCGGCGGCGCCTGTCAGCAATTTTTCCGCCAGCACTGCCTCGCGAGCGCGATGCTCACAGCCGGCCTCGCGGACACAGCGACCCTGGTCTTCATCGCCCCCACCCACAACCAGTCCGCACACGCCGCGGCAGCGACCTACCGGCGCCAACTCGCGGATCCCCAGACGGGCACAGTACCGTTCGTGCCCACGACGCTGGAGCACGCGTTCGCGGCCCTAGCGACTGCCGGCCTCCCAGACCACGCCCGCGCCCTTCATCGACGTTACACCGACTTCTGGCTCGTCGACGGCGAACTCGACCTCGCCGCAGCAGCCGCGACGCAGAAGCCAGCTGAGGGCATGACGGCACTCGACACCGACGCCGCCCATCGGCTCCGTACGGCGGCGTCGCCCAGCCGTAAGGCCGCCTGATCGCGCCAACGGCCAGCACTTCATCAACACAATGCCATCCGGGCCCGACGGCGAACCAGCCGCTGAGCCCGGACCCAACGCGCTCCCTGCAACGCCGAGGACAAACACATCCCGCCTACCAAAACGAAGACCCTTGATAGCCAGACGCCAATCCTGCAAAGGCAGCCTATATCCAAGCCGACCGACGTAGTCTAAAATACAATCTGTCGATCGACAACGCCGCATCAGCGTCGGCGGCAGGCACTAATTACCGAGTCCGCACTTCCGTGCCTGCCAACAGCAGGCACCACTTCTCTGGCACCTCTACGAATTCGCCCCGCAGCACTGGTGCGGCGTCCCACTCACCGGGCGCCACACGATGTTCACGCACCACCCCAACCCGACCCCCTTCGTCAGCTCGCTCACCACTAGCCGCCGAGTCGACGTCACACCGCACGCGCTCGCACACGCGCTCGAGGCCGCATTTCTGTCCATGCGCACACCGGAGGGCGAGAGCCGACACCCGGTCGCGATCGACCTCAACTTCGGCACTCAAGGTCGAGGCGCGGTCACCTTCTGCTGCCAAGAAACAGGCACCAGCGAACGTCGACCTCTTCGAGCGCAACGCCGATCGTACTGGGAGCTAACAGCCGCAACAGAGGGTGACGGACGCACTCACGGAGATACTAGAACTCCCGCCTTTGCGCTGACCGTGGCTCTGACGCCGCTCCTTCATCCAGGGCGATCCATCGCAACCCGCATCTGCATGTCCCTCCACCTCGTTCATGAACCCTGGTGGCCAGCCGACCTAACGGACACGCTCACAGCCCTCGCCAACACCTACCATCGCTGCATCGCGGAACGCACGCAATCGATGGCTTGAGCTAGCCGGGAGCGGCGCACGCGGCACCGCGACCACCCGAGGGGGCACATCGACGAAAACGCGCCGATCCACGCCCTGCCAAGTGTCTGAAACTTGGCACGTCTGACCACGCAACTTCTGCCAACATGCCGCCTCGGGCGCACCCAACGACCTGTAGCTCGCCCATGCCAAAGCAATCAACACAATCAGGCATAATTAGCACCGAGCAGAGTGCGCTGCTCCAAATGGTACGACCTTCTATGCAAGCAAATGATGCGCAATTACCAACAATACACGCAGAGACAAGACTCGATCAACCAGCGCCGAAGCCGGCGCACGTCCATCGGCAGCCGGACCTCTCGGCGATACGGGCTTCGGTCGCCCCCATGCAGCTTTCCGTTGACCGTAAGCGACACTGAGCAACCTGAAATGTGAAAAAATTCGGGCCGCCCCTTTCCATGCGCTAGCGGTCAAGATTAAGCTTGTGACGGGTTGCAATCGTTCCCGTTCTTCGTCCGAAAAGGGCATGTCCATGAGAAAGCAAGGTCTGGTCGTCGCCTGCATCGCGGGCGCGCTCGCCATGGCCGGGATCACACCCGCGCAGGCACAGAGCGCCGGCGCGATGTTCGGGGGCCTCGCCGGCGGCGTCCTAGGTGGCGTTATCGCGGGCTCGATCGCCGCACAGGCGGCGCGGCAGCGCCCGGTCGTCGTCTACGCACCGCGGCGGACGGTCCGGGTGGTGCGGGTCGTGCGGCATGCTCCGCCGCGGGCTGTCCGCCAGCGCCAGGCCTATCCCTCCGCCGGCCCGGCCCGGGTGCAGCCGGTGAGCGCCTCGAGCGACCCCTTCGCGTCGTCGCGGAGCGGCGTGAGCGTCGTCAATCAGTCGCGCTGACGCGTCCCTCCCTCCGCACGCCGGATTCTCGCGCATGTTCCGCTCGATCGCTCTCGCCCTCGTGGCGTCCGTCAGCGCCGCGGCCCTCCCCGCCGCGGCCTCGCCGGCCCCGCTACGGCTGACTGTCGACAAGACCTTCGGCAAGGTCGCGGGCTGGTCGATCGGGTACAGCGAGGGCCTCGGCGGGTGTCTGGCTGCTGCCAGCTACGGCGACGGCACTACCCTGTGGTTCGGTATCGGCGGAACCCGGGGCTCGTCCTACCTCGCGCTCACCAACCCGAAATGGCGCTCGCTCGAGGTCGGGGGCCAGTACGAGCTTCATTTCCTCGCCGGCCGCGAGAAGTGGCACGGTACCTTCACGGGGTTCGAGCGGGACGAGGCCCGCGGCCTGTTCCAGTCCGGCCTCAAGGAGCGCTTCGTCGCCGACCTGTCCCGGGCCGGCAGCATCGCGGTGAGATTCCAGGGCAAGCAGATCGCCGTCCTCTCCCTCGTCGGCTCGACCGAGGCCTTCGACGCCGTTCTGGGCTGCCAGAAGGACGTCGTGACCGCCGCCAAGGAGACGCCCGGCCCCGACGCATCGCGCAAGCCCGATGCCGGTCCCGTCAGTGCCGGCACAGGCTTCTACGTCTCCGAGCGCGGACATCTGCTGACCAACCACCACGTCGTCGCATCGTGCACCGACATCTCAGTACGCCAGCCCGGCCAGTCCCCGTTGCGAGCGCGGCTCGTGGCCAGCGACGCGGCGAACGACCTTGCAGTGCTCGCCACCGACTTCCCGCAGAAGGCCGTGCCACCGCTCTCGATCCGGGCACGGCTGGGCGAGAGCGTCTACGTCTATGGCTACCCGCAGAGTAGCATCCTGGCCTCGACCGGTAACTTCACCATCGGCAACGTGACGGCGATGGCGGGATCGGGCGACGACACCCGCAAGATCCAGATCTCCGCGCCGGTCCAGCAGGGCAACAGCGGCGGCCCCGCCCTCGACCAGTACGGCAACGTGATCGGGGTGGTACAGTCGAAGCAGGTCGCCTTTGCGTCCGGCGACGTGCCGCAAAACGTCAACTTCGCCATCAAGTCGACGATCGCGCTCAACTTCCTTGAGGCGAACGGCGTCGAGGCACCGATCACCGTGCGCAGCGCCGATCCGCTCGACGGCGCCGCGCTCGCCGAGAAGGCCCGGGACTTCACGGTACAGGTCGTCTGCCGGTGAGGCTGGCCCGCGCCAGGAGCGGGGTGTTTACCAGGATCAAGCGTGGAGAGAATCGGAACGACAGTCACGAAGGGCCACGAAAAATCATCCACATCGATGACGGCACAACGACACGACGTTGTGTGGGCGTTAACCCGCGACCCCCTACGAGAAAGCTCTGTCTCGGTCGCCGACCCTTCGGGCGCGTGACTTTTGCATGATAGTCGGAAATATGTCGCCGCGGATCATCAGTCCCGCTCTCGCAATACTGGTCGTCGCGACGTCGGCCCATCCCGCGTCAGCGCAAGATCACGGCGCGGTCCGGGTCTGCGACGACCTCGCGAGCGCTCCTTGGGATACGGATGCCCCGGACACGCAGCGGGCGGTCGCGTTCCGGGACCTGCGGGCCGGGGTGGCGATCCCGGCCTGCCGCGCGGCGATCGCGCAGGCGCCGGCCCTGCGCCGGCTGCATTTCCAGCTCGGTCGCGCCTACGACCGGCAAGGCGCCAACCAGGACGCGTATCTCGCCTATCGCCGGGCCGCCGACCTCGGCAGCGCCGCCGCCAAGGTCAATATCGGGATCCTCTACCACCAAGGCCGACGCTTCGAGAAGAACGACGGCAAGGCGCGGGCGTGGTTCCGCGACGCGGCGGAGAGCGGCTTTCCCGAAGGGATGTACTGCTACGCCACCGCCCTCGACAACGGTATCGGCGGAATGGCGGACGCGCAGGGCGCCCGGGCCTGGTACGCCAAGGCAGCCGAGCGCGGTACTGCCAAGGCCCGGGCAGCCCTCGTCCGCCTGGAGATCGACGGTACGGGGACGGGGGCACGCTGTGACTGATCCCGCGCCGGAGACCCACCGATGACCGGCGCCCAGCGCTTTGTCGCCAGCCGCACGCTCGCCGGTCTGGATCTCGTCCGGATCGACGATCGTCCCGTCCTCGAGGATCATGAGCGCCTGCGCGGCCTCCTTGGCCGGTACGGCGGCGCGGCGCTCGCGGCCCTGTTCGCCGAGCCTGTGGTCTCACGCAGCAACGGCGCGGCCCCGGCGCGGGTCGATTGGTATACCGGCCTCGACGGCCCGATCCGCCCGCTCGCCGAACTCACCTCCGGCGAGGCGAGGCGGGTGCAAGAGCGCCTGCGCGCCGCGCTCGCGGCGTTGGAGCCCCTGCTGGGGGGCCCCGACGGGCCGCTGCCCGCTGCCAGCCTCAATCTGGCCTCGCCGCAGGCGGTCATGGCGGTCGGCGAGGCGCCGCTCCTGATCGACTGGGGCCTGCTGCCACGGGGCCTCGCGGCTGACGAGAACGGCCGTCTGCGCCACGCCGCCGCCACGCTCGGACCCGACTGGCCGGTGCCGCCGGTCGGCCGCGAGGATTGGGCGGCCCGGTTCGCCCGGCCAGCCACATCGGAACCGGAGGTGGCATCGCCCCCCCTGCCGCACGGACCGCCGCGGCGGACCTTCACC
>NZ_LABZ01000025.1 GCF_001043955.1 Methylobacterium tarhaniae | reverse complement strand
GTGCCGAAGGCCTTGCCGCCGCCCTTTCCCGCCCGGCCCGCCGCCCGACTGCGCCGCGCTCCCGAGGCCTGTAGGCGCCGGTCGTGCTCACGCTGCCGTCGTTGGACACGTCGACGGAACCGCCATTCCCGCCCCTTGCGCCCGGATAGCCGCCGCCCGTCGTGTCCTGGATGCCGCCATTGCCGCCGACGCTCTGGACCAGCGCCCCGAGGGCGAAGTCGCCGCGGGTGGCGATCCGGCCGGCATTGTCCAGGCTGACCCTGCCCCCGGGCCCGCCCGGCGTGGCGTAGTGGCCGTTATAGGCGTCGTTCCCCTTGCGCGAGCCCGCGCCCCCGAGGGACTCGACGACCAGACCGGTCGCCCGGTCGCCGCCGGTCTCGACCTCCCCGGTCCGCGTCAGCCGCAGCGAGGCCTCGCCGCCGAGGCCGCCGCGCCGGCGCTCCAACTCGTCGGTGTCGCTGCGGCCTCCGTGGCCGGCATCGCCGCCGGCGGAGGTGACGCGGACGCCCTGGAACGCGGTGCCCTGCGTGGATACCCGCGACGACAGGATCAGGCCGGCGGATCCGGCATCGCCGCCGCCGCCCGGCGTCATCTGCCCGTCGCCGCCGGTGCCGCCGCGGGAATAGACCCAGAACCGGGGCAGCTGTGCCGGCTGGTCGCCCGCTCCCGTCACGGTCTCGGCCAGCGTCACGAAGACCGAGCCGCCGCGCCCGCCGACGCTCCCGGCACGCCAGTTCCATCCCCGCTCGTACCCGGCGCCGCCCGTCCCGCCGACCGAGCCGGCCGCGATCGACGCGGCGGGATTCGCCGCCGCGGCCCGCGGGTCGAGGTCGATCAGGCTGAGACTGCCGCCATCCTTGCCCGGCGTGCCGTCGTGGCCGAGCCATCCGTTGAGGTTGATCAAGAAATCGTCGGCCTTTTGGCCGTTCTCGCCGCGCACCACGACCGGAACCGGCCGCTCCGCCGCAGCCGCGTCCGACAGCCCCGTGCCCATCGTCAGCGCCACGCCGCTGACACCGGTCAGGAGCGAGAGGGCGCGCCGGCGCCGCATCGTGCCGGGTCGGTTCGCAGCGGGCGAGGCGTGGGCGGGCGACATCGGGGACGTTCCTTGGCGTGGGGGACGTCGTCCGGACGAGCCGATCTTGCACCGAGCGGACGAGGCGGGGGGCGAACGCGTGGCTGTGCGGCAGCTGGACACGCTCGCGAAACTCGCGTGCTCGAATTCCAACAATATGGTTAATAAATGCTTAAACCTGCGCGTCGCGGCGCTCGGATCCGGATGCCGGCATGTGCAAAATCATGACGTTGTTCGCTGCAAAACATCAGAAAGCATGTATCTTATAGCAATGCAAAAACTCTTCGACTCGTTTTTCTTGTCTTTATAGAACCGCTATCGGCATTGGAAGCCGACAGCCCGGGTGCCGTGTTGCGCGACGCGACGGCAGTCGCACGGGGGCGGAAGATCAGAGCCGAGGGCCGGAGCCGAACGGCTCAGGGATGCAGCACGCCGATGAGATGGAACAGGTAATCGGCGTCGAGCGGCTTCCAGCCGAGACGGCGCCTGATCAGCGCGTAGCCCGCGCAAAGCAAGGCGGCGCAGCCGACGAGAGCCAGCATGAAGTAGAGGACGTTTCCGGTCACGAGCCAGGTCGAGACAGCGACGACCACGGTGGTCACGAAAATGATCCGGTTCGGATGCTGCGGGCCGGGTCCGGCGAATTCCGACATGGGTGGTTCCACTTCGATGGCGATCAGCGGCAAGGAGGCAGGGGATCGAGCCCGATCGCGGTCCGATCATCGAGATCGCCCTCGGGGGCCGGCCCGCGGAGGGGCGAGAGGCCGCCACCCCGCGCGCGGCGGCTGCCGATGTCGGTGGATGGCGGTGCCATGGGCCGGGATGCCTCGTTCCTCACACCGCGCCAGCATCCCGTCGGCGCACCAACGAGAGCCGTACCCGACCGCGACAATTGTCGCGATCACCGGATTATGCAGGCGGATTCCCGCAGCGGTCCCCTCCCCGGAGTTCTGCCGCAGGGGAACGAGCGGATTCCGTTAACAAAGTCATCACGCAAGTGGTGAATCGTGCGCACCGCTCCGCCTCCGATCGAAGACGCCCGGTCATGTCCGAATCGCCGCCGTCCCTGCCGGGCCCTCCCCTCTCCGGAAGGGCCGTCTCCACGCCCCGCGGGATGAGCGGCGGCGCGCGGAACACGTCCCTCTGGCTGCTGCTCGTCGGCAGGGCCGAGGTGGGCCGGCGCGCGCCTCTGTTCCTCGTCGCGGGCCTCGTCTCCGCGGCGCTCGGCGTCCTGATCGTGATCGACTCCCTCGACGGGGCGGTCCACATCCCGGACCGCTGGTTCGGCCTCCTGCTCCTGGCGGAGGGCGCGGCGTCGCTCGTCGCCGGGGTGACCGCCCTCGGCGCCGCGCGCAGGCTGCGCCTCCTCAAGGGCGGGGCGCTGCTGGTGCTGGCCGTCCTGATCGTGGCGGCCACGCGCCACAGCACCTTCCTGCTCGCGATGATCTTCGGCACGGCCTTCCTGGTCGACGGCGCTGCCCGGATCGTCATCGCGAGCCTGCTCAAGTTCTCCGGGTGGCGGAGTTCGGTCGCCCTCGGGGGCCTGGGCGTCGCGTTCGGCCTCTTCCACCTGCAGCCCTGGCCGACCTGGTACGCCGGCACGCTGGGATACTGCCTGGGCATGTTCCTGATCCTCAACGGCGCGCGGTTCGCGCTGGCCGGCCGGCGCGCGAAGCGGATGGCCACGGCGCATCCGGCGACGGGGCCGGTCCCGGCGACCGCCTCACCGGAATCCGACAGCCTGACCGTCTACGTCTGGACCCCGACCGGGCATGCCACGACGCCGGCCCGGCAGCGGCTGATCCGACGCTACATCGCCGCCGTGAACGCGCGCGGGACCATCTCCACCGGGCATGCCGCCCTCGCGCAGGGCACGGACCTCTACATCAGCCACTATCCCGCCGTGGAACTCGACCGTTCGACCGCGAACCTGCGCTCCAGCTTGCGGGCCGGCCCGGAGAACGACGTGCCGGGACGGTTCCTTCCCTCCTACGCCGAGGAGGCCGCGGATTGGTGCGATGCCACGGTCACCGTCACGCTCAACGGCATCGACGCCGCCGGGCTCCGGGCGTTCTGGGACGCCTATCGCCGCGACGCCACGTACAACTTTATCAGCCGCAATTGCTCGACCACGGTGGCCAGCGCGCTCGATGCGGCGGCGGAGGGGGCCTTCGCGCGCACCGGGACGCCCTGGCGGCGCCTCGCCAGGGCGCTCACCACGCCGGAATACTGGGCCGCGGCGCTGCTGCGGAACGGTGCCGCCGGGATGACGTGGACGCCGGGCCTGGTCCTGGACTACAGCCGCGCCCTGAGCGCGCTTCTGGATCCCGTCTCGCCGGTGCCCGGCATCGCCTGGAAGGGGGTCGGGCGCCGCTTCGTCCGCAACCTGCAGGGCGGGCCGATGACCGATCTCTACCGGCTCGTGCGGCGCCGGCCCGCGCCGAGCACGGGACCGACCGAGGCGTGAGGGACGGAGGGAAAGGCTCCCGCCGTCCCGGGTGCCGTCCTCGAGGCGGGACGGCGCTCGGGCGGCCCCCGCCCCCGGTGCCGCGATCGGCTCAAGGGCGCCCGGCTTCGAGATCGGCCGCGATGGCCTGCATCACCGCAAGGGTGTCGGTCTCGTCCTGCTCGGCACCGTGATCGCTGAGCTTCACGATGACCGTGCCCGTCTGGCGATTGACGTAGACGTACTGCCCGTAGACGCCGATCGCCGAGATGTCGCCGTCATCCCCACCGGGCGCGTGCCACCACTGGGCGGAATAGTGCCAGCCATCCACGGCGCGGCGGGCCGGCGTCCCGATCCGCTCGATCCAGCGGGCGGGGATGATCCTCGTGCCGCCGGCGCGCCCCTGATCGGCCACGAGGAGCCCGAAGCGGGCGAAGTCCCGCGCCGTCGCGTTGATGCAGCAGAACGCCTTCTCGAGGCCGCCGGGCCGGTCGAGGTTCCAGGTCGCGCCAGCCTCGGCGCCCATCGGCTTCCAGATCCGGTCCGAGAGCAGATCCGCCAGGGGCTTGCCCTCGACCCGGGCCAGGATCAGGCCGAGCACCTCGGTGTCGATGCTGCGGTAGCGGCCCTTGCTGCCCGGCTTGAACGCGAGTTGCGCGTGATCCTTCACGAAGGCCGCGACGTCCCGGGTCAGGTACATCCCGGCCGTGCCCGTGAGCGGATGGAGCGGATCGTAGTTCTCCGGAACGGCGAGCCCGCTCGCCATGTCGAGGAGGTCGCGCACGGTGATCTTCCCGAAGACCGCCGCCGAACGCAGCTCGGGCAGGAGGTCCGAGACCCGGTCGGTCTCGGCGAGCTTGCCACGCGCCATGGCCGTCCCGGCCAGAAGCGAGACGACGGACTTCGCCACCGACCATGACGGGAACAGCGTCGCCGGTCCGGTCCCGGGACGATACCACTCGTGGATCAGCACGCCGTCCTGCACCACCAGGAAGGCGTTGGTGTGCGTCGCCGCCAGCATCGTGGCGAGCGGCACCCCCTGCCCTTTCCACTCGACGCGGTCGAGGATCGGGCGCGGCGTGACCGGCAGGGCACGGGCCTGGCTCGGAGCCGGCACGGCGCGGCTCGGGAACCACGTGCTGACCGCCGACGGCTCGACGACCGCCAAAGCCGCGAGGGTGACGGGATCGGGAACGCCGATCATCCTGGTGGCGGCCCAGGCGCCGCCCGCCGCCAGCACGGCGCCGATCGCGGTGTGCGTGATCCACCGGCGGGCGGGGCTCTTGCGGATCGAAGGCTCGGGCATGGCGGGCGACGCGGACATGCTGAAGTGATGTCGCTCCCGACCCTGAAGATTGTCTTGACGCGAGGCGGGACCGACCGGCGGCGGACCGACGTGCCATCGATGCCTGGCCTCCGGGGCGCCGGCCGAAAACTGTGGACCGGGCATCCGGTGCCGGCCTGCCGCGCCGAAAACGTTCACGACTTGCGCGGGAGAACCTCTGCGGGCGGACGCCCTGGCCGGGCGTCCCCTCTTGGCTGGGAAGTATCGGTTGTCATGAACGCATTCCTCATCCTCGGCCTCGCGATCAGCGCCGAGGTGACGGCGACCCTCGCCCTCAAGGCCGCGGATGGTCTCACGCGACCGATTCCGACCGTGATCGTCGCCCTCGGCTACGGCACGGCCCTGTGGCTGATGTCGACCAGCATGCACATGCTGCCGATCGGCGTCGTCTACGCGATCTGGGCCGGCGTCGGGATGGTGGGCGCCGCGCTCGGCGGGGCCTGGCTGTATGGAGAGCCTCTCAATACGACCCTGCTGGTCGGTATCGGGGTCGTCGCCCTGGGTGTCACGATCCTGGCCGTCGGACAGAGCCAGCATTAGGGGACCGCTCCGGTTGCCGCGCCTCGGCCTCGGGCCTCCGAGGCGCGGCGTCGATCGGCTCCGTCCGCTGGTCGTCGATGAGCGGCAGGGCCGGCCCTATGCCGGCGACGCCTTTCAGCGCGAGTGGCGGAAGGTCGCCAGGACCGCCGGCATTCCCGACCACATCTGGACCATGGATGCGCGGGCCGGGGCGATTACCGAAGCGCAGGATGCCGGGGCCGATCTCGACGCGAGGTGCGACGACACCTGCCGCGCGTCCGAGAACGGCTACCTGCTCACCCGGGCCGGCAGCAAGGATCCGCTGTTCAGCTGTCCCGATCAGTCAAGTCCGACACGTCGATGCGGCTACAATCGAGGCAGAAGCATCGATCCCGGAACCAGGCAAGACGGCCGCGCCTGAAGGCGCTCGGAGGGACAACCATGCTGCGCCCTCGCCTGATTCCGCCCGAAGACATCTTTCCCGCAAATCCTTGGGCGCTCGAGGCGATCCGCTACGATGCCAAGCTGGCGCGGGAACTCACCGGGCAGGCGGAGACGATGTTTGCCCTGTCGAACGGCTACCTCGGTCTGCGCGGGGTCGTCGAAGAGGGCCTACCCGTCCGCGAAGCCGGGACCTATCTCAACGGCTTCTACGAGCACCGGCCGATCGCCTACGGCGAGCACGCCTACGGCTTTCCCACGGTGGGCCAGAGCATCCTCAACTGCCCCAACGGGACGGTCCTGAAGCTCTACGTCGATGACGAGCCGTTCGTCGTGCCGGAGGCGGAGATCCTGTCGTTCCGGCGAACCCTCGATTTCAGGAGCGGAATCCTGAGTCGCGACGTGCGCTGGCTGACCCCGGCGGGCAAGCGCCTGCGCCTGCGCACGCTCCGCCTCGTATCGCTGTCACACCGCCACCTCGCGGCGATCGCGTACGAGCTGACGGCGGAGGATGCCGAGGCGGAGGTGGCGATCTCCTCCGAACTCCGGAACGAACAGCCGCTCCTGACCGACACGGCGGACCCCCGCCTGGCGGAGGGCTTCGTCGGACGGGTCCTGCATCCGGCCGGGACGCGATCCGAGGCTCTGCGCGCGGTGCTGAGCTACCGGACCCGGAGTTCGGGGTTGGTGCTCGGCTGCGGCATGGACCATGTCGTCGCGGCCGACGGCTCCTTCACCCCGCACGCCGCATGCGACGACGACCTCGCCACGGTCGTCGTCAGGGGCCGTCTCACGGCCGGTCAGACGATCCGCATTCACAAGTACTTGAGCTACCACTACTCGGATGCCGCGACGCCCGAGCAGATCCACGCCTTGACGGGCTGGACGCTCGACCGTGCCGTCGAGACCGGCTTCGCATCGATCGTCGCGCAGCATCGGCAGGACGTCGAGCGCTTCTGGGCACGGGCCGACGTGATGGTGGAAGGCGCGAGCCCGCGGACGCAGCAGGCGATCCGCTGGAACCTGTTCCAGCTGATGCAGGCCTCCGAGCGGGCGGAGGGGCACGGCATCCCGGCCCGCGGCCTGACCGGGCGGACCTACGAGGGTCACTATTTCTGGGACACGGAGATCTACGTCCTGCCGTTCCTGGTCTACACGAACCCGCGAATCGCGCGCAGCCTGCTCAAATACCGCTACGACATGCTGGAGAAGGCGCGGGCCCGCGCGCGCGAACTCGGACATCGCGGGGCCACCTTCCCCTGGCGGACGATCAACGGCGAGGAAGCATCCGCCTATTATGCCGCCGGGACGGCCCAGTACCACATCAACGCCGACATCGCCTACGCGCTTCGCAAGTACGTCGAGATCAGCGGCGACGAGGAGTTTCTGCGGCTCTACGGCGCCGAGATCCTGGTCGAGACGGCACGCCTGTGGTGCGATCTCGGCTTCTTCTCGGACCGTCTCGGCGGCTCCTTCTGCATCAACGGCGTGACGGGGCCGGACGAGTATACGGCGATCGTCAACAACAATTGCTTCACGAACCTGATGGCGCGGGAAAACATGCGATACGCGGCCCGGACGGTCCGGCGTCTGGCGCGCGAGCACCCCGACTGCTTCGAGAGCCTCACGCGGCGCACTGGCCTTGCGCCGGATGAGCCCGATGCCTGGGAGACGGCCGCCGAGCGCATGTACCTCCCCTACGACGAGCGGCGACAGGTGCATCCGCAGGACGACGGCTTCCTCGAACTGGAGGAATGGGATTTTGCCGGCACGCCGGAGGATCATTACCCGCTTCTTCTGCACTACCATCCGCTCAACCTCTACCGGTCGCAGGTGATCAAGCAGGCCGACACGGTCATGGCCATGTTCCTGCTGAACGATCAGTTCACGCCGGAGGCCAAGCGACGGAATTTCGAATACTACGATCCTTTGACAACCCACGACTCCTCGTTGTCCGTCTGCATTCAGAGCATCGTCTCGAACGAGATCGGATTGAGGGAGAAGGCACTCCACTACTTCAATTTCGCCTTGGCGATGGACATGTCCGATATCGGCGGAAACATGATGCACGGGGCGCATATCGCGGCGATCGGCGGCACGTGGTTGGCGCTGATCTACGGGTTCGCCGGTCTCCGCGATACGCAGGGACGCATCACCTTCAATCCCTGTCTGCCTGATGCATGGTCGCGGCTGCGCTTTACTCTGGAGGTCCGCGGTCGAAGAATCCGGATCGACATCGATCGTGCCACCGCCACCTACACTCTGCTCGACGGCCAGGAACTGGACATCTGGCATGGCGCGGAGTCGATCGTCCTTTCAGCTGCGGAGCCGGCGATCTCTCGTCCTATACCGCAGCAAAGTGACAGGATCACAGCCTGTTAGGCAACGAACGCGCCCGATCAAGCAAGCCGCGAACCCGATATATTGATACTGCGGCGCACAAGACTCGATCTCGTTGCTGCGTGTCCTCTTCGATCAAGCGGCGTGACCAGTTCCGAACATGATGGCGAAGGCACTCCGTCGGCGAGTCTTCGATTCCGAGTCTCGCCGGTTCCGGCACGACCGTCTCGCCGGGTGCTGCCCGGCGCAATAGGACATCTTGCGACAGGAGGCATACCCATGAAGCATTCGATGCTCTGCATGACGGCTATGGCCGCCCTGATACTGACGAGCGTTGCGGCGGAGGCCCGCGGCTTCCGCGGCGGCGGCGGCGGTGGATTTCGCGGCGGCGGCGGGTTCCACGGGGCCGGATTCCGCGGCGGTGGATTCCGGGGCGGCGGCTTTGGCGGGTACCGCGGCGCCGGCTACCGCGGCGGTATCGGACGACCGGGCTGGGGCGCGGCGCGCCCGATAGCCGGCCGGCCCGGAGCGGGATACGGGCGATACGGCCGTTACGGCTACGGATATCGTTACGGCGGATACGGGTACCGCCCCGGCTACGGGGTGGCTGCGGCGGGGGTCGGCCTCGCGGCCGGGGCCGCGGCGGCCGGCTATTACGGCTCGACCTATGGCGGCTGCGGACCCTACGCCTACTACGATTCGTATACCGGAACGTGCCGCGCCTACTGAGCGACGCTGCGGCGCGACGGGTTCCGTCGCGCCCCCGCTTGACCGGGCGCGGCGACAGCGCCGCGTCGATGGGGATGGGCTGGCGCGTCGTTCCACGGCGCGTCGCACCGGTCGGAGACGAAAGCGATGACCGCTCACCGAAACCCTCAGCGCCTCGGCGCGCAGGCGCGCCGCGTCGAAGCCAGGACGGCCGAACGCAAGACAGCCGAGCACAAGACCGCCGAACACAAGGCGGCCCCGTCCGGCGGATGGTCCGACCGGGCGCACGAGGGTCGGTCGCCGGAAGGGGATTCCCGGAAGGAGGCCGCGTCGGCGACCGAGCTCAGCCTGATGGACGCCTATTGGCGCGCCGCCAACTACCTGTCGGTCGGACAGATCTACCTCTACGACAATCCCTTGCTGAAGGAGCGCCTGAGCAAGGAGCACATCAAGCCGCGCCTGCTCGGCCACTGGGGGACCACGCCGGGGCTGAACTTCATCTACGTGCATCTGAACCGGCTGATCCGCCGGCACGACCTGAGCATGATCTACATCACCGGCCCCGGTCACGGCGGGCCGGGGCTGATCGCCAATGCCTATCTCGAGGGCACCTACAGCGAGGTCTACCCGAACATCTCCCGCGACGAAGCGGGCATGAAGCGCTTGTTCAAGCAGTTCTCGTTCCCGGGCGGCGTGCCGAGCCATGTCGCCCCGGAGACGCCGGGCTCGATGCACGAGGGTGGCGAGCTGGGCTACGCGCTCTCCCACGCCTACGGGGCGGCCTTCGACAATCCCGATCAGATCGTCGCCTGCGTGGTCGGCGACGGCGAGGCCGAGACCGGGCCGCTGGCGACGAGCTGGCACTCGAACAAGTTCCTCAACCCGATAACCGACGGGACGGTGCTGCCGATCCTGCACCTCAACGGCTACAAGATCGCCAACCCCACGGTGCTGGCCCGGATCAGCCACGAGGAACTCGACAGCCTCTTCCGCGGCTACGGCTACACGCCCCACTTCGTCGAGGGCGACGACCCGGCCGCGATGCACCGGCTGATGGCCTCCACGCTCGACACGGTGCTCGCCGACATCCAGCGCATCCGGACCGATGCGCGCCGGAACGGGTTCACGGAGCGGCCGCGCTGGCCGATGATCGTCCTGCGGACCCCGAAGGGCTGGACCTGCCCCAAGGAGGTCGACGGCAAGCGCACCGAGGATTACTGGCGCTCGCACCAGGTGCCGATGGGCGCGATGCACGACAACGCGGCCCACGTGCGCATCCTCGAGGAGTGGATGCGCTCCTACCGGCCGGACGAGCTGTTCGACGAGGCCGGGCGGCTGCGGCCCGAACTCGCCGAGATCGCCCCGCAGGGCGAACGCCGCATGAGCGCCAACCCGCATACGAATGGCGGCTCGGTGCTCCGCGACCTGCGGCTGCCGGATTTTCGCGATTACGCGGTCGAGGTGACGGCGCCCGGCGCCGTCACGGCGGAATCGACCCGCCAGATGGGCCTGTTCCTGCGCGACGTCATGGCGCTCAACGCCGAGGCGCGGAACTTCCGGCTGTTCAGCCCCGACGAGAACAACTCGAACCGCTGGCAGGACGCGCTCGAGGTGACCAACCGCGCCTGGGTCGCCGAGACGTTCCCTTGGGACGACCACCTCGCCCCCGACGGCCGGGTGATGGAGATGCTGAGCGAGCATCAGTGCCAGGGCTGGCTGGAGGGCTACCTGCTCACCGGCCGCCACGGCTTCTTCTCATGCTACGAGGCGTTCATCCACATCATCGACTCGATGTTCAACCAGCACGCCAAATGGCTGAAGGTCTGCAATCACATTCCCTGGCGGCGCCCGATCGGTTCGCTGAACTACCTGCTGTCGAGCCACGTCTGGCGCCAGGACCATAACGGGTTCAGCCATCAGGATCCCGGCTTCATCGATCACGTCGTGAACAAGAAGGCGGAGGTCGTCCGGGTCTACCTGCCGCCGGACGCCAACTGCCTCCTGTCCGTGACCGACCATTGCCTGCGCAGCCGCAACTACGTGAACGTCGTCATCGCGGGCAAGCAGCCCGCCCCCCAGTGGCTGACCATGGATCAGGCGGTGAAGCACTGCACGGCGGGGCTCGGCATCTGGGACTGGGCCAGCAACGACCGCGGCGGCGAGCCCGACGTGGTGATGGCCTGCTGCGGCGACGTGCCGACGCTCGAAACCCTCGCGGCGGTCGACCTCCTGCGCCGGCACGCGCCGGACGTGAAGGTGCGCGTCATCAACGTCGTCAACCTGATGAAGCTCCAGCCCGACACGGAGCATCCGCACGGCTTGCCGGACCGCGACTTCGATGCCCTGTTCACCACGGACAAGCCGGTGATCTTCGCCTTCCACGGCTATCCCTGGCTCATCCACCGCCTGACCTACCGGCGCAAGGGCCACGCCAACTTCCACGTGCGGGGCTACAAGGAAGAGGGCACCACCAGCACGCCGTTCGACATGTGCGTGATGAACGATCTCGACCGCTTCCACCTCGTCAGCGACGTGATCGACCGCGTGCCGGGCCTCGCGACGCGGGCCGCCTACGCGAAGCAGGCGATCTGGGACAAGCTGATCGACCACAAGGAATACATCAGCCGCCACGGGGACGACATGCCCGAGGTGGCGGGCTGGACCTGGGGCCGGAACGCGGTCGCCCGCGCCGGCACTTCGACGGAGGGCGACAACCTCTAAGCCGATTTCGCAAAAGTGGTCGCCGGTTTTGCGACAAAAATCTGCGACCAAACAAGACCCAGAGCCTGCTTGAGCCGACCGACAGTGTTGACACCCTCCTCGTCATTCCGGGGCCGCGCAGCGGAGCCCGGAATGACGAGGAGGATTTGAGATCCGCAAAGATCAGTCGAACAGTCCACGGGCGTCATTCTCCGAATCTTTCACCGGCCCGGTGAATGATGAAAGAAATAGAAGCCGAGCAGAGCTGCACGGCGCAACTGCGATCGGCACACGCGACCGGCGGCAACATCTGGCCGGCAAGGCGCGAGACCACGAGACGGCACTCGCGAGACGGAACTCTTGCCGCCGCAGGATCCATCGAGACCGGATCGCGCCGGATTCGAAGTCTGAGCAGGTCTTCCGGCAGAGCCGCCCGGATGCCTGCCTTCGGGAGGGACGCGCCCGGCGCGTCGACGGCCATGACTCGGGTTCTGCGCGCAGCGATCTTCGATGTGGACGGCGTGCTGGTGGACTCACCGCACGAGCGGGCGTGGCGCGAGGCGCTCGCCGGGTTCGCCGACCCGGCCGGCCTCACCACGGCCTTCTACCAGAGCCACGTGGCCGGCAAGCCGCGCCAGGAAGGTGCGTGGGCCGTGCTGGAGCATCTCGGCGGCGCGGGGGCGACCGCCCACGCCGCGGCCTACGCCGAGAGAAAGCAGGCCCTGATCGACCAGCTGATCGCAGAGGGCCGTTTCGTCGCCTTCCCGGACGCGATCCGCCTCGCGGTCGCGATGAAGCAGGCGGGACTGCGCTTGGCGCTCGCCTCCTCATCGAAGAACGCGGATGCGATGCTGGCCCGCGTGAACCTTCCGGACGGTGGCACGCTGCTGTCGCTGTTCGATGCCGACCTGAGCGGGCGCGACGTGCCGCGCGGCAAGCCCGACCCGACCCTCTTCCTGCTCGCCGCCGATGCGGTCGGCGTGCCGCCGGATCAGTGCGTCGTCGTCGAGGATGCCCCGGCCGGGATCGAGGCCGCGCATGCGGGAGGAATGGCGTCCTTAGGCGTCGCCCGACTCGACGACGCGGCGCTGCTGCGGGCGGCGGGTGCCGATCTCGTCGTGACCTCGCTCGACCAGCTCGATCTGGCTGCGCTGGGCAGCGGCCTTCTGCGGGCCAGCGCCGTCTCGGAGAGCATCCATGTGTAAGGAGCTGCAACCGACGCAGGATCTCCACTGGATCCTCACGCATGAGGGCTACAGCGTGATGACGGAGAGCGCCGTCGAATCCCGCTTCGCGTTCGGAAACGGGTTCCTCGGCATGCGGGCCGCCCGCTCGGTGAGCCGGGGGCCGACCTGGGCGAGCTGGCTCGGCTACATCCGCTGGGCCTCCTGGCCGCGCTGCTACGTCGCCGGCCTGTTCGACATGCCCAACACCGAGCCGCCGGTGCCCGCCCTGGTGCCGGTCGCGGACTGGTCGCGGGTGCGCCTCCTCCTCGACGGCGAGCCGCTGGCCGCACGCGACGGCGAGATGCTGTACGGGACGCGCACGCTCGACCTGCGGCGCGGCCTGCTCCTGTCCGACTGGATGCACCGAATGCCCGGCGGCGTGACCTTCACCGGCCAGGAGCTCCGTCTGCTCTCGCAGGCCGATCGGGCCACCGGATTGCAGGTCCTGCGCTTCGCGCTCGATCGCGACGGTGTCGAGGTGAGGCTGGAGGCAAGCTTCGGCCTCGCCGGCCTCGGCATGGAGCCGATGCGGCTGGAGCGCGACCTCGCCGCCTGGCGCACCGAGGGCACCGGCAAGGCCGTCGGCATGGCGGGCGCCGCCACGCTCTCGCGCGGCGGCGACGTCGCCGAGGCCGAACGGCCGTTCCCGCTGCGCTGGATCTGGCGCTGGCGCTCGGTGACCGGGCAGGCGGCGGTCTTCGCCCGCCTGGTCGCGGTGACGCGGGCCGACCGGCCGGAGGACGACCCCGCGCCGCGCGCCGCGGCGGCCTTGGAGCGGAGCACGTCGCTCGGCTGGCGCGCCGTGCTGGCGGCGCACGAGGCCGCGTGGGCGGAGCGTTGGACGATGAACGATGTCGTCATCGAGGGCGACGACGAATTGCAGCGGGCGCTGCGCTTTGCCGTCTACCATCTGACGAGCGCCGCCAACCCGGACGACGAGCGGGTCTCGATCGGCGCGCGCGGCCTCACGGGCGACGCCTATTTCGGCCACGTCTTCTGGGATACCGAGATCTACCTCCTGCCGTTCTACACTGCGGTCTGGCCGGAAGCCGCGCGGGCGCTGCTGATGTACCGCTTCCATACCCTCCCGGGTGCGCGGGAGAAGGCCGCGCGCATGGGCTGCCGCGGCGCGCTCTACCCGTGGGAATCGGCCGATACCGGTGCCGAGACCACGCCCGAATCGGTGCTGGGTCCGAACGGCACGCCCATCGAGATCCTGACCGGCAAGATGGAGCATCACATCAGCGCCGACGTCGCCTACGCGGTCTGGCACTACTGGCGTGCCACGGGCGACGACACCTTCCTGCGGCAGGCCGGCGCCGAGATCCTGCTCGAGACGGCCCGGTTCTGGGTCTCCCGCGCCGTGGTCGAGGCCGATGGACGACGGCACATCCGGCACGTGATCGGGCCGGACGAGTATCACGAGGACGTCGACGACAACGCCTTCACCAACGTGATGGCCCGCTGGACCATCGCCCGCGGCCTGGAGGTCGTCGCGCTGTTGCAGGCGCGCTGGCCCGACGCCGCGGCCGCGCTCCGGACCTCGCTCGCCCTCGACGACGACGAGCTCGCGGAGTGGCGGGAGGCGGTCGGGCGGATCGTCGACGGGCGCGACCCCGCATCGGGGCTCTACGAGCAGTTCGCTGGATTCCACGACCTCGCCCTGCTCGACGTGGCGGACTACGCCGATCACGCGCTGCCGATCGACGTCGTCATCGGCCGCGAGCGGACGCAGGGTTCGCAGGTGGTCAAGCAGGCGGACGTGGTGGCGCTCATCGCGCTCCTGCCCGGGGAATTCCCGGGCTCATCGGCCAAGACCAACTTCCGCCACTACGAGCCGCGCTGCGCGCATGGCAGTTCGCTCAGCGCGGCCATGCACGCGCTCGTCGCGGCGCGCCTGGGTCACGCCGAGATGGCCTTGCGCTACATGCACGAGACGGCGTCGCTCGACCTCGACCCCGACCCGAACAGCGCGGGGGGCGTGCGCATCGCCGGACTCGGCGGATTGTGGCAGGCGGTGGTCCGCGGCTTCGGCGGCCTGAATCTGGCCGGCGAGCGACTGGAAATCGACCCGCGCCTGCCGCCGCAATGGCAGTCCCTGTCGTTTCGGACGCGCTGGAGGGATCGCACCGTGGCGATCAAGATCACGCCCGAGCGCGTGGAGGCGACGCTGCTGACCGGTGAGAGCATGGAGATCGGTGTGAGGGCCTCCTTCGTGACCCTGGAGCAGGGGACGGTGCTCCGGGTCGGCCTTTCCTGAATCCCGCGTGCGCGAACCCCGTCGCCCTTGCTCCCGTCATTCGGCATGGCGAGACGCGCGCGATCGCCGATCGAGGAAGCTGCATCTTGGGCCGTCGGAATCATGCAACCCTCGCCGGTCGCGCGGCCCGGAAGCTCGGCCCCGTGACGCCGCAGCCCACCATGCCATCCGTGACAAGGTGCGCTGCGGCGGTTCCGATGAGATCATCGTCGAGGGTCAGCGATAGACCAGAACCGGAAGCTTGGAATACGTGAGAACCTTCAGGGTCTCGCTGCCGATGACGAGGGCGGACAGGCCACGACGGCCGTGTGAGGCCATGACGATGAGATCGCAGCCGCGTGCCTCGGCCGCCTCGATGATGGCCTCGTAGGGTTGCCGGTCCTCGACCTTGACGACGTCGCACGAGACACCGTCGCGCTTGGCCTCCTCCTCGGCCTCGCCGAGCCTGCGATCGGCCTCGCCATGGGCATCGCGCCAGAACTCGTCCATGTACGCGTACGATCCGCCCAGTCCAAGGACCGGGAGCCGGTGGACGACCGTGAGCGCGGTCACCTTCGCCCCGACACTCCTGGCGAGCGACATGGCCTTCTTGACGGCCGCCGCGGACAATGGCGTTCCATCGGTCGGAACGAGAATATGCCGGTACATCGACACCTCCCCAACAAGCCGCGAGCCATCCTCGCAGGGTCGTCCGGAACCGGACCGCAACGACCATAAAGCAGGAAAATATCTTTAATGATTTACTTCCTTTGATAATCCGTCACAAGCCTGCAATTCATGTCGGTCATGATACAAAATCAAGCAATATAACCGATATCCCACCCTGCATCAGCACAACAAAGGCCAAGCTTGAAAAGATCACAGTCGCTCGACATGTTAAAGCCCGCCAACAAGGCGGCGCTTGATCCGACAGGACACGGCATGATGGCTTCGGCTTGAAAGCTCACGCGGGACAACCATCGGGCATGCGGTGGTTCGCCGGAAAAATCGCCGTCCCATAGCGCTCCCCAGACCCGGAGGTTCCCGTCTCGAAGGCCAGCATGCCGGTGAAGTGCATCGACCAGATGCCGCCGCCCATGGCGACTGCCGCGCCGGCTCCCCGGACCCAGCGCGGCCCGGCATCCCGACGCCGGACGCGGGCGCCGAGGTCGGGCGCGGCGCAGGATGCGAATACCGCGATGACGATGGAGAGCGCGACGAATGCGGGGTCGTCGCCGGTATGGACCATGGAATTTCCGCCGGGCTACGACGAGGCTCGGTCACGGGCATGCATCGGCGCTGGATCGAACGCCTCTTCGTGAACGCGATGTCGATGTGTCATGCCAACTGGGGCACGGGCTCGTGCCCCTCAAGATGGCTCGAACGCGAATCCGCCCGAACGGTACCCGGATCATCTGCAACGACGCTCACGTCGTGGACTTCGAGCCGCGGACGCTTCCGGCAGGCGACCGAAGGCCTTGCCCGGCATCATCTCCTTGCAAGAGCCGGATCGACTCGTCAGCGCACATCCAAACCCGCCGTCATCATTCCATGGCCGGGCCGCGGAAACCGGAATGACGATGGCGGGGTCACCATGCGCGCGAGATCCACCGACCCATCCCGTCGAACAGGCTCTCGCAGAACTCGGCACAGTCTCTCGCCAGCACCGCCCCTACGCCGTCACCTGCGCTTCTGTCTGTTCAGGACGGAACGCAACGCTCGCGCGACCTGAGCGGCCGAATAGGGCTTGCGCACCAAGTCGAAACCGTGCGCGTCGTCCCGGGCGAGCACGTCGCTGTATCCGGTCGTCAGGATCACCGGCAGGCTCGGGTGCTGCGACCGCAGCCTGCGGGCGAGTTCCACGCCGCCCATCCCGGGCATCACCACGTCCGAGAAGACCGCGTCGAAGCGGAACGGTATCCGCTCCATCTCCGCGAGCGCGGCCTCGGCATTGTGCGCCCACACGGTCGAGTGTCCGAGATCCTCCAGGAGCTGCGTGCAGAAGCGGCCGACATCGAGGTTATCCTCCACGACCAGGACGCAGAGCGGCCGGCCACCCCCATCCTCCTCGACGTCGGCGTCCCGGGTCTCCTCGTCACAGCCGGGCGGATCGACGAGGGGCAGGTACAGCGTGAAGGTCGTGCCCCGGCCCACCTCGCTTGCCACGTCGACATCGCCGCCGGATTGCTTGGCGAAGCCGATGACCTGGCTCAGGCCCAACCCCGTTCCCTTGCCGACCTCCTTGGTGGTGAAGAAGGGCTCGAAGATCCGCGTCAGCAACTCGGGCAGGATGCCCGCCCCCTCGTCGATGACCGAGACGGCCACGAAGGCGCCGCCGGCCCCGGCATGCCCGCGGATCGAGGGCAGCGCCTCCCGGCGGGACAGAAGGAGCGAGAGCGTGCCCTCGCCGTCCATGGCGTCGCGAGCGTTCACCGCCAGGTTGACCAGGGCGGTCTCGAACTGGCTGGGGTCGACTCGCACGTGGCAGGGAGCATCCGGAACCTCGGTGGCGATCCGGATGCGTGCGCCCGTCACCGCGTTCAGCATCTGGGCGATGCCGCCGATGCGCGCGCCGGCGTCGAACACCTCGGGCTGCAGCGGCTGGCGCCGGGCGAAGGCGAGAAGCTGGCTCGTCAGCTTGGCGGCGCGGTCGACCGTGTCTGCCACGGCTTCGAGATAGCGGGTGCGGCGCTCCTCGGGCAGGTTCGGGCGGCGCAGGAACTCCACCGACGAGCGGATGATGGTGAGCAGGTTGTTGAAGTCGTGCGCGACGCCGCCCGTCAGCTGTCCGACCGCCTCCAACTTCTGGGCATGGCGCAATGCCTCCTCGGCGCGGGCGAGCCGCTCCTGATTGTGCCGCCGCTCGGTCACGTCCCGACCGTACTGGAAGGCGCCGATCCGTCGTCCCGTCGCGTCCTTGAGCGGGGTGAACCGCAACTCGTAGAGCGGCCGCCGGAGGCTAGGGTCGCCGAATTCCTCGACCAGCGTGAACTCCTCGCCGGAGAGGGCGCGGGACCAGGCCGCCCGCGCGGCGGCGAGATGCTCGGGGTGGGCTTCCAACAGATCGAGGAGAGTGTCGCCGATCCGGGGCCGGACGCCGTAGATGGCGGCGAACTCGTCGGCATAGGCCCGGTTCACGGCGAGGAAGCGGTAGCCATGGTCCAGCGCGGCGACGAGGGCGTCGGTCGTCTCGAACACGTCGGCCCAGAGCTTGCGCTGAGCCAGAGCCGCCTCGGCGCGACGCTCCAGCGTCTCGTTCATCTCGCGAAGCGCATCTTCGGCGAGCTTGCGATCGTGGACATCCTCCACGACCCCGTACCACCGCACGATCTCGCCACTCTCGTCGCGGCGGGGCCGGGCCCGGGCCCGCATCCAACGGTACTCGCCCGTGCGCGCGAGGCGGATGCGGTAATCCACATCCACCGGATCACCTGAGGACAGCGAGGCCGAGAAGGCGGTCATCGTTGTCGGCAGATCGTCCGGGTGCAGGGCCTTGGCCCAGCCGGCGCCGTCCGGCTCGCCGGCGACCTGTCCCGTGAGTTCCAGCCACCGGTTCGAGTAGGACGTGATGTTCCCGTCCGGGTCGCAGGTCCAGGGCACCTGCGGGTTGAGCTCGACCGTGTGCCGGAAGTGGTCCTCGCTCTCGCGCAGGGCGGACTCGCCGAGCACCCGGTCGGTCGTCTCGCTGGTCACGCAGAACAGGCCATTGATCCGGCCATCATCGTCCAGCACGGGCGAGTAGGTGAAGGACCACCAGCCCCGCTCGGGCACGCCCTCGCGCGAGAGGTCGAGCATGACGTCGGTCAGCGTCTGGCTCGTCCCGGCCAGGGTGGTCTCCACGAGCGGCCCGATCTCGCCCCAGATGCTCGCCCAGACCTCGCGGAAGGGCCTCCCCAAGGCGCTCTCCAGGCGGTAGCCGAGCATCGGCCGGTAGGCGTCGTTGTAGAAGCAGATCAGGTCCGGCCCCCAGGCGAGAAACATCGCCGTCGGGCAGGCGAGCATCAGCGATAGCGCGTTGCGCAAGGCCGGCGGCCAGGCCTGCGGCGGCCCGAGCGGCGTTGCCGACCAGTCGCGGGCGCGGATCTCCGCACCGGTCAATCCTCCGGCCGGGAGGAAGGGAAATGCGTCAGCCACGCGGGAGGCAGCCGGCACATCCGGGGCCGCCGGCCATCATGGGCACGAGAATGCCCTCGCCACCCGCGCCAGCGGTCTGGATCAAGCGTGGACGGAGCCTGGCGGGCATGATGGATACATCACCTCTTCCATGGACGCGCGACCGCACGTCCCACGATCCTGTCGGGCACACTCCAACCGTAACGAGGTTCACCGGCGGGCGGTTGCCCCGCATGCGGCGATGAGATCCAGGACGGTGCGAGGGTCGAGGTCGCAGCGGGGCCGGACGAGGCGCGAGCGCGCACCGGGATCGGCCTTGTTCCGGCCACGGGAATCCGCTTCTGGTGGAACCGGATCCGTCTCCCACGCCTACCTTTGCCATGGACCGCGCCTGCACCAGCGACAGCGAGGCCGCCCGGCTTCGCGCCCTCGACGCCTATCGCCTGCTCGACACTCCACGCGAGCAGGATTTCGACGAGATCGCGGAGGCCGCGGCCGAGCTCTACGACGTTCCCATCGCGGTGGTGAACCTGATCGGCGACGGGCGCCAGTTCTTCAAGGCCGAGGTGGGCTTGGGCGTGCGCGAGACGCCGCTCGAGAGCTCCTTCTGCCGGCAGGCCCTCCTCCAGGAAGATTTTCTCGCCATCCCCGATGCGACGCGCGACCCGCGCTTCGACGGCAACCCGCTCGTCCATGGCGAGCCCGGCCTGCGCTTCTATGCCGGCGCCCTCCTGAAGACCGCCGAGGGCCACCCGATCGGCACGGTCTGCGTCCTCGACACGAAGCCGCACGAGATCACCGAGCGGCAACGCCGGGGATTGATGCGGCTCGCCCGCCAGGCCATGGCGCAGATGGAACTGCGCCGCGCGCTGCGCGAGCAGGCCGAGCAACGGCTCCTGCACGAGCGCATCCTCGACAGCGCCACGGACTACGCCATCGTCGCCACCGATCCAGCCGGGTGCGTCACGCGCTGGAACACGGGCGCCGAGCGCATCCTGGGCTGGCCGGAGGCGGAGATGCTGGGCCGCCCGATCGACGCCTTCTTCACGCTCGAAGACCGCGCCGCCGGGCGGCCCCGGACCGAGATGTCCCTGGCGGCGGAGCACGGCAGCGCCCCGGACGAACGCTGGCACCTGCGCCGGGACGGGGCGCGCTTCTGGGCGTCGGGCGAGATGATGCCGCTGCGGGCGGAGGACGGGTCCCTGGTCGGGTTCCTCAAGATCCTGCGCGACCGCACGGGCGAGCGGGACGCCAGTGCGGCCCTGGAGGCGAGCGAGATGCGCTACCGCTCCCTCGTCGAGGTGAGCCCGCAGGTGGTCTGGTTCGGGAGTGCTGCGGGCGAGGTCACCTACTGCAACGCCTATTGGTACGACTACACGGGCCTGCCCGCCGGGGAGACCGGCGAGGCGAGCTGGATGAGCGTGATCCATCCCGACCACCGCGAGGCGACGCGCCGGACCTGGCTTGCGGCCGCATCGACGGGGCAGCCCTACGAGGTCGAGTTCCCGCTGCGCCGGGCCGACGGGCAGTACCGCTGGTTCCTGTCGCGCGCCCATCCGGTGCGCGATCATGACGGGACCCTGCGCAGCTGGATCGGCACCACGCTCGACATCCACGAGCGCAAGGTCGCCGAGGCGCGCTTCGCGGCGCTCACCACGCTGGCCCCGGCCATCATCTGGTTCGGCAATCCCGACGGAAGCCTCAGCTACCTGAACGACCGGTGGTACGCCTATACCGGCCAGACGCCCGAGCAGGCGCTGCCGATGGGATGGGACGCGCCGATCCATCCGGACGACCTCCCGGCCCTCGTGCTGGCCTGGGAGACGGCGCGCCGGCAGGAGACCGTCTACGACACCGAGGCGCGGCTGCGGCGCCACGACGGCGCCTACCGGTGGTTCCTGATCCGGGCCGAGCCGCTCCGGGACGCCGGCGGCACGGTGGTCGGCTGGCTCGGCAGCAACAGCGACATCCACGACCGGCGCGAGGCCGAGATCGCGCTCCGGAGCGCGCAGGAGCAGCTGAATCTGGCCGTCGAGGCGACCGGGACCGGCGTGTTCGACTACGACCTCGTCTCGGACGAATTGAAGTGGGACGCGCGCACTCGCGCCTTCTTCGGCCTCGGTCCGGACGCCCCGGTGAACCTCGACGTCTACCTCGCCCGCCTGCACCCGGACGACCGCGAGCGCGCGGACCGGGCGGTGGCCGACGCCGTCGACCCCGCGGGTGCGGGCATCTACGACATCACCTACCGCACGATGGCGCCCGAGGACGGGGTCGAGCGCTGGGTGTCGGCGAAGGGCCGGACCCTGTTCGAGGACGGCCGGCCGGTCCGCCTCATCGGCTTCGCCCGCGAGGTGACCGAGAGCCGGCGCGCCGAGCAGGCCCTGCGCGAGACCGAGGAGCGCTACCGCCTCGCCGCGCGCGCCACCAACGACGCGATCTGGGACTGGAACCTCGCCACCAACCACGTGCTCTGGAACGAGGCGCTGACGGCGGCCTACGGCTACGCGTCGGCGATGGTCGAGCCGACCGGCGACTGGTGGATCGACCACATCCATCCCGACGACCGCGCCCGCATCGACGCGTCGATCCACGTCGTCATCGACGGGACGGGCACCGTCTGGAGCGACGAGTACCGCTTCCGGCGGGCGGACGGCTCCTACGCCGACATCCTCGACCGCGGTTCCGTCATTCGCGACGCACAGGGACGGGCGACCCGGATGATCGGCGCCATGTTCGACATCAGCGAGCGCAAGCGGGCCGAGGAGCATCAACGCCTGCTCACCGGTGAGCTGCAGCACCGGGTCAAGAACACGCTGGCCATGGTTCAGGCCATCGCCGTCCAGACGTTCCGCAGCGCCGCCGACATCGAGGCGGCCCGCGAGGCGTTCGTCGCGCGCCTGATCTCGCTGGGGCGGGCACACGACATCCTGACGCAGGCGAGCTGGACCGACGCGCCCATCGCGCAGGTCGTCGACGGCGCTCTGGCGGCGCATCGCGGGGCGGCGGCGTCCCGCATCCGGTCCAGCGGCCCGGACGTACGCCTGGCCGCCAAGCCGGCTCTCGCACTGGCGCTGGCCCTCCACGAACTCGCGACCAACGCGGCCAAGTACGGGGGCCTCTCGAACGAGGCGGGCAGCGTCGATCTGCGCTGGCACGTGGTTCATGAGGGCGACACCCCACGCTTCTGCCTCACCTGGTCCGAGCAGGGCGGGCCGCCGATCCTGGCGCAACCGGTCCGCCGCGGCTTCGGCTCTCGCCTGATCGAGCGCAGCTTCGCGGCAGAGGTCGGGGGCGAGGTCAGGCTGACCTACGCCCCGGCCGGCCTCACCTGCCGCCTGGAGGCGCCGCTCGCCTCCATGCAGGACGCGAGCGGCGAGGCGGCGGCTTAGGCGCGGAGTGCGACGCCCGTGCTGGTCGCGCCTCGGATTCCCGGACCGCGCGCCCACGCCGGGCGGATGACGAACCGGGCGGCGGCCTGCCACCCGGGACCGAATTCATGCCGACGGCCTAAGATGCCGACGCATCAACGTCGATCTCGGGCAAGCCCGAGATCGACGAGGCCGTTGACCCATCTCGAATTTTCGACACAAGGTTCGGAAGTCAGGGACCTTGGGCTTAAGTCCAGGGATCTTGGGTTTGGCGAAAACTCGAGACCGGAACCAAAGGTCGTTGTGTTTCGACCGTTTGCATCAGTTCGTCACCGGCTTCGCCGTCCCTTGCGGATGAACCATGTGGCATGGTGGATGCGCCGTCGGCGGAGAGATCGGTTCGTCTTTGGCGTGCCAGACCCCGCGTATCGGTTGGATCCGGGCTCCTCTTCAGTCCTCTCGCTTGCGTCACGGGCCGGTCTTCGGACCGGGAGCCTGCGCCGGCGGCCTGACGGCAAGGAGATCGTGATGGAGGTTCTCCACCCCCGCTGC
Source organism: Methylobacterium tarhaniae (assembly GCF_001043955.1). GTDB lineage: Bacteria > Pseudomonadota > Alphaproteobacteria > Rhizobiales > Beijerinckiaceae > Methylobacterium > Methylobacterium tarhaniae. Next base: position 129,396 of record NZ_LABZ01000025.1, on the reverse strand, counting down.
GCCGCCCTCGACGTCCACAAGGACACCGTCGCCGCAGCCGGCGGCGAGAGCACAGTCCATGCGGCGTCGCTCAGGCAGATTGCATATGGCAGGGTTTGGCGCGGGCGGCGGGCATCGACATCGGTGATCCGGGGTAGGCCAGATACTCTCTAACGCCCACGACACTCCTCGCTCATCCAACGCCCACGCTCGCAGCGCGTTCTGAAACGAGGGCTGAAACCGGATACGTGATCGATCGAGAATCATCGTAAAATCCGCGCGACAGGAATGGTGAAAAGTGGTATTCATCCATTAGCCACGCTCGAAAGCTCGACGGTTAAGCCTGAAATCAGGCGAAATCGCGTGTCGAGTCTTCCCTTTCGGAGGATGCGCGATGGCAATACCCCATGCTGCGTCCGCACGCTCGGTAGTGACGCGACCGAACCTACGACGGATCGAGGTCTCCGACCTCAAGACCGCCTTGCTGAAGGGGGTCGAGGACTTCATGGTCCTGCCGACGCACGTGCTGTTCTTGATCGCGATCTACCCGGTCGCCGGCGTCATCATCGCGGCGGCAACCTTCGAGAGCGACCTCCTCCCGATCCTCTTCCCGCTGGCATCCGGTTTCGCGCTGATCGGCCCGTTCGCGGCGATCGGCCTCTACGAGTTGAGCCGGCGGCGGGAACTAGGCCTTCCCGTAGCCGAAACCCGTCCCTTCGCCCCGCTGACCGGCCATAACGCCGGGTCGATCCTCGCGGTCGGATTCGTCCTGATGCTGATCCTCGTCGCCTGGATCATCACCGCCATGGGACTGTACCGGGCGCTGTTCGGGTCGGAAACGTATGGCTCCGTCTTTACCTTCGCCGAGGTGGTGCTGACCACGCCGCGCGGATGGATGCTGATCGTGATCGGCAACCTCGTGGGCGCGGCCTTCTCGCTGATCGCGCTCGCGGTGAGCGCCGTGTCCTTCCCGCTGATCATCGACCGCGGCGTCGATGCCGGGACGGCGATCGAAACGTCGACGGCGCTGCTCCGCGAGAACCCGCGCACGATGGTGACCTGGGGGCTCGTCGTCGCGGGTCTCCTGGTGCTCGGCATGGTGCCGCTCTTCGTCGGCCTCGCGCTCGTGCTGCCGATCCTCGGCCACGCGACCTGGCATCTCTATCGGCGGGCGGTCGCGCCCTGACGCCGATTTCGTCTTACCCCTGCGCGCAGGAGACGACAGATGGCGCTCGTCCTCGTGCTGATCGCTCTCGGCTCGATTGCCTTCCATGTCCTGAGCCCGTGGTGGTGGACCCCGATCGCGTCGAACTGGGGCTACATCGACACGACGCTGATCATCACGTTCTGGATCACCGGCGCAGTCTTCACGATCCTGGTGCTGTTCGTCGCCTACTGCGTCGCCCGCTTCCGGCACCGTCCTGGGCAGAAGGCCTCCTACGAGCCGGAGAGTCGACGGCTGGAGGGCTGGCTTACGGCGATCACCGCAATCGGCGTCGCCGCGATGCTGGCGCCGGGCCTCGCCGTCTGGGCGCAGTTCGTACGGGTTCCGGCCGATGCCGCGGAGGTCGAGATCGTCGCCCAGCAATGGCGCTGGAGCTACCGCCTGCCGGGCGCCGACGGGCGCCTCGGGGCCGCCGCAACCCAGTTCGTCAGCGACGAGAACCCGCTCGGTCTCGATCCGCACGACCCGGCCGGCAAGGACGACGTCATCGTCGACGGCGACGACCTGCACCTGCCCCTCGCGCGGCCCGTGAAGGCCCTGCTGCGCTCCTTCGACGTGGTGCACAACTTCTACGTTCCCGAGTTCCGGGCCAAGATGGACATCATCCCCGGGATGGTGACCTACTTCTGGTTCACGCCGACCAGGACCGGCACTTTCGAGGCGATCTGCAACGAGGTGTGCGGCACCAACCACTACGCGATGCGGGGCCGCGTCGTCGTCGAGCCGGAGCCCCAGTACCGATCCTGGCTCGACCAGCAGAAGACGTTCTCGAACTTCGCCGCCCGCCCGGAGCGGGCGCCCCGCGACGCTGCCCCTCGTCGCGTCGCCGACGGCCGCTGAGAGGACGGTGCGATGGTCGATACGCCGATCGGGGCCGCCGGCCCCCTCCCCGGTTCGGAGCCGGACGAGGCCGAGCTCTACCATCCGCATAGCTGGCTGACCCGCTACGTCTTCAGCCAGGATGCCAAGGTCATCGCCATCCAGTACTCCGGCACCGCGCTGGCGATCGGCCTCGTCGCGCTCGTCCTGTCCTGGCTGATCCGGCTCCAGCTCGGATTTCCGGGCCTATTTCCGTTCCTCGGACCGGCCGAATACTATCAGATCATCACCATGCACGGGATGATCATGGTGGTCTATCTCCTCACCGCCGTGTTCCTCGGCGGCTTCGGCAATTACCTCATCCCGCTGATGATCGGCGCGCGGGACATGGTGTTCCCCTACGTGAACATGCTGAGCTACTGGATCTATCTGCTCGCCGTGCTGGTGCTGGTGGCGAGCTTCTTCGCGCCGGGCGGGCCGACCGGGGCCGGCTGGACCCTCTATCCGCCGCAGGCCATCCTCTCGGGCACCCCGGGCCAGGAATGGGGCATCGTGCTGATGCTCGCCTCGCTCATCCTGTTCATCATCGGCTTCACCATGGGGGGCGTGAACTACGTGGTGACCGTGCTGCAGGCGCGCGCGCCCGGCATGACGCTGATGCGCATGCCGCTGACGATCTGGGGCATCTTCACCGCGACGGTCCTGGCGCTGCTCGCCTTTCCGGCCCTGTTCGTCGGGGCCGTCATGATGCTCCTCGATCGGCTGCTCGGCACGAGCTTCTTCATGCCGATGATCATCGAGGCCGGCCAGCGCCTGCACTACGGCGGCGGCACGCCGATCCTGTTCCAGCACCTGTTCTGGTTCTTCGGCCATCCAGAGGTCTACATCGTCGCGCTTCCCGCATTCGGCATCGTCTCCGATCTGATCAGCACCCACGCGCGCAAGAATATCTTTGGTTATCGCATGATGGTTTGGGCCATCATCGCCATTGGCGGGCTCAGCTTCGTGGTCTGGGCACACCATATGTACGTGAGCGGGATGAACCCTTATTTTGGCTTCTTCTTTGCGACAACGACCTTGATCATCGCAGTGCCGACCGCTATCAAGGTCTACAATTGGGTGTTGACGCTCTGGCGCGGGGACATCCACCTGACGGTCCCGATGCTGTTCGCGATCGCCTTCATCGTCACCTTCCTGAACGGCGGCCTGACCGGCCTGTTCCTCGGCAACGTGGTGGTCGACGTGCCCTTGTCGGACACGCTGTTCGTCGTCGCCCATTTCCACATGGTCATGGGGGTCGCCCCAATCCTCGTGATCTTCGGCGGGATCTATCACTGGTACCCCAAGGTGACCGGCCGGATGCTCGACGAGCGGCTCGGCCTGTTGCACTTCTGGGTGACGTTCCTGGGCGCCTACCTGATCTTCTTTCCGATGCACTATCTCGGACTGCTCGGCGTTCCGCGGCGATACTTCGAGACCACGGGGCTCGGCTTCATCCCGGCATCGGCCGCGTCCCTCAATGCCTTCATCAGCGTGGTGGCCTTCGTGGTCGGCGCGGCCCAAGTGGTGTTCGTGGCGAACCTGATCCGCAGCCTCCGCCACGGCGTGCCGGCCGGCGGCAATCCGTGGCACGCCACCACTCTGGAATGGCAAACGCCCGACACGCCGCCGCGGCACGGCAATTGGGGCGCCCGCCTGCCCGTCGTCTATCGCTGGCCCTACGATTACAGCGTGCCGGGGGCGGCGGAGGACTTCGTGCCCCAGAACCAGCCCGCCCATGCCGCGGGGGCCGCGTCGTGAGCCTCGTCCTCGTCTACCTCGCGGGCCTCGGCGCCGTTTCGGGGCGCTGGCTCGCCCGGCAGCACCTCGCCGCCAAGCCCTGGCTGAGCGCGGGTCCTCTGCTCAGCCGGCCGGCGGCCGGGGGAAGCGAGTCGGCGGCGAGGCTGGGCCTCGGGGCGTTTCTGGCGGTGGTCGGCTTGCTCTTCGCGCTGCTCGTCGCGGCCTACGGCATGCGCGTGCCGCCGGGCAGCGCCGGGCTGCCTCTCGACCCGCGCCTCCTCTGGCTCACGACCGGCTTTCTCGGGCTGGCGAGCTTGCTGCTCCATCGGGCCGAGCGGGCGGCGCACCGAGGAGCGGACGAGGACGCGCGCGCGAACCTGCTTGCCGCCGCGGCGGCGAGCCTCGTCTTCCTCGGTGGGCAGGGCCTCGCCTGGCGGTTGATCTGGGAGGCGGGCGCCGGCCGTACGGTCGATGCGGCCGGCTCCTTCTTCGTCCTGATCACGCTGCTGCATGGCTTGCACCTCGCGGGCGGGCTCGCGGCCCTCGCGCGGATCGCCTGCGGCGCGGCGCGGACGGGGTCGCCCGCAGGCCTCGTCCGGAGCATCGGGCTATGCACCCTCTACTGGGATGCCCTGCTGGTGATCTGGCTCGTGGCCTTCGGCATCCTGTTCCGGACGCCGTGGTCGGGTCTGATCGATGTCCTGTGCCGGCCGCCGGCCTGACTCCCTCGGGACGACGCATCATGACAGAGACCGTTCTGCCCCCTCTCCCCACCGTCGATGGTCCGCCGAGCCGATGGCGGCGCTTCTCCGGCGAATGGGCGGCCGACCGCCAGGCCTTCGCGGGGGCCTCGTGGCGCAAGGCCATGATGTGGATCTTCCTGCTCAGCGACACCTTCGTGTTCGGCTGCTTCCTGATCGGCTACATGACCGTGCGCATGTCGACGACGGTGCCCTGGCCGAACGCCAGCGAGGTCTTCGCCCTGGAGATCGGGGGCACCGAGCTGCCCCTGATCCTGATCGCGATCATGACCTTCGTTCTCATCTCAAGCAGCGGCACGATGGCCATGGCGGTCGCTCAAGGCTACAAGCGGAACCGCCGCGCCACGGCGCTGCTGATGCTCGCGACCGCTGTCCTGGGCGCGACCTTCGTCGGCATGCAGGCCTTCGAGTGGACGAAGCTGATCCGCGAGGGCGTCCGGCCCTGGACGAATTCCTGGGGGGCGCACCAGTTCGGCTCGACCTTCTTCATGATCACCGGCTTCCACGGGACCCACGTCACCATCGGGGTCATCGTCCTGGCCATCGTCGCCCGCAAGGTCTGGCGGGGCGATTTCGACGTGGGACGGCGCGGTTTCTTCACCAGCCAGCGCGGAGGATACGAAAACGTCGAGATTGCGGGTCTCTACTGGCATTTCGTCGATCTCGTCTGGGTTTTTATCTTTGCTCTGTTCTATCTCTGGTAGGAGGACGGCATGCACCCCGTCGCGAGCCAAGGGACCGACCACGGCCACTCGATTCGGCTCTACCTGCTCGTCTGGGGCTGGCTGTTCGTGCTGAGTGCTTGCTCCTACCTCGTCGACTATTTTCACCTCCAGGGCATCCTGCGCTGGTCGCTGATCCTGCTGTTCATGATCGTCAAGGCGGGACTGATCATGGCGGTGTTCATGCATCTCGCCTGGGAGCGGCTGGCCCTGATCTACGCGATCCTGGCCCCGCCGATCGCGATCCTAATCTTCGCCGCGATCATGACCGCGGAGGCGAGCTATACGTTCCTCACCCGATTGAATGTGCTCGCGGGCCAGTGATCCACTTCGCCAAGGCCCGTCCGGTCGACCGTGAGGACGACGATCTCCGGATCCCTCGGCTCCCGTCCTCGCTCCCAGCGGCGCGACGACGGGAGGCCCGGACCCCGATGGCGAGCGAGCCTCTCGACGTCCCGGCCGAAGTTCCGAAAGCGGCGCCCGGAGCAGCGTCCGATTTGCGCTGCCATCGCGCCTTGTTCTCGATCTTCGATCGGGCCGCATGGTTTGCGGCGAACCGGGATCGAGGGCGCCGGCATGCTTTCGCCGGACCTATGCACCGTCACGAGGCGCGAGCGCTGCCTTCCAACATTCTGCAAGATCGGACCGCTCGGGACTCGGGAGAAGGATGCGCATGTCCTCACGCTGATCGAGAAGGCCTTCGGCGACCGCCTGGTGCCGTCTCTGACGCTCGCCGACTTCTGGCGCCGGTACGACGCAGCGAAGAAGCCCAAGGCACCCGGTCAGCCGGAGCGCGTCCGGCGCGCCTGGGGCATCATGAAGAAGCTGCGCGAGCTGTTCGCCTACGGCGTTGCCGCTGAACTCGACGGCTGCGCCCGGGTGCGCGACCTCCTGGCCGAGGTTCGTTTCCCGCAGCCGGTCCGGCGGCGCGTCACCCTCGACCGGGAGCACGTCGAAGCCTTCATCCCGAAGGCGATCGAGATGGGTCGCGAGTCCCTGGCACTCGCGACCGCGATCCAGTTCGATGCCGTCATGCGGCAGAAGGACGTGGTGGGTGAAGTGGGAGCCGATCCCGGAGGGCGAGGCCCGGACAGGCATCGTGCTCAACGGCCGGCGCTGGGTGAACGGCCTCACCGGTAGCAAGGGCCTGCCAGTCGCCTCCGGTAGCGGCTAAGCTCAACTTTGGCCATTTTGGTCGGCGCGGTGGAGCGCTCGGGGCGAGGGTGACGAAGAGGGCGTGACGGGTAGGGTGGCGCTGTTTCGACCAAGAGACGCCGCCATGCAGCACACCTTGCGGTCAGGACAGGCCGTACGTGTTGCCCTGTTACGTGCTCGTTCACTCGACCGGAGAGGTCGATACGGCGGCGGCCACCCCCAGCCTATCGGGGAACTCGGGGGTGACGCGCTGGTCATTTGCCAGCATCTCGGTCCCTTCGGACCTTCTCATGATGACTACGCCAGACACCCCGACCTCTCTGGATAGGCCGACGAGACGGTGGACTGTTCGGAGCCGCCACAAGCCCCGGGGATCGGACCCGGTTTCTATGTGCATCACGAGCAGGATCATGTGATCCATACCTCTATTTAGCACTGTTTATAGCTCATCCATTGTGACGAGGGGAATAGACGTAACGACAGTTCACCCGCTCCGTCTCTGCTCGCGGAGCACACAAGCCGCAGCCAACCGTACGTCGAGGCTAGGGCCGGCAAGCCAGGCACAAACGCGAGCAGGATACGGCGAACGGTCAACACCGCCGCGGGTGGCGGACCACCACCCACAGGCAGAAGTCGCGACCGTCCTCAGGAGCACGAACTAGATGAAGTGCGACGAGCGTTATGGCCGAAGCGTCGGGAGCAGAGCGGGATATCGCCTCGCGCGAATACTGGCTTGGTTGTCCGCCGGGCCCGGCTCAATCTTGCAAGATTTGCGGTCTGAATTCAATCAACCTGGCTGCTCCAGGAGCGGCTTCCATTCCTACTCGGACGTTCCGACTGTGTTCGTGCAATCCACGCTGCTGACCCTTAGCGGATTCCCGACATCATGCTTTCCAAGGTCTGCTGCAGGTCTCAAAGCCGATGTCAGACATCCTGGGCCGGCTCTAGATGGACGCCCGTCGGACATGCCGTCAGGCCTGTCGGCGGGACGTCGGCCGGGCTTCGAGGCCGTCGAGCGCGTCCGCGTTCGCTCGACCCCAAGCGTAGAGAAGCTCGACCGGCTCGACGAAGCGGGTCCCAAGCGCAGTGAGGCGGTACTCGACCGCCGGCGGAACCGTGCCGGCCACGTGCCGGGTCAGGAGACCGCTGCTCTCCATCTCGCGCAGGGTCTGGGTGAGCATCTTCTTGGAGATGCCGGGCAGGCTCCGGTGGAGCATGCCCGTCCGCGCCCGACCACCGTGGCGCGCATGCAGCGTGTGCAGGACCATGCTCGTCCACTTGGTCGCGAACAGCTCCAGCACCCGTCGTGGCGCACAATCCTCGCGCCAGTCCTCGTCCGCGCTGCCCGGCTTCATGGTGGTTACCTCATGGTGCCTATGATCCCAAACGGTGCCGTCTAGCGGCGGGCTTTGAGCGTGGCTAGCTCCGAGCGAACCAGTTCGGAGAGTATCATGAACGGAACGGCACTGATCGCCGGCGTGAGCGGCATCGTCGGCAACAACCTGGCCCGGCACCTCGTCAAAGGAGGTTGGACGGTGCAAGGCCTCGCGCGGCGTCCGCCTGCCGACCTTGCCGGGGTCGAGCCCGTCGCGGCCGACCTGCTCGACGCCGGGAGCCTGCGGCAGGCGCTCGCCGCACGGGCGCCGACGCACGTCTTCATCACCACCTGGCTGCGCCAGGAGACCGAGGCCGAGAACATCCGGGTCAATGCCGCGATGGTCCGCAACCTCCTCGACGGCTTGCGGCTGGCAGGCAGCGTGCGCCACGTCGCGCTGGTTACCGGCCTGAAGCACTACCTCGGGCCGTTCGAGGCCTACGGCAAGGGTAATTTGCCCGAGACCCCGTTCCGGGAGGAGCAGGGACGGCTGCCTATCGAGAACTTCTACTACGCCCAGGAGGACGAGGTCTTCGCTGCCGCGGGGCGGGACGGCTTTAGCTGGAGCGTGCACCGGCCGCACACCGTCATCGGCTACGCTCTCGGCAACGCCATGAACATGGGCGTGACGCTCGCGGTCTACGCCACGCTCTGCCGCGAGACCGGCCGCCCGTTCCGCTTCCCCGGCTCCCCCGCGCAGTGGAACGGGCTGACCGACATAACGGATGCCCGGCAGCTCGCCTGCCATCTCGCCTGGGCCGCCACGACGCCGGCCGCACGCAACGAGGCGTTCAATATCGTCAACGGCGACGTGTTTCGCTGGAGCTGGATGTGGGGCCGCATCGCGGTTTGGTTCGGCCTGGAGCCCGCGCCTTTCGACGGCACGGTCCGGCCGCTGCAGGCGCAGATGGCCGACGATGCTCCGCTCTGGGCCGAGATCGCGGCTCGGCACGGGCTGGTCGAACCCGATCTCGGCCGCCTCGCCTCGGCCTGGCACACGGACGCGGACCTCGGCCGGCCCATCGAGGTGGTGACTGATATGGGAAAGAGCCGCCGCCTCGGCTTCCTCGACTACCAGGCGACCGACGATTCCTTCTTCGACCTGTTCGAACGCCTCAGGGCCTCACGCGTCATCCCGTGAACCCATCCCGTCGAAGCCCTCGTCCCCCTCGAAGGAGCTCGCATGACCAACCAGACCGTCGCACCCGACCTCGCCGGCTCGGACCTGCTGCAGCGCCCGCCGCACGGGCGGGTCGTCGGCTCGACCACCAAGCCTCTGATCGTGACGCCGACCTTCGTCTCGCGCAGCGATGCGACGCCCGAGAACGAGCGCCCGCACGACGCCGATTCCGGCGTCGACCGCGCGGGCCACGAGGTCGCCCATCCGGACCGGCACCCGGGCGCAATTGCCCTGGAGTCGGACAGGAACCGTGCCTTCGAGCATTGGGACGAGTACTGGCGCAAGGTGCATGGGCCGAAATTCGCCTACGAGGAACCGGGCGCCCGGAACGACAAGGTGTTGCGCTACGACCAAGTGCACCGGATCGCCTCGGGGGCCTCATCGGCGTTCAGGCCGCCCTACCGGGCCATGGTCGATGCGGACGGCAAGCTGGTGGCCGACCCGGCCGCCCGCGTCCCGGCCTACCGGCGCCCGGGCTGGGACGGGTTCGCCTACATCGCCTACGGCTCCGAGGAAGACGTCGAGGCGGTGCTCGGGCAGGAGCAGTACGCACAACGTATCATCGCGGACGAGCACACCGCGTTCCGGATGGTCACGCGCGAGGTCGCACGCGAATACATCGTCATCCCGAGCGCGCGGCATCGTGACCCGGTCAGCCTGGTGAAGATCCACCGCCGCCGGGCGGGGCTCTCGCGCGAGGCGTTTCAGGCGCGCTGGCTCAAGGAGCATGCCGACTTCGTGGCCAGGAAGGCGGCGACGGCGGATTACGTCCGGCGCTACGCCCAGCTGCACCCGTTCGGCTCGACGCAGGAGGACCCGGAGGGCTCGAAGATCGACGGCATCTCGGTCCTGTCCTTCGCCTCGCTGAACGACGTCGAGGACTACCTCGTCAGCGCCGACCACGCTGCCATCGAGGCGGCGGAGATCGAGTTCGCCGATCCTGACATGTCGGAATTCTGGACCGCGGTGAACTACGGTGTCATCAATCGTCTCTCGCCCGAACTCGCGACCGAGCGCTGATGCACCCAGTGATCCACGGGCGCTCGGTTCGCTTGCGGAGCCCTCGGCATCCGTCGCCCTGTGGTCGTCACGCGAGCCGGCCTATGATCGCGCAACATCCGCGGCAGTCATGCAGAACGATAATTCGTATCGCCCGACGATGATGTCACTGCCATCACACGCGCCATCGAGCGTATCGGTCGCGAGTTGCTGCACGGTATCCTGTACGATGCGGGAATCGTAGCCCGAGAGGAGCACGACCCAGTCGGCCGTGCCGTCGGCACCGCGAATTTCCTGCTCTCTCGTCGGTGCGCTCGTCGGCGGGGTCTGCGTGATCAGGAGATGCGCGCCGGTCAGGCCCGGCTTGGGAGCGATCTCCGCGAGGGTGCCGACGATGCGCTCTCGCAAGGCCGATCTGTGCCGATCGTCCGGCGACAGCCGTACCGTCGCGAGAGCGTTCGCCAGGCCGCCCCCGAAGCTCGCCTCGACACGGCACTGGCTGCGCACCATTCCCAGGTGATGGGGCATCATCTTCGTGGACCACGGGGTCGGCGCGTTGAGCCGGTCCAGATACCCGGTCGATGTGAGCGTCTCGTAGGCATCGAGTTCGTAGAGAACGAAGTAACCGCTGGTGTCGAGCGTGCTCGCCCAGCGCGACCCGCGCAGGAAGCCGGGAATGTTCAGCCGTTCGGGAAAGTGCTCGTGAGAGTGCCAGTCGCCGAACTCCGCGCGCATCTCCGGCTCGATGCTCCACCACATCGCGACCGCTGCCCGGCCCAATAGAGACATGATGACCTCTTGGCTTCACGTGAGACCGGACGGCTGCGCCGCATGATGCACTCAGCAGCCCGCCCCTTCTCGGCGGCATGAGTTCCGCACCGGCAGGGCGTCCATGGACGATACGGCGACTCACCCGAGAGACGTGCCAGTCGCTTCTGCCAGAATGTCGAAGGCCTGGTCGCCGAACTTGCGACGCATGTCGGTGTAGTAGCCGGCAGATTTGAGTTTCGCTCGAAACGAGTCGGCATCGACGTCGTTGAAGACGATTCCGCTCTTGATCATGGTGTCGCGGTAGCTCTGTTCCAGGCCGGCGAGATCGCTGCGCTGCGCCCGCCCTGCCTCGTTCAGCCGATCCTCGACGATGGCCTGAAGTTTTTCCGGGATGCCCTTCCAGGCGCGACCGTTGAACAGGACCCAGTTGCCTTGCCAGATGTGATTGGTCAAGGAGCAGAATTTCTGGACCTCATGAAAGCGAGAGGTCACGATCAGGCTGAGCGGGTTCTCCTGCGCATCGACGATCCTGGTTTGCAAGGCCGGATAAACGTCGGTGAACTGCACGCTGGTCGGCGCGGCATCGAGCGCCCTGAACAGGCTCGTGTAGGCGGCCGCGCTGGGTACGCGGATCTTCAGGCCGGCCAGGTCCGAGACCGTCCTGATGGGCTTCACCGATGTGGTGATCTCCCGAAAGCCGAGATCCCAGGACGTGCGAGTGGCGTACAGATTGCTCTTCGCGAAAGCATCACGGATATGAGCGCCGAGCTTGCCGTCCATGGCCGGCCAGACCTTGGATGCATCGCTGAAGGCGAACCCGGTTCCGTCCAGGGCCGCCGCGGGCACGACCGTCGACACGACGAGACCGCCGATGACGTAACCCTCGACCGCGCCGGATCGGAGCTGGCTGAGCGTGTCCGCCTCGCCACCCAGCTGGCCGTTGGGGAAGATCCGCAGCTCGACCCGCCCGTCGGTGTCCTTGTTGATCTTGTCGGCGGCCTCGAGCAGGCGGGTATTCGTCGGATGCGCCACGGCCAGCGGGTGCGCGATCTTGAGGCTGAACTCCGCTGCCGCAGCGCGGCGGATGAACGGTACGGCAACCAGCGGCACGGTCGCGATCGCGGTCAGCACATCTCTGCGCCGAATGAAGCTCGTCGCCATCGTCGTCGTCCTCCCATGTCGAGCTGTCGCTGCCCGCGATCTGAGCCGTCGTTTGGTACGGGCCGCGGATCGACGCAGCAAGTTTTTTTGACTATCTTTCAAATTTTGAAAGCTGTTTCGACGGGTTGCCGAGATGAGTGGATCGATGGAGAAGGCGCTGGCCATCTTGGAGTACTTGGCAGCCCGTCCGCACGGCGCGCCGCTCGTGTCGATCGCGACCGAGCTCAACCAGATCCGCAGCGGGTGCCATCGCACCCTGAACGAGCTGGTGAAATACGGGTACGTGCGCCCGCTTCAGCGCGGGGATTACGCGCTCACCACGAAGCTCTCGTCGATGGGCATGAGCTTCCTGAGCAAGTCCGGCATCATCGACATCGCGCAGCCGGTCATGAACAGGCTGGCCAGAGAAACCGAGGAGCTCGTTCGTCTCGCCATCCTCGATGGCACCAGGCTGACTTTGGTCGCGAAAGCGGTGGGAGCGAAAGTCGGCCTGCTCTACGATCCCGATATGGGGATCGACTTGAGACTCTCATGCAGCGCGGCGGGCCACGCATGGCTCGCAACCCTGAGCGACCAACAGGCGACCGAAATCGTGGTTCGCCAAGGCTTGGGCGATCCTTCGAGCTACGGGCCGAACGCGCCGGTCACCGTGGAGGCACTCCTCGCGATGCTGCAGGGGCATCGGAAGCGGGGCTTCAGCCTGATCCAGAACATGTACGCTCCCGGCATGAACTCGATGGCCGCGGTGATCAGGCGGAAGGGCGAGCCTGCGGCGGGTGCCCTGATCGTCGCCGGTCCATCCTCCCGCTTCACCGAGGAACGGATGCTTCGACTCGGCCCCAACCTGCTGAAAATGGCGAACGAACTCGCGCTCATCGGGAGCGCGTCGCCGCTGCTCAAGCCGGATGATCGCGGCACCTGGGGCAACATGGCCTGACATCGCCGGAGCGAGACGGCGGACATCGTTGCCCTTGCCCGTCTCGGCCCGACTCCTCGGAGAGTCCGGCGCCGGACGTCGCGAGCGCCCGTCCCGCCCGTTTCGAGACCTGATCGACGGCTGCGTCCGCGGCGATCAACGGCGTCGCGTTGTCCGGACGGATTTCATGCGCGGGGCTACATCCCGTGCCGGGGGTGCCTGGTCAGGCACGGCGGGTCCGGACGCCCAGGCCGGCGGCCCGTCGGCCAGGGCGTAGTCCAGGCAGCTGTCGATGTGGACCTTCAGGATCCGGGCCGCCCGCCCGGCGTCGCGGGCCAGCGCGCAGGCGAGCAGGTCGGCGTGCTCCTGGATCGACCGGTCGCCGCGGAAGATGGCCGCGAGCGACAGGTAGCGCAGGTAGCGGTCGTGGATGGAACTGATGGTCTCCATCAGCACGCGCGAGCCGCAGGCCGAGGTCAGTGCCTGGTGGAAGGCGCGGTCGCATTGCCGGACCAGGGTCGGATCGGCGTCGGTCTTCGCGAGCATGCGGTGCTCGGTGACCGCGAGCTTGTGGTGGGCGGCGACGACCCGGGCCTCCCAGTCGAGGTCGCCCGCCGCGAAGGAGAGGGCGAGCGCGTGCCCCTCGAGGAGCAGGCGCAGGGCCGCGATCTCCCGGAACTCGGTCGCCGAGGCCGGCGCGACCTCGAAGCCGCGCTGCGCCTCCGCCACGACAAGCCCCTCGGAGGCGAGGCGGTTCAGGAGCTCGCGCATCGTGCCGATGCTGACGCCGTAGCGCCGGCTCGCCTCGTCGAGCCGCAGCCGCTCGCCCGGCGCGAGCTGGCCGAACAGGATGTCGGACCGGATCCGGGCGTGGACGACGTCGCCGACCGTCTCGCCGCCGGGTGCGCCGGCAATCCCGGCAGCGTTGTCTGAGGGAGCAGCCATGACGACCTCTTTGGCACCACGGGACGCGCCGCGCAACGTATGAGGGATTGCTTATCGTTGGATGATACCGTAATCCTTTGATCATGGGAGCGCCGGCTGGAAGCAGCCAGGATGCTCCAGGACGCGGCGAGGCCCACCGGGCGCGCCGCACCGGGGGAAGCGACCACGTGAATTACACGCTCGATTTCGGGCCGGTCGTTACGGGCCTGCCCGATCTCCTGAAGGGCTGTGCCGGCACGCTGGTCCTCGCGGTCTCGGGGATGGTGATCGCCCTGGTGATCGGCGTCGTCGGCGTCGTGCTGCGCGAGTCGCCCCTGCGCCCGCTGCGCTGGGCCGTGATCGCCTTCGTCGAGCTGATCCGGAACACGCCGTTCCTAGTCCAGATCTACTTCGTGTTCTTCGCCCTGCCGCTGATCGGCATCCGCCTGGCGCCGACGCCGACCGCGATCATCGCGCTCGGGCTGAACGGCGGCGCCTACGCGATCGAGATCATCCGCGGCGGCGTGCAGTCGATCCACAAGGGCCAAGTCGAGGCCGGCTTCGCCCTCGGGCTGCACAAGCGCGACGTCTTCCGCTTCATCGTCCTGCGACCGGCGCTCAGGGCCGTCTACCCCTCGCTGACCGGCCAGTTCGTCATGCTGACGCTGACCACCAGCATCGCCTCGGCGATCGCCGCCTACGAGCTGACCTCGGTCGCCAAGCTGATCGAGAACGAGAGTTTTCGCAGCTTCGAGGTCTACGGCACGATCACGGTCCTGTACTTCCTGATGTCCTGGCTGATGATGCGTGCCTTCGGGCTCGTCTCACGTCGGTACTTCAGCTACCCGGTCAAGTAGGGCGCGACGATGGGCTGGCCCGAATTTCTGTTCCTGCTCGAGGGCATGAAGTGGACGATCGCGCTCTCGGCGATCGGATTCATCGGCGGCGGTGTCGTCGGCCTCGCCGTGGCGCTCGCCCGCACCTCGGGGCGGCCGATGCTGGAGCGCGCGACCGCGGCCTATGTCAGCGTGTTCCAGGGCACGCCGCTGCTGATGCAGCTCTTCGTGGTCTATTTCGGCCTCGTCCTCGTCGGGCTCGATCTCGCCCCCTGGGAGGCGGTGGCTCTGGGCTTCACGCTGCATGCCAGCGCCTATCTGGGTGACATCTGGCGCGGCGGGATCGAGGCCGTGCCGCGCGGGCAGATGGAGGCGGCCCGGGCGCTCAGCCTCGGCTACGTCTCGCGCATGCGGGACGTGATCCTGCCCCAGGCGCTGCGGGTCTCGCTGCCGGCCACGATCGGGTTCCTGGTCCAGCTCATCAAGGGCACGTCCCTCGCCTCGATCGTCGGCTTCACCGAGCTCGCGCGGGCCGGCAACATGGTGTCGAACCAGATCTTCAAGCCGCTGCTCGTCTTCGGCATCGTCGGGGCGATGTACTTCGCGCTCTGCTGGCCCTTGTCGCTCTACGGCTCCTGGATGGAGCGGCGCCTCGCAGCGCCGACGCGCTGAGCCGGGATCTCGAACACCAAGAAGGGGGAGGACATCATGGAACGCCACAGCATCAGCCGTCGCAGCCTCGTCGCGGGAGCGGGCGCCGCGCTCGCCCTGCCGGCGCTGATGACCGGCCGGGCGCTCGCCGTCACGCCCGACCAGATCAAGAAGCGGGGCCGCGTCATCATCGGCATCCAGGGCGACAACCCGCCCTGGGGCTATGTCAGCAGCGCGGGCAAGCAGGAGGGCATCGATGCCGATATCGGCGAGCTCTTCGGCAAGGAACTCGGCGTGGCGGTCCAGTTCATGCCGCTCGAAGTGGCGAACCGCATCCCGGCCCTGACCTCGGGCCGCTGCGACGTGCTCTTCGCTACGATGGCGATGTTCCCCGACCGCGCCAAGGCGGTGCAGTTCTCCAAGCCCTACGTCGCCAACCAGATCGTGCTGCTCGCGCCCAAGACCGTCGCAGTGAAGACGAACGCCGACATGGGCAAGCTCACCATCGCGGTGGCCCGTGGCGCGGCCCAGGACACCGAGGTGACGCGCAACGCCCCGCCCGGCACCAACATCCTGCGGCTCGACGGCGACGCCGCCTCGATCCAGGCCGTGGTCTCCGGCCAGGCGCAGGCGGTCGGCGGCAACATCTTCTACATCCGCCGCCTCGACGAGGCGAAACCCGGCGTGTTCGAGCAGAAGCTGACCTTCACGAGCATCTATAACGGTGCCTGCACGCGGCTCGGCGAGAAGGAGATGAATGCGTTCATCAACGACTTCATCGACAAGATCAAGGCGAACGGCGAGCTGAGGAAGATCACCGACAAGTGGATGAAGGCCGAGCAGCCGCCGATGCCCGAGCGCATCGAGGGCGTCTCATTCACTGCCAGCTGAGCGCCAGGAGATGATCGTGTCACCGAACCCGGCGACTGGCCCCCTCATTGCGATGCACGGCGTGGACAAGTGGTACGGTGACTTCCACGCCCTCAAAGGCGTGACCCTGGAGGTCCGCCGGGGCGAGAAGATCGTCCTGTGCGGACCCTCCGGATCGGGCAAGTCGACGCTGATCCGCTGCATCAACCACCTCGAGACGATCCAGAAGGGGCGGATCGTGGTCGACGGCATCGCCCTCGACGATTCGGCGCGGGCCGTCGACGCGGTGCGTCGCGAGGTCGGCATGGTTTTCCAGAGCTTCAACCTGTTCCCGCACATGACGGTGCTGGAGAACTGTACGCTGGCGCCGATGCGGGTGCGCGGCACGAAGAAGGCCGAGGCCGAGGCGATCGCGCGCCGCTACCTGGAGCGGGTCCGCATCGGCGAGCAGGCGGGCAAGTACCCGGCGCAGCTCTCGGGCGGCCAGCAGCAGCGCGTCGCGATCGCCCGGGCGCTCTGCATGGAGCCCAAGGTCATGCTGTTCGACGAGCCGACCTCGGCCCTCGACCCGGAGATGGTCAAGGAGGTGCTCGACACCATGATCGGGCTCGCCCGCGACGGCATGACGATGGTGTGCGTCACCCACGAGATGGGTTTCGCCCGCCAGGTCGCCGACCGGGTGATCTTCATGGCCGACGGCGCGATCCTGGAGGAGGCCGCCCCCGAGGCCTTCTTCCGCAGCCCGCAGCACCCGCGGGCGCGCACCTTCCTCGGCGAGATCCTGGCACATCACTGACCCGCGGGGACGCTGCGGGGGAGGGAGTCATCATGAACGAGCCGATCATCTTCGTCCTGAACGGGCCGAACCTCAACCTGCTCGGCGAGCGTGAGCCGGCGATTTACGGGCAAACCACGCTCGCCGAGATCGAGGCGGCCTCCCGCGCGCGGGCCGCGACGCAGGGTCTCGCCATCGAGTTCCGCCAGACCAACCTTGAAGGCGTGCTCATCGAGAGCGTGCACGAGGCCCGCAAGCGCGCCGCCGGGATCATCATCAACCCGGCCGGCTACAGCTTCACCTCGATCGCGTTGCTCGACTCGCTCAAGATGTTCGATGGCCCGAAGATCGAATTGCACATCTCGAACATCCACCGACGCGAGGAGATCTACCACCGCTCACTCGTCTCGCGGGCCGCCACGGCCGTCATCGCGGGCCTCGGTCCGAGTGGCTACGGGGTGGCGCTCGACGCGATGCGCCTGCTCCTCGACGAGCGCAGGACCTGAGACGACCGCCCGCCGCCGATCTCGCGTTGCGGATGCCGTCCCCAACAACATCTCATGCTCGTCCGCATCTTTCGAAGCGCGAGGCTTAATCATGCGATCGGGTGCATACGGCAATGCGAATGCGCCATACTCGACGGGTGATCGACCGCACTTGCCTGCCCTGCCTTATTTCCACTCGGGCTGGCCGATGATGCCGAACGTTTTCGCCCTGGTCAGACAGCAGTTCTGAGGCGCATGCAGGGCACCAACACTTCGGGGCGACACTGATCGTCTGAGCCATCGCACCTGATACTGGCCAGTGCTCCAACGATGCAGCATGGGGCACGACTCGCCGTGGGCCGGTTCCACATGCCCGCCGCACGTGGATTGGTCAGCGCTCCAGGTGAGAGAGCGCCGACCGCGAAGGTCCGCAGGTAGATGACGAGCTGACATTCCGATGGCGCTATATGAAGGTCCGAAAGTGGCGCAGGGCGGATGTTCGAACGGCGTGCATCCCGAAGCTGCAGCGCGTAGGAGGGATGCCCCACTGCTCTCCTTCCTCCTAATGCGCAAACTCCTGAGCAGGCTCGGCCTGCGGTTCGAAGATCCCGTCGACGAGCGTGCTTTCGTGACGCGCTTCACCCTCGACGACCTACCCCGCACGCAGGCTGCGATGATCCTCGGCGCCTGCGTCTACTGCGCCTTCGCCGTCTGGGACTGGATCATCGACCCGGCGCACTGGACTGAGACCCTGTTCCTTCGCCTCGCCGTCGCGCTCGCCGTACTCTTGCCTGCAACCGCGGCGCTGCGCTGGCCTGCCGCGCGGCGCTGGGCCGAGCAGATCTACCTCAGCTACTGCGTCGTGCCCGGTTGCGTGCTCAGCTTGATCTACCTGCGGCTGGGACCCGGCTTCGACCATGCCGCTGCGGGCATGATCGTCGTCATCCTGTTCGTCTCGACGCTGTTGCCGCTGCGCTTGTCCTCGCTCGCTGCGTTCTGCGGCCTGACCTGGCTCTGTTTCGCCGTATGCGAATCCTTCGCGGTGCATGAGCGGGCGGGCATGCGCTTCGTGAACAACTTCGAGATTGGCATGGCATACGCGCTCTCGCTCTACGCTGTCGGCGCGCGAGAGGTGCGAGCTCGGCGCCAATTCCAGACGGAGGAGGCACTTCGGCGGGAGAAGGAGCGATCGCAGACGGCCCTGTCCGAGTTGCGCGAGGCCCAGGCCCATCTCGTGCAAGCCGAGAAGCTGGCGGCCCTTGGTCAGCTCGTGGCGGGTGTGGCTCACGAGATCAACACGCCGATCGGCTTGGCGCTCACCACGTCGACCGCCGCCGAGGGCGATCTGAGGCATCTCCAGGGCGCCGTTGAATCAGGCCAACTGCGCCGGTCGGACCTCACGCAGGGTCTTGCGCGGCTGAGCGAGGGGATGCGGCTGCTGTTCTCCAATCTCACGCGGGCAGCCGACCTCGTGAACAGCTTCAAGCAGGTCGCAGTCGACCAAGCCAGTGAGGAGCGGCGCACCTTCGAGCTGCACGGCTGGCTTGAGGAGCTGATGAGCACGCTCGGGCCGCTCGTGCGGCGCAAGGGCCACACGATGCGGATCCGCTGTGAGGACAGGATCATACTCGACTCCCATCCCGGCGCGCTGGCGCAGGTGATAAGCAATCTGGCGCTCAACGCTATCGTGCATGGTTATCCCGACGGTCGATCGGGCGTACTCGACGTCGCGGCGTCTCGTTCGGGCGAGGATCGACTGCGCATCATCATCGCCGACGACGGCATCGGCATCCCGTCGGAGCACCTGAGCAAGGTATTCGACCCTTTCTTCACTACGCGGCGCGACAAAGGCAGCACGGGCCTTGGGCTGCACATCGTCTTCAACCTTGTTGCTTCGACCCTGCAGGGTCAGATCACGCTGTCGAGCAAAGGGGGTGGAGGCACGTGCTTCACGATCGACTTGCCTCTCTCGGTGGATGAAGTGGAGCTGAGCGAAGCAGCCGAACCGCAGGCGACCAAGCGGGTGAACCTCGGGTCGGTGGTTGTCTTGTCCGCGCCAGTGGTCGAACCCAATGCGAACGGATTAGAGTGATCCGAAACGGTCGTGCGCAGTGCATGTCGAGAATGTCTAGCTGCGAAGATTTTCCGGACATTAGATGCCTTAACACGGTTTCTTGACGTTCCTCGCCACGTGTACCTCTGGCGTCAAGCACGTCAGCGGGAGCACCCTCGCGAGCTGTGAGGCCAGGAGGGGGGCTGCGGACTGAAGTGAGGCCGGTCCTGCCGCTTCTGCGGCGGCGGCTCAGACGCCGTGATAGCGCCGACTACGCAGCTTCCTGGTTGCCTCACCATCGAAACGGGCAGACATTGTCCCCGCGGCTCGCATCCGCGCGACGGCCTCGGCCCGACAGGGGCGCTTCATGAACCGGACTCATCTTCCGCTTCACCTCCGGGCGGGGACACCGAGAGTAGCCGCGACCATCTTATCGGTGCGGATGGCGATCGCGGGTGCCGGGGGATTGGGCCTCGGATTGATTGCCGTAGCCATCCTCGCCCTGCTCGTCAGCCGATAGCGAACTGGCAGGAGGTCGGCCGCCCGGGCGTCGCGGCCGCGCGAACCCTCGTCTCGAACTGACCGTCAGCCCGGGTGATTCGGCGCGAAGGCGCAACGCTCACACGGTGTCCCTCGCCAGCCCCACCTCGAGCGCGTCAAGCCAAGCAACCGCCGCTTCGAACCTCGGGAAGGGTTGCCGTTCAACGATGGCGCTTATTGGACGAACGGCAGCTCACACTTGGCTTGGCTGGTGCGCAAGCTTCGACGGGGGGAGCAGCCCGGCCGCGTCAGCTGCCGGGGAGAAAGCAAGAGGAAAGTATTAGTGCTGGCGCCGCTCACGCGTGGTCGTCGTGCGCTCCTCACGTCGCTCCATCCGCTCTCTGCGCGGCTCCGGATCAACGCCGAGCACGCCGCCGACAGTGCCGGTTGCCGCACCAACAGCTCCGCCGACAACGCCGCCAACCGGTCCAGCCGCCCGGCTTCCATCTTCGGCCCCGCGTTCAGCGCCACGGACAGTACCCTGCGCCTGGGCTGACAGGGTCAACGCGGAAGGAGACATGAGGAGAGCTGCAATCAGAAGTGTGGCTTTCATGATGGCCTCCCATGGCGCGCGTTTAAGGGGCCGGCAGCCAGTCACGTGCCGGTCGATGCGCACCAACGTTTGGAAGTCAGAAAAGTCGCAGTCCAGGGCGTGCGACTTACCATGACCTCCGAATGCGGCGTCGAGGCCAGCTGCCAGAACGCGAAAGCCAGCACGGGCCAGCGCTCTGCGGCGGGCAAGATGCAGCCTCGGGTCCCGAAAGGCCGTTGCCCCGATGTGATTGAATTTCTATGCTTCTCTGATAATTAGTGACCGCTGCTTCCGTAACGTAATCGGCGGAGATTGCGTGCGGGACTACATCGTCGAACCGGTTGCACCCCTTGCGAGCCGGTGCGGGGTGGCCAACGCCCCAACCGACTGGTCGACAGCTGGGTGGCGTTGATCGGCCTCGACCCGTCGGCCTACGACACCCACAGCCTGCTCAGGACGAAGGTGGCGTTGATCTACAAGCGGACGGGCAACATCCGCTCACGGCCATGCGCGGCAGACCCGCGGCCGAGATCAGGCCCGCGCTTCAGGCGGCGAAGCGACATCGCGTCATCGCTCATGGCGCTCACCGACTTCAATGGTGGATCGGAGGAGCGTACACGCCTGCAGAATCGAGGGATATGGCGACAGCACGCGAACCTCCTGATCACGGAGAGCGATGCCGTCATGGGGGGCATCCTCATCTCGCCGGATTCGTGCCCATGCGCCGCGCCTACCCCTCGTGCTAATCGGCCGGAGGGCGAGACGGCCGTGGCTGATGCTCGCCGCGACGCTCACCGGCCGGATGATCATCAAAGGCTCAGCCCCGAAGAGCGGAACAGATCCTGAACGAAACAGAGGAACGGTGGGGAACGCCATGGGGAACATGGGAACACCGGGACCGCTCGGCCTGTCAAAACGTGTTTAGCTCCAAAGATTTAGTGGAGCGGGCGATCGGGATCGAACCGACGACATTCAGCTTGGTGATGCTGGCGTTCGCAGTGCTGGCGCGGATGCGCCAGCGGGCCAACGGCCCGCCCCCAAAAACCGAGCGAAGGGCCAAGCTCGCCCGTGCCCTGGTCGCTCCAGGAGATCCGGCGAGTCGCGACGCGGCTCGCGCAACGGCGCATTGAACCGGCTCTCGTCATCGCTTGTTCAGCCTGGCGGCGTGCTCACCAAGCCGCCGCCCGCCAAGCTCACATCAAGAGGCCCATGCAACTGTAATGCTAACCTGGTCCAGAGCCGCAGCGATTAGGAAATTGTCCACCACGGTTTTGTGAGCGTTTGCACAGCAAGCCTCGGCTCTGCTGTGCGCAGGCAAGCCGTGGCAGCCGCAACACCGGGCCGGCGCGTGCCACGCTCGCAACGTTTGCATCATCTCTATCTCAAGCGGTTGAATGAGCGCCATTGAGATCAAGCTCGCGACGAGGTCGTGCATGGACGTCTTCCCGAAATGCAGTCCTCGGACTGGGTGTGACGGTGCTGCCAAGGGAATGATCCAGTCCGGCCCGGTCCGAGTGTCTGGCACGCACGGCCTTCCTGCCCTGCCGGCGACCGAGGTCGTCCTGTATCGCGCCCCCGGCTCCTTGCCACGGACCGCTGATCTCCTGGCCAAGCACATCGTGCACGCGCTCGAAGCGGAAGTCGGCGACCCGGATGAAACAGGGACACGCGCTCAGGTTCACGCAGCTCCCTGACATGAACTCGCACCGCACCACGGCTTCGCGAGACACCAACTCTCGAAGAATGGAAGTGCGGACCTTGTTTCTTGAAGCGTGTGCGAGCCGCTTAACGAGTATCTTGGCGGCGGGGGGACGAAAATGGCGAGCACGGAGGACGCGGCCGCCTCTGGAGACAATACTTACAACGACCTTCGCGGCCTGAACGGCTCGATCACGAACAGTCGACCAATGATCAAGAGCAACATGAATTCGGCGAGCATGAAACACCATAAAGAGGTATGGCATGACACAAATTGATTGAACCGATTGATCCGCGCGCGCCTCCGATTTGCGGTCATCTTAAGTTTCAGGCCAGGCGGGCGCCGTCCCAATCCGGATGCATCCCTTCGGGCGCAGACCCTCACCCACCTTGGCGACTATCACTGAAGGTTCGGCCTTGGTTCTCTGTCCCGTTGCCGGAATGACCCACCGGCAACGTGCGTGGCGCATGCAGCAGGGAGGCAGCATCATGGCGAACCGATTTCGTGTGGATCAGGACGCTGAGGCCTACCAGGAAAGCGCCATAGAAGTCGATGCGGCCGGCGAAGAAGACGAAGTTGACGCACGGATCGAACAACGCGAGGACATCAACCAGAGATCGCAGGTTGACGACGATGGCGACCACAAGTTCAGCCTCAATCAGGACAGCGCAACCGATGACCTGTCCTCGGTAAACGTGGAAGCGGCAGTTCACTCGGTTGTCGTCGACGTGCGTATTCGGACTTCACAGAGGGGCGAGGCCGACCAGCGCGCGGATGTGGACGCCGACGAAGTCGAGGACGGAGGAACGGGAGTGGAGGCATTCATCGAGCACCACCTCGACATCGAGCAGCGTACGGACGTGTTCGCGGACCTGGAGGACGACGATGGCGTCCTGCGCGCGGAGGTCGAAATCGAGATCGACACGGACGTGGAGGACGAGTCCGACATCGAAATCGACGTCGAGGCGGACGGCAGCGAGGACGACGTTGAGGCCGAGATCGATCAGGACACCCGTGTGACCGACGAGTCGGACGTCCGGGTCGACCTCGACGACGACCTCGACGGCGCATCCATCGGGATCGCCATCGACAAGCTCATCGCCTCCGACATGGATGACAGCCTGGAGGTGGACCTCTCCGACGACGGCGCGGACATCGATGCCGTGTCGGAGATCGACGCTGATGTCGGCGTCAACGTGGACGTATTCATCGTCGCCTGACCACACCCACGCCCCAAGCTCCAGGGTCGCCGGCTTCCCGGCGACCCTTTTCTTTGCGGATCAAGGATACGATGACTGTCCGTTGTGGAGAAATAATTCTTATAATACGCTAATCCAGGTGGATGATACCCTGACGGGTACATGCTAAGTCGTATCTTTTGCTGTTCTCCGTCCCCGAGCCATGGTGACACCATCGGAGGCGAAGTCCGGGCAGCCGGACCTCCGAGAACGCCGGGGTCGCCCGGGCCCCGGTGCCCTGAACGGGAAAAGGGGAGATCATCCTATGGCTTCGGACAATGCCCGCGTCCTGTTCGACCTCGAACAGAACGACGACACCAACCAGACCGACAATTCGAACGTGCTGGTCACGGATTCCGACGACGCCGACGTGGATACGGACGTGGACCAGGAGTCCGAGGTCGACCAGGACGACGACACCACCGTCGACATCACCGACTCCGACGATGCCGACGTGGACATCGACGATGATCAGGATGCCGATACGGACCAGTTCTCCGGCAGCAGCGTCGACATCGACGACTCCGACGACGCCGACGTGGATGTCGACCACGATCAGGACAACGATATCGAGCAGGAAATCGACAACGACGTCGACATTACCGACTCCGACGACGCCGACGTGGACCTCGACACCGACCAGACGGTGGACAACGACCAGGACGCCGTCTCGATGGTGGAGGTCGATGACTCCGACGACGCCGACGTCGACAGCGATATCGAGCAGGACACGGATACCGACCAGGACACGGACACGGACGTCGACATCGACGACTCCGAGGACGCCGACGTCGACGTGACCATCGACCAGAGCGCCGATACTGACCAGACCGGCACGGTCGACATCGACATCAACTGAGCGCCCGCGCGCTCCGGGAGGGCCGGCTGGCCCTCCCCTCCGCCTGAACCTCCGCCCGAACGACCAGCCTAGAGCCCCCGCGATGTCGCTGCTGCGGACAGCCTCCCGCCCGAGAACCGAGGTCGAGACGGCATTCCAGGCATGCCGCCCATCCCTCGCCCTGGTGTTCTGCTTGAGTTTCTTCGTCAACCTGATGGCCCTGACCGTGCCGCTATACCTGCTGCAGGTCTACGAGCACGTCCTGTCGAGCCGCAGCCTCGACACCCTGATACACCTGACGCTCATCGTAGTGGTCGCCCTGGCGGTGCACGCGGTGCTGGAGGTCTTGCGCCGCGAGATGCTGGCGTGCATCGGGGACTGGCTGGAGGAGCGCCTGCAGCCGGCGGTGATGACCGGGACGGTGGCCGCGGCCATGCGGGGCGATCCCACCGCCGCGTCGCAGGCCTGGCGCGACCTGGGTAACGTCCGCAGCTTCTTCTCCGGCAATTCCGTCACCGCCCTGTTTGACCTTCCCTGGACCCCAATCTTCATCCTCGCCATGGTGCTGGTGCACCCGCTCCTCGGCCTCATCGGCCTCGTCGGATCGCTCGTCCTTTTCCTGTTCGCCCTGATCAACGAGTTGGTGACGCGCAAGCCGTTCGCGCGTGCCTCCGCGACCACCATCGCCAGCCAGCACCGCCTAGAGGCGATGCTGCGCAACGCGGAGGCGATCAGCGCCATGGGCATGCTTCCGGGCGTCGCCCGCGCGCTCCACAACGACCACGACGAAGCCAAGATCGCACAGGACCGCGCCGGGCGCCGCGCCTCGATCATCCAGGCCTGCGCCCGCTTCGTCCGCCTTCTTACCCAAGTCTCGGTGCTGGCCGCCGCCGCTTGGTTGGTGATCAGCAGCGATCTCAGCGCAGGGGCGATCTTCCCCGCCTCGATGCTGCTCGGTCGCGCGCTCGGCCCGGTCGAGAGTGCCATCGGGACCTGGAAGGCCGTGACCACGGTCCGGCTCGGCTATGGGAGACTGCAGAAAATCCTCGCCGCCGTGCCCGCCCGACCCAAGGGCATGTCGCTGCCCAAGCCCAAAGGAGCGCTCTCGGTCGAGCAAGTGAGCTACATTCCCCGCGGAAGCGACACCGCGACGCTGCGCCGGGTGACCATCACGGTCGAGCCCGGGGAGGTCCTTGGGGTGGTCGGTCCGTCCGGTGCCGGCAAGTCCACGCTCGGGCGCCTCATCGCCGGCACAATCCGGCCCAATGGCGGGCACGTCCGCCTCGACGGCGCTGATATCGGCATCTGGCTGTCCTCGGGCGGCCACAGGCACCTGGGCTACCTGCCCCAGGACGTCGAACTCTTCGCCGGCACCGTGTGCGAGAACATCGCTCGCCTGGGAGAGGCCGATTCGAAGGACGTGATCGCCGCCGCCGCCCTGGTGGGCCTCCACGAGACGATCATGCGGCTGCCTCAAGGCTACGACACCGACATCGGCGAGGACGGAGCTCGCCTGTCGGGTGGGCAGAAGCAGCGACTGGGGCTGGCGAGGGCGTTCTTTGGCGACCCGAGCCTCGTGGTGCTCGACGAGCCCAACGCCGCCTTGGATCCGGAGGGCGAGATGGCCCTGCGCGAGGCCATTGGGACCTTGCGCACCCGCGGCACTACGGTGATCGTGATTGCCCAGCGGCTCGGCATTCTCAGCGTCGCCGACAAGGTGCTGGTGCTCGATAACGGCTGCGTCAACGCCTTCGGCGCCCGGCGGGACGTGGTCGCCCGCATCAAGGACGGGCGCACAGCGATCCCGGTGCGCAAGCCGGACGTGATCACCGTCAAGAGCACCGGGAACCAGGAAGCCACTCCGGCCGACGAGCCCAGGCTGCCCCGCGCCGACATGCCGCCACTGAGCATCGCCTGATCGAGGATCACCTGATGAAGCTTCAGCCCGTCCTCGCCTACGACCTGCGCGACGTGGCCCCGCAGACCAGCAAGTCTCCAGTCGAGCGGTTGCGCTGGCCGGCCCTCGCCGCCTTCCTCGTCGTCAGCGTCTTCATCGTGGGGTTCGGTGTCTGGTCGGTGAAAGCGCCCCTGGAGAGCGCCGCCATCGCGGGCGGCGCCATTGAGGCCGAAACCAACCGCAAGACGATCCAGCATTTCGAGGGCGGCATCGTCGGCCAGATCCTGGTGCGCGACGGCGACGCGGTCGCGGCCGGGCAGGTGCTCGTGCGCCTCGACGACACCAAGGCGCGGACCACGCTGGCGGCGTTGCAGGGCCAACTCCTCGAGGCGAAGGCCCGCGAGGCGCGCCTGCTCGCCGAGCGGGACGAGCGGCCGGCGATCACCTTCCCACGCTCGGTGATCCTCGCGGCCAGGGAGGAGCCCGCCGCGGCCGAGGTGATGGCCGGCCAGACGAAAATATTCGACAGCCGTCGCAAGCTCACCGCCTCCCGGATCGAGGTGATCCGGCAGCGCAAGGCCCAGACCGAACGGGAGATCGAAGGGCTGCGCCACCAGGAGGCCGCCGCGGTCAAGCGCCTCGACATCGTGCGGCAGGAGAACGCCGCCATCGCCCCGCTGGTGGCCAAGGGGTTCATGACCCGGCCCAAGCTGATGCAACTGGAACGGGAGGAGGCGGAGATCCTC
Source organism: Methylobacterium tarhaniae (assembly GCF_001043955.1). GTDB lineage: Bacteria > Pseudomonadota > Alphaproteobacteria > Rhizobiales > Beijerinckiaceae > Methylobacterium > Methylobacterium tarhaniae. Next base: position 102,470 of record NZ_LABZ01000025.1, on the reverse strand, counting down.
GGACGCCGGGGCGAGGCGCTGGCGCAGATCTCGCGCGCCGAGCAGGCCATGGGCGAGTCGGAGGCCCAGATCCTCAAGCTCCGCAGCGACGAGCAGGCGGAGATCGCGCAGAGCCTGCGCGAGACCCAGGCGTTGATCAACCAGCTCGACGAGCGCCTGCAGGCCGCCTCCGACGTGCTCTCCCGGATCGAGGTGCGTTCGCCGGAAGCGGGCATCATCACGGGCCGGCGAGTCCATACCCCGGGCGGGGTGGTCACCGCCGGCGAACCGCTGATGGAGCTCGTGCCGCAGCAGGACCGCCTCATCGTGCGGGCCCAGGTCCGCCCCGAGGATATCGACCTCGTGCGCCCCGGCCTGCCCGCCCGGGTGCGACTGACGGCCTACAAGCTGCGCCGGGTGCCGCCCGTGCAAGGAACCCTCACCTATGTCTCGGCCGACCGGCTCGTCGACAAGCGCACCGAACAGCCCTACTACGCCGCGACCATCGTCTTCGACGAGGACAAGTTGCGGGAGCTCAAGGATGTCGAAATTGTCCCGGGCATGCCGGTGGAGGTCCTGATTAAGACGGGGGAATTCACGATTGCAACTTACATGCTCGCGCCGATCCTCGACAGCCTCAACCGGTCCTTTCGCGACAACTAAGCAGACTTGCGTTGGCATGCCAACGCTTCGTCCGCTTCGGTTGTTGTTTTATTTAGGATTTTTATTGCAAAACTGTCGGCCGCTTCTGCGAAATCTGCTCAGCATGTCGCGGACAGCCGTCGCCGTCGTCCTGGCGCTCGCCACCGCATCGCCCCGCCCTGCTGCTGCGGAGCCGTTGCCTTCGGGCCGGTCGGACCGGGAGGTTGCGGTCGCCGGTCGAGTCCTGCGGATCGCGGTCTACCGCCCCGATTGCCGAGACATCGAGCGCCTCATCGTCGTCTTTCACGGCTCGGACCAGAACCCGATGCTCGCGCGCGATAACGCGGTGCCCATCGCGGAGGCCGGCTGCGCCCTCCTCGTGGCGCCGCTGTTCGATGCGGAGCATTTCGGCCGCTGGGCCTATCAGTTCGGCGGCGTCGGTGATGTGATCGAGACAGCGGGTCGGCGCCGGTTCCGCCTCCGCCTCCCCGATGCCACCACCGGAGCGCTGGTCCTCGCCCTCGTCAATCACCTGCGCCGCGAGGCGGGACGCCCCGGGATGCCCTACGTGCTCCTGGGACACTCCGCAGGGGCGCAGTTCCTCAGCCGCTTCGCGGCATTGGAGCCGAACGGAGCGAGCCGGATCGTGGTGGCCAATCCCGGCAGTCACGTCACCCCCGATCTGACCGTGCGCTTTCCCTACGGCCTTGGCGGGATCCCCGATCCTCCGGGTGGGGAGGCGGCCTTGCAGCGCTACCTGGCGGCGCCTCTGGTGATCATCGCGGCCGAGCGCGATGTTGGGCGAACCGGCTTGCTCAGGACTCCCGGGGCGGAGCGTCAAGGCCAGACCCGGCGCGAGCGCGCCGTCCGCACCTTCGAGGCCGCGCGCCAAGCCGCGGCCGAGCGGGGCTGGGCCTTCGGCTGGAAGTTCATCACCGTCGGCGGCCTCGGCCACGGCTCGGGCCGGCTCTATGCCCGCCCCGAAACCGCAGAGGCGGTGCTCGGGTCAACGGCGCGGCAGCGGGAGGCGCCTGACATTCGTCTCCTCCCTCACGATCCTCGCGGTGGAGACTCGGACATCCCCCGCTGACACCGCGAGGTCCGGCAACAGACGCTGCCCCATGATCGCCGCCTGCGTGCGATTGCTGGCCTTCAACTTGCGCATGATGTGCCGGACGTAGATCTTCACCGTGTTCTCGGAGAGATTCAGGTCATTGGCGATCCGCTTGTTGGAGCGCCCGCGCTGAAGGACGCCCAACACCTGAATCTCCCGCGGCGTGAAATGCACCTGGTCGCCCTCGGAGATCTCAGGCTGGGGCTGCAAGGCCGCGTGCCCCGGGATCACGGGCTCGGGGACGACCTTCAGGGGAGCCGTGTCTGCCCGTAACCGCATGGCGGGCTCCATCGGGCGTGGATAGTAGGTGCCCCCCGCCAGGATTAGTCGTACGGCGGCGATGCCGATTTCGATCGAAGCTGCACTCGGGATGACCCCATCTATGCCGTGTCTGATAGCGGCTTGAACATTGCTCTCATCGTCGAGCTGAGTGATTAGTACCTTGGGCGTACGCGCAAAAAGGGCCTCCACCTCGCCGAGAACTTGCCCGAGCGCCAGTCCCTTGGACGGGTGGCTGTCCCATCGGAGCGCTACGAATATGACGCGGGGAACGAGGGCCCTGTCGACCTCGCCGGCACGCCGAAGGCCCAGCACCTCGATATCCGGAAAGGCATTCCTGAGAACCTCCGCGGTGCATCCCCGCGAAAAGGCGTGCTCATCGATGACGAGGAATAGGCCTCTGTCCTGAATGTAGGACGATGTGTCCTTCTGAGATCGCGCTGACTGCATGCAACCCCCCCGGTGCTGATCGCTCCGAACACATTTGCCGGTTAAGAGTCTGAATTTCCACCGGCGCTGGGGCAGATCACGTCACTTTAAAACGATTGACCTGTCGGGGCAGGTGAGCCCGACACGGTTCGGATCACGGCTGCCGCCTCTTTCGGATGAGCTAAAGCCAGCATGGCATGATGACAATTGACCGGGAACGGATATCCCCCGTTTGGAGTATCCCACTCTTGCGGCCCCTTTCATTCGGCCTGTGCCGCAAGCAAAAGTAGGCTCATTTAGGACCGAACTTTCATTAACTAAGGTTATTTTTGGTTAAATTGTTTCGCGAGTGTTGCCAAGTATCTGCCTGCCCTGGAATAGCGGCCGGGCATCATCCCTTCGGGCGCATGGATCGTGCCGCCGCGAGGGGCGAAACTGCCGAGGCATCACTGTCGCGAGGGGTCTCGATGAACGCGCCCGACCGGGGTATCCGCGATCTTCTGCCTATCCTGCCGGAGGCGCCCGCCCCGGTTGCTCAGACGATCGATTGGACACCAGACTCAACCATTCAGGCAATGTCCGCTCCGCCTCCCCAGGCCAATCACGGGCCCCTAGCGCGACTTGAGGATGCGATGGGGGGAACGGGGCTGCCACAGGCGCCTGAGCCTGACGCTGCCTCCTCGGACCCGCCGCCGGTAGCCATGGAGGAAGCCGACGCAGCAGGAGCACGGGGGCCGGCAGTCGTGGAGGCATTCACCGTCCGCAAGGCCCTCACCACCACGACCGAGAAGGCAGGCGGCGACGACCGCTCTCCCGACCGCGCGGGGTCCGCTGAGCGGGACGGGGGAGAAGCCGGCGGCCCACGCCGCGGCGGATCTGAAGGGGATAACATTGAGGGATCCGGGGAGGGCCATACGGACGGTTTTGACTGGGCCGGCGCGGATCCCACGCCCGGGGACCGTCCAGACGCGTTCGTCTGGCAAGAGGTCAGCATCGGCCAGACCGTCGCTCTGTCGCTCGGGATCGGCAGTGGCTCCACTGACGTCGCCATCGTGCAGGACGCCGCGGTCGATCAGGACGCCGACATCGGCATCGACACCACCGGAGACGCCGTCCCGGGCTCGGCGGATCTCGCGGTGGATGCCGACATGGACTTCTCCATCCGGCAGGCCGCCCGCGTCGACGTGACAGGCTGGGATGGGAAGGTCGTCACACGCATCGCCCTCGACCAGGACATCGCGCTCGACCAGGATTTTGCGGTGACCGTATTCGTCGGTGCGGACGGCGAGTACGACGTCAAGGTGAACCAGGGTCTCTTAGTAGACCAGGATATCTCTGTATCCATCGCACTCATCGAGCAAGACGGCACCCTGTACGTGGACATGACGGCGGTCGACTGCGTCCGGATCGATCAAAACACCAGCGTGCTTGTGAACGATGACGGGGACGGTGCGAGCGAGGCCGCCATAGTCCAGGATGTCGAGGTTGCGCAGCATGTATTTATCAGCCTTGATGTGGAGGACAGCCTCGATGACCTCTACGACGTGAGCCTCAGCCTGCTCGTGCGCCAAGCTGCCGATGTCGATCAGGACGCGGAGATCAGGCTCGCGGCGGGAGAGGACGGCATCGAGATCGAGGTGGAGGCCGATCAAGCTGCCGGGCTCGATCAGGAGATCGCGGTCCACTTCGACTTTGCCGTTGCCTAGGATGTTCGACCGTTGGGTCGCCTTGATTGACTTGGATCCGTTGGCTTACGGTACGCATAGCTTGCGACGCACGACAGTCGCGCTGGTCTACAAGCGTACCGGAAAACCCGGGCCTGCCAAATACTGCTCTGCGATACCAAATTGGACATCACAGTACGCTCCCTCAGCACTTAGGTCATCGATACACTGATTCTGTCGAAGTAGACAGAGATCTGGGTCGAGCTAACCGTTGCGTATGAGCATGGATGCTGACTCTTCAAAGGGCAGGGCAATCACAAGGGGATCTTCCGCCTTGCCGATTTGGATGCTTGTTACACATGGTAAAAGAGACTGGACAGCGTCGGCGATGACATTACAATTTTGTCGTCTTTCGGTTTTGCTATTTCGTTCAGTCGCAGCTTATGGGACAAAAGCGGACATTTCAGGCGCCATGTTCGGGGGTCCGCAGGTGGCGCATAGCTGACCTTCGAACGTGCGAAGACATCTACCCGAGATTGCAGGCGAGCACCTTGGCATCTCAGTTCCAGAGATAGGAATACCGCATGCGGCCGGAGGTTCGCCAGATTCTGTTCGTTCAATCGTCTCCAGGTTCCTCGCAGAAGCCAGGCTCCGACGATACGCTACGTTGGGAAGGCCTGATCCAATTGCCGCAACTCGTTTTGTTCCAGCTTCAAGGTCAAAGCCGCTGCATTCTCGCGCACGTGGGCGACCGAGCCGGACTCAGGGATTGCGATCACGTTTCCGGAGCGCATCGCCCACGTCAGAGCCACGGCTGCCGAGCTTCCACCCCGAGACGCGGCGATGCGTTGGACAGTCGGGTTCCGCAAGACACTCGAGCCTTCGCCGCCGAGCGGCGAATAGGCCATGATCGGCATGCGGCGTTGCACGCACCACGGCAGAACCTCGCGCTCGACCTTCCGGTCGGCCAAGCTGTAGGGCACTTGGTTGGTCGCGCATTGTTCGCCAGCAGGGATGCGGAACAGTCGATCCAGTTCGGCAACCCCAAAGTTTGATACGCCCCATCGCCGGATGTGACCGCCAGCCCGCAATTGCTCGAAGGTGCCGACGACTTCTGCCAGATCCTTCACGCGGTCAGGCCAATGCAGCAGATACAAGTCGAGATAGTTGGTGCCGAGGCGAGCGAGGCTGGCCGAGCAAGCGCTCTGGATACCTGCTCGGGTCGCGTGCGAGGGCCACACTTTCGAGACAAGGAAGACGCTATCGCGCCGCCCCTTGATCACACGCCCAATCAGCTGTTCCGCTCTTCCGTCGCCGTAGATCTCAGCGGTATCGATGAGCGTCATGCCGAGCGAGAGACCGGTGCTCATCGCCTGCTCCTCGTCAGCGAGGGGATGCCGTCCCTGGCCGAGGCGCGCTGATCCCTGCCCCAAGGCGGGCACCACAGTGCCATCGCTCAGAGAAACGGCTTGCCCGGCCGCGCCCACGGCCATGCGTGGCAGACTAACGGCCGAGATCAGGCCCGCGCTGCATGCGGCGAAGCGACGTCGCGTGATCGCGTTCATGGTGCCCTCCGACCTCAAGGGTGGATCGGAGGAGCGTACACGCCTTCGGAACCGTCAGGGATGGCGAAAGAGCGCGATCTCCTGATCACGGGGAGCGATGCCGTCGTGGAGGCCTCCTCATCTCGCCGGATCCGTGCAGGTGATGCCGCGCCACCCCTCGCGGGGATTGGCCGGATGGCGAAACCATCGGGGCTGATGCCTTCGACGTCCCTCACCGGCCGGATGGTCGTCGAAGGCGTCACTCCCGAGGAGCGGAACAGACCTTGAACGAAGCGGGGGAACGGCGGGGAACGCCATGGGGAACATGAGGAACACCAGGGCTACTCAGCCCACAAAAAGGCGTTCAGTTCCAAGGAGTTGATGGAGCGGGCGATCGGGATCGAACCGACGACATTCAGCTTGGGAAGCTTTAGAGGCGGGTTTTCGGGCACCCGCGAAACCTGTTAACCACCCCAACCAACTCCCTCATATTAAACGAATTTCTTGCGCCTCTGCGCAGTACGCTGCGTTGCCGCGGCCCCCGGGGGCGTGTTGTATCCCCGTTGTATCCCATGCGGAGGGCACGGTGGCGAAGGCGAAGGAGCGAGGCGGCTACGAGCGCGAGCGCGTCCATCTCACGGCCGATGCCGTGGCGCGGGCGATGCGGCTGATCGACGAGGGACGGGTCCCGGGCCGGGGCATCGAGTTCGCTGACACGGCCAAGGACGCGACCGGCCTGACGCTGCGTGTCACGAAGGCCAGCGGAACCTGGTACCTGCGCCACCGCCGGGGGACGATCCGGCTCGGAGGCACCGACGTGATGGACCTGCAGGCCGCGCGGATCGCCGCGGCCCGCGCGCGCCTGGACTTCGCCGCCGGGTTCGACCCGAAGTTCGACGCCGAGATCTTCGAGCGATCCCTCGGCGAGGGCACAGCCCTGCCGGAGGCGGTCGAGCTCGCCTACCCCCCGTTCGAACCTCGCCGGCCGGAGCGAACCGAGGAGGACCGTCGGCGCGATGGGCCGTGGGAATGGCGCGACCTCGTCGACCTGTTCCTTGAGCATCACCTTCCGACCCTTCGCGAGGGCTGGGACAGCCAGTACGAGCGCGCCATCCGCCTGCCGGAGTTCGCCGAGATCGCGGAGACGCCGGTCTGCGACATCACCCTCGCGGATTTCGAGCGCGTGCGGGACGCGCTGGTGCGGAACCAGGCTCCGAGCACGGCTGCACGGGCGATGGCGAACGCCCGCGCGGCGCTCGACTGGGGTCACAGCGATCACTCCGGGCTCTGCGGTTGGACGGAACAGGATGTTCCGTGGTGGTCCAACCGCGCCAAGGTCCGGTACAAGGCGGAAACGCGCGAGCACACACCGACGGTCACGGAGCTCGTCCGGACGATCCTCGTCGCTGAGCACTGCCGGGCGCTCGGCGGCACGGACCAGGAGACAACACCGGGGACGATCGCGGCCCTGTGGGCTGTCGTCCTTACTGCGCAGCGAACCGGCGCGCTTGGCGGCACCCGGCGGGATGGCATCATCCCCGTGCCCGACCACCCCGGCTGGTGCGCCTGGACCTGGACCGGCGAGGAGATGAAGGGCGGCACGAGCGCAGGCCGCCCACACGGCCTCCCGATCCCGCCCGAGGCGCTTGAGGTCCTCGCCCGGTTCGAGCGGGAGAGCGACACAAACTGGATATTTCCCAGCCGGGCGAGCGGCAAGCACGTCACGAGCGACGGGCTCAACCAGCTTCTCTACCGCCTCCAGGGGCGACCGAAGAAGGGCAAGAAGGGCGCCGTCACCGTCCGCAAGCGGGACTGGCTAAGGCTGGTCGGCGTGCGGCACTGGATCCCGCACGACGCCCGCCGAACGCTCTCCTCCTACCTCGCGGACGAGGAGCTCGGTGGCGCCGGCAGCGCGATCCTGGCGCACAGCTCGGGCAAGGACAGTGAGGAGGCGCGGATAGAAGACATCACCAGAAGGGTCTACGCCAGGGCCCAGCGTTTCCCTCTGAAGGCCAAGGGAATGGCGGCGTGGGTCCGGCACGTGCTGGAAGCCTACGAGCGCGAGCGCCCTATCGTCGAGCGGATGCTGCGGGCGGCCCCGCCGGTCGAGGCGCCCGATCCCACGCCGGATCCCGAGCCTATCGTGCGCGGGCCGGGCCGGCCGAGGAAGCCCAAGGCGGAGAAGAAGCCTCGGCGATGAGCCCCCTCCCCTCGGGTGTGTCCGCTTACCGGACAGACCCCGCCCTTGCGGCGCGCCGACTGCGGGGGCATCCTCCTGGCATAGGGGACCGGCTCCGGCCGGTCAGCCTCCCGCATCCCCTTGAGGGCTCCCATCGATCGCACCGGCCGCCGCGCCGGGCAGGAGTCTTCCATGCGCGTTATCGAGCTCAGCATTCCCGAGGCCCTCATCCGCGAGGCGCTGCCCCGCGCCACGGACGAGGAGGTCGCGTTCCTCGTCGGCCGGTTCGCGGGGCGCTCGTTCCCGCCCGAAAACGAGGACCTCCTCCGCCCCTTGACGGACAGGGACACGCCGCGCGACCGCGTCGGCCGCGTCCAGCTGCTGCTCGGGTGTCTTCTGACCGGGCGCCGGGCTGGGTGGTCCCTGGGGATGGTGAGCCGTTCGGTCGAGCGCATCGTGGAGGCGGCCGTCGCGCGGGCCTAACCTCCGCACCCGCGCGGGCTTGCTCCGGGTCCCGGCCAGCGCGAGGATGCCTCCATCCATGGAGGAGCGCGTGGGCGATCTGAGGGAGGACGTCCGGCAGGGAACGCTACGGCGGATGAGGCAGGCCCTCGCTGAAAAGGAAGCGAGGCTGGAGGAGCTGCGCGCCGACCGCGCCCGCCTGGCCGCTTCGATAGCTGAGGTGGAGGGGCAGCCGCCCGTCCAGGAGGAGGACCTCGTCGCGACGGTCACCCTCTCGGCCGATGGCCGCCTGGTCGTCTCGGCGCCGGGGACGCCAGCTCACCGCATCGTCGCCCTTCGGGGGAAGCTCGCCGGCGCCACGGCGCAGCGGGTGGCCGAGATCGTCGAGAAGTCCCTGCAGACCAGGGATCGCCAGGAGCGGTAAGGCGCCCCTGTATTTGGCGCTATCCTGAGACAGATCGGGGTATATGTATTATTATAGTGTGAAGCGACGACCTGATGATCAAACCCCAGTCCGCTTGGCCGTGAGAAGAGGGTCTGCTTTAGACCTCAGCTCGGACATTTGGTAGCACTCGCGCGATTCAAGATGTTGACTCTTGCAGCCGATCGAGCATGCAGGCCCAGAATTCTGCTTATTATAAGGAAGTTAACCTACAAGCGGCGGCCACGACATCAGCATGTCATGGCTCATTACGCCGACCTCGTGTCAGGCCGGGACCTCATCTGCACGGGCACGTAAGCGACCCCGGGGACATTGGGCGTGTACCCGGCATCACGATCCGGATCCGACCGACAAGGTCGGCCTGGTCCGGCTCAGCCTCTCATTGGGCAAGGATGTTTCCGCTGGGTCACCATGCGGTCGCCGCGTCTGAGCTTGTTCACGTCCATGGTTATCGTCCTTCTTCGATGTGCATCCTCGCCACGGAACATAGCGTCGCCGTGGTGGGGACGGTATCGTCCGATCCGGGCAAGCTCCGTCCCGGGAAACGGAACGCGAATGGACATCGATGACCTGAGGACCTTCGTGGAGGTCGCCGACGCGGGCGGGGTCTCGGCCGCCTCCCGCCGCCTCAACATGGCGAAGTCGATTGTCAGCCGGCGGCTGCTGCGGCTGGAGGCCGAGCTCGGCACCCAACTCCTCGCCCGCACCACCCGCGGCGCGGCCCTGACCGAAATGGGCACGACGTTCCGGGAGCACGCCGCACGGATCTGCGCGGAGGTGGACGCGGCCTTGGAGGCGGTCTCGCCCGGCGGCGCGCTCCGCGGCCTCCTGCGGGTTGCCGTGCCCTCCACGTTCGGCCCGACGCACTTCGCGCCGGCCATCGCGGAGCTCACCCGCCGCCATCCTGAACTGCAGATCAACTGCCGCTACAGCGACCGCTACGTCGACCTCGTCACGGAGGGCTTCGACTGCGGCATCCGGGTCGGCTACCTGGCGGATTCGAACCTCATCGCACGCCGCATCGGGTCCTTCTCGGTTCGGCTGTTCGCGAGCCCCGACTACGTCGCCGCGCACGGCGCGCCCGAAACGCCGGAGGACGTGCCCGGACACCCGGCCGTGATGATCGGCACAGAGACGTGGACGTTCAGCGCCGGGGGTGAATCGTTCCCGGTACGCCCGACGGGCCGCTTCCGGGCCGACAGCGCGGTGGCCATCGCGGAGGCGACGGCCGCGGGCGCGGGCATCACCGCGCTGCCCGACGTCATCGCGGAGCCCTACGTGGCAGCCGGCTCCCTGGTGCCGGTCATGCCGGGATACGCCTTGCCCTCCATCGGCATGTTCGTCGTGCGCCCGCCCGGGCAGCACCCGTCTCGCAAGGTGCAGGCGCTGACGGACCTGCTGATCGAGCGCCTCAGCCGGCAAGCCACCTAACAGTTGACGTGCGAGCCCGCCCGAGGGCGCGGTCGCCTTCGCTGCGTCCCGCATTTAGGGACGCAGAGTGCCTGGAATGACGGCTAGTGGCGCCGGACGTGGGACGGCATCTTCGGGGTGTCAGGCGGTTCCGGAGTAGGGCCGCCCCACCCGAATGAGAACGTCATGTCCTACGAGAGATTGACCGCCGAGAACGCCGCCGTCCTCTTTGTCGACCACCAGACCGGGCTCGCCAACGGCGTGCAGACCCAGTCGCCCGCGGACTTCCTGAACAACGTGAAGGCGCTTGTGACCATCGCGCAGGTCTACGGCCTGCCGGCCGTGATCACGACCAGCGCCTCGGACGGCCCGAACGGCCCGGTCATGCCGGTGGTAGCGCAGGGCCTGCCGAACGCGGTCGTCGTGCATCGGCCTGGCGAGATCAACGCTTTCGACAACGCCGACTTAGCCGCAGCCGTGAAGGCGACCGGCCGAAAGAAGCTCCTGATCGCCGGCATCTCGACGGACGTGTGCGTCGCCTTCGCGGCCCTGTCGGCCAAGGACGCGGGCTACGACGTCTATGCGGTCGTCGACGCCTCCGGCACCTGGAGCAAGCTCGTCGAGGACGCGGCCATCACCCGGATGGTCCAGGCCGGCATCGTGCCAATCAACTGGGTCGCCGTCGGAGCCGAGCTCCTCGCCCACTGGCAGTCCACCACCGGCGAGGCGCACGCCAGGCTGATGGGCGACCACCTGCCCTTCGCCGGTAACAACTACGCCGGCTTCCTGGCCGCGAAGGGCCATGCGTGACGGTTCCGTACCGCCCCGCATCTCATCGATGGCCCCCGCCGCCCGCCGGTCCGGGGGTCAGGTCTTCGGCACCTCCATCCCGCGTTTGACCGCCGGACGCTTGCCGACCCGCTCCAACCAGCCATGGAGGTTCGGGACCGAGCCAAGCGTGCCGGCGAGCGGGTCCTTAAGGAACGACGTGGCCGCCAGCGTCCAGGCGTAGCAGGCCATGTCGGCGATGGAGTAGTCCTGGCCCGCCAGGTAGGGACCCTCGCCGAGGCGCTTGTCCATCACCCGTAGCAGCCGGTCCGCCTCTTCGGTGAACCGCTTGATGGCCAGCGGTGCCTTTTCGTCCGAACGCACCGCGAAGAAGCCGAGTTGGCCCAGCATCGGGCCCAAGCCGCCGACCTGCCAGTGAAGCCACTCCAGGGCCTTGTAACGGGCGGGACCCGACGGCGCGAGGAAGCGTCCGGTCTTCTCGGCGAGATAGGTGAGGATCGCGCCGCTCTCGAACACCGAGAGCGGACCGCCCTCCGCTTCGTCGTCGACGATGGCCGGGATCTTGTTGTTCGGCGAGACCCTCAGGAACTCGGGGGCGAACTGCTCGTCCTTGCCGATGTTCACCGGCACGACCGAGTACGGCAGATCGCACTCCTCCAGCATGATCGGGATCTTGCGACCGTTCGGGGTCGACCAGGTGTAGAGCGTGATCATGGCGGATGCCTCGTAGTCGGGGTGGTGCAGGTTGCTCCCTCAGGCCCGAACTAGGGCGGCTGGCGCCGGACCGAGCATCCCGGTTCGGCTCCGGTTGACAGAATCCCGTCTCATGCAACATCATAAGTTCCATGAGACGGGATGGCAGATTGTCGGGCGTGCTGCACGTCCTCCTCCACATGGCCGAGGCCGACGGCCCGGTGACGTCCGAGCGGTTGGCCATGATGATGGGGACCAACCCGGTCGTGGTGCGCCGAACGATGGCGGGCCTGCGCGACCTGGGGCTCGTGGCTTCCGGGAAGGGGCATGGCGGCGGCTGGACCATCGCCTGTGACCTCGACCGGTTGACCTTGCACGACGTCTACGTCGCGCTCGGCTCCCCGGAGGTGTTCGCGATGGGGCATAGGAGCGAAGAGCCGACCTGCCTCGTCGAGCAGGCAGTCAACGCTGCGCTCGCAGACGCCTTCCGGGAAGCCGAAGCCCTGCTGCTCTCGCGACTGGGCGACGTCACGCTGGCCCGTCTCAGCGCCGATTTCCACGCGCGCTTGGCCAAGCGCGGACCGTGCGGGCAGGAGGCCCCATCCGATGACGCATAGCGCGCACGCTGAACCGACCAACTTCGTGGCTGCCTTCTCGGACCCGGCGGCCGCCGCACGGTATGCCGACGGACCACCCCGTTTCGTACCGGGCTTCGAGGCCCTGCATAGGATGACCGGCATCCTGCTCGCTGAGCACGCGCCGGCCGATGCGCGCGTCCTGGTGCTCGGGGCCGGAGGCGGACTGGAACTCCGGGCATTGGCCGAGGCGCATCCCGGCTGGACGTTCGTCGGCGTCGATCCCGCCCGGGAGATGCTCCGCCAGGCAGAGCGCACACTCGGGTCGTTGATGGACCGGGTCACCCTCGTCGAGGGCTACATCGACGACGCGCCCGACGGACCCTTCGACGCGGCGACCTGCCTGCTCACGCTGCACTTCCTCGACCCGGCGGCGCGCGAGGACACGGTCCGAGCCATCCACCGGCGCCTGAAGCCGGGCGCCCCGTTCGTTGCGGCGCACGGAAGCTTCCCGCAGGACGACAGCCGCTCGCGATGGATCGCGCGGTACGAGGCCTATGCGGTCGCGTCCGGCGTCGACGGCGAGCAGGCGGCGAAAGCTCGGAGCGCCGTGCAGGCCCACCTGCACACCCTCGCGCCCGAAACGGATGCCGTCGTGCTCAGGGCGGGCGGCTTCCGGGATGTTGAACTCTTCTTCGCCGCCTTCACGTGGCGCGGATGGATCGGACGGGCGTAAGGGCGCGCCGGCGCCCTGCCACATCAGTGGGGCGCGCTACGCCGTTCCGTTGCCGCCGGTGGCGCCATAGACCTCGCCGGTGACGTAGCTCGCCTCCTGGCTTGCCAGGAACACGTACACCGGGGCGAGCTCCACCGGCTGCCCGGGCCGGCCCAGCGGCACCTCGGAGCCGAACTTCTCGACGTTCTCCTGCGGCTGGCCGCCGGAGGGTTGCAGCGCCGTCCAGAACGGGCCCGGTGCCACCGCGTTCACCCGGATGCCCCTCGCGACCTGCTGCTTGGCCAGCGCCTTCGAGAACGCCACGATGCCGGCCTTCGTGGTCGCGTAGTCGACCAGGATCTGGGGCGGGTTGTAGGCCACGACCGAGGCGGTGTTGATGACGGAAGCGCCGGCCGGCATGTGCGGGAGCGCCGCCTTGGTGATCCAGAACATGGCGTAGAGGTTGGTCTTCAGCGTCCGGTCGAACTGCTCGTCCGTGATGTCGCCGATGTCCTTCTGGTTGGTCTGCTTGCCGGCGTTGTTGACCAGGATGTCCAGGCCCCCGAGATCGGTTACGGCCTTCCGGACGAGCGTCTCGCAAAAGGCCTTGTCGGTGATGTCGCCGGGCAGGAGCACCGCCTTGCGGCCCTCGGCCTCGATCAGCTTGGCGACCTCTTGCGCATCCGGCATCTCCTCCTCGACGAAGCTGAGCGCCACGTCGGCGCCCTCGCGCGCGAAGGCGATGGCGGCGGCGCGCCCGATCCCGGAATCGGCGCCCGTCACGAGAGCCTTGCGGCCGGCGAGGCGCCCGTGGCCCCTGTAGCTGGCCTCGCCGTGGTCGGGCTTCGGGTCCATGGCCTTGGCGAGGCCCGGCGCTTCCTGCGGCTGTCGCTTGAACGGCGGCTGCGGGTACTGGGTGCGGGGGTCCTGCATCTTCAGGCGCCGGTCTGAGGCATCGGTCATGGGGCTGTCCTTTGGCGCCGGCGTGGACCGGGTTGGCTCGCGACGCGTCGAGAGGAGGGTGCCGTCCCGGGCCCTGGCAAATCCCCGGGGACATCGAGGGTTCCGGGTCAGTGCGGGCCGAGGTTGGCGCGGCTCCTCGCCCCAACTTCGATAGGTTGACCGCATTCGACTTGCATGCGCTTACCTTCGCAAGGTCATTCGCAGTCATCGCCAAGGCCGAGCGGATGATCAGCGACGAGGACGCCATCCTGCGCGGCGGCGCGGGGGCGGAGGGTGGAGCCGCGCCCGAGGTCGACGACCTGCCGGGGTTGGAGGAGCTGCCCTCGCTCGGGGAATACCTGGCCGCGGCGAGCGAGCCTGCGCCTCAGCCTCCTCCGCCCGCCCAGCCGGCCCTGGCTCGCGGCGTCATCCCGAAGCTAGACCACCTGCCCAAGCCGTCGAAGTACACGGTCGAGCGAGGGGATAGCCCTCGGGCCCTGGCCGAGCCATTCGCCGAGAAGGCACTGCCCCTCGCGCCGCCGCCCGATCCTGCCGCCTTTGCGGCAACGATGAATGCGGCGTTCCCATGGGCGCGGGAGGTCAACGAGGCATACGCGAACGCGCTCGTCGGATCGCCCTTCGCGGCGCTCCCGCCCCGCATCCTCGTCGGCGGCGCCGGTAGCGGCAAGACCAGCTGGGCGCGGGCCGCGTTCGAGGCGGCCGGGCTGCCCTCGACTCTGTACTCCGCCGCCGGCGTCGCCGATGGTGGAACGTTCTCGGGGACGTCTAGGCAGTGGAGCTCGTGGCGTCTGGGCGTGTCTCTCCAAGCTTTGCTCCGCGCGCAGGCCGCGAGTGCTGGCATCATCATCGACGAGATCGAGAAGGGGACCCACGATAGACGGCACGGAAGACTTGACGAAACTCTCCTCGCGTTCCTTGAGCGCGCCTCTACGGCCCGTCGCATCTTCGATCCCGCCCTCGAATGTGAGGTCGACCTCAGCGGGGTCTCCTACATCCTGACGGCGAACGATCTCGCGGGGCTGTCCCGGCCGCTCCTCGACCGCGCGCCCCCGATCGCCTGGCCGATGCCGCGCCGCGAGGATCTCCCCCTCGTCGCCGGCAGGATCCTGGCGGATCTCCGCCGGGAGCGGGGGCTCGCTGAGGCCTGGTTGCCCGACCTCGACGGCCAGGAACTCGACCTCCTCTCCGACCGGTGGCGCGGTGGCAGCCTGAGGCCCCTGCGCCGGCTCGTGGAGGCGGTGGTCGCCGGCCGCGAGGCCTTCGCCCGCTCGCTGCCGAACTGACGGAGGCCCACGTGAACGCCGACCTGCTCATCATCGCCTCGCGGATCCAAGCCGCGTGGGAAGCCGGGAAGATCTGCTCGCTCGTGGGCAGGGGCTCAGGCGCAGCCCCGCGCTCGCCATCCTCACCCTCGTCTCGCAGGGCATCGATGCCCTATCGGCCTGCGCCCTGGTGTGGGAGGCCGTGCCCCATGCGTCGCTTAATCGTATGCGGATGACGCAGGCGGCGCCGACGGAGGTCCGGCATGAAGTTGGAAATTGGGCTGTCCCGCCGCGCCTACGCACGCCACTGCAGCGTCGACGACAAGGCGGTCCCCAAGGCAATCTCCACCGGCCGCATCGCGGCCGCGGTCCGGCTCGACGGGACCATCGATGCCACCTGGATCGATACCCTGTGGGAGACCAACACCGACCCGTCGTAGCGCCGCGAGAAAGAGGCTGCCGCCGAGGCCTTGATGCGGGCTAACGAGGAGACCGCGACCCCCGACCTCCCTCCGGCCCCAGACCCCGACGAGAATGGGCCGCGATCGCGGCCCCTCGGCCCGGCGGACTTGACGGAGGATCCGCCGCGGCTCCGCCCATCCCTGAGCGATGCCGAGATGGAGGGCGCCGAGGCGCTGGCGTTGTAAGTCGCCTCGAACCGGGCGCGGGCCTGGGCGGGTGCGCGCTCTGGCGACTTGGCACCGGTGGGCAAGGATGCCGAGGCCCTGCTGTCGCTCGCGGTCGAGGAGAAGCGCGAAAAGGTGTGCAAGCTCTGGATCGCCAACGACCGCGAAGAGAAGCTCCTAAACCCCAGGGACCCGATGCGCACGCAGGTGTTCGCGGTGTTCCGGTCCCTGACCGAGAGCTGGCAGAACTGATACGACGCCTTCGCACCCGGCCTTACGACGCTCTTAGGGCTAAAACCAATCAGGTTGCCCGTGTAAATGGCTGTATAGATACAGCATCTCGCATACCCCTTGGTCGGCTACGCGCCAGTTGCGGACCTTCGTGCTCGAAAATCGAGATGGCAGCTCAAACCTTGATAGCGGACCTTTAGATATCGCTGCCTCGCTTCGATCCCGATTGGCTCGCATAAACCCGATTACATTCGAGGGCCTGTTGGACCATACGCGGTGGAACCCTGCACCTCCACACTATGCTGGACGGCCGCCCCGTCCATACGCACGCCTGCTTAGATTCCGTCCGCCTTCACCAGCACCGGCATCCTGCCCGCCTCGACTGCACCATCAAGGAGCCAGCCAGCCGCTTGCGTGTCGTGAACGTTGGCCGCTGTCACCGCCGCGGCCAGGACAAGGCCGCGCGAGCACGTCGGCACGTGGCGCTTGATGCAGCGTACCTTCTTGCCGTCCGTGCCACGGATACCCGCCTGCGAGCCGAACACGATGCTGTGCGAGTCCAGGATCACCTCAGAGGGCTCGGCAGGCTGGCATCCCCGACGATCTCAGCGACACCGCCGTGGAGGCGTCCGACGGAGTGGGCGGGAAGAAGCGAGTGGTGTCGTGAGGGCCTGATCGATGCCGTTTGGGGCAGGGGATCGGATTGTCTATGCCCTTTACGGATGCAATGACATCTGCGGTCGTCCGTGTCGGGTACGAGCGGTGTCGCCATCCATCCGATGCACCCGCACCGGGATCGACTTAGCGGCCGGAGTCATGCTGCCGACGGCGTAGTGCCAGAGCGGCAGCAGCACGTTCGCCTCCGGGTAGTAGGCGCCGACGCAGCCGACTGGGAGGTCGTAATCCACGACCCTGAGCCCCGGAAGCTCGCGCCGGACGCCGTCGTCGGCCACCGTCTCGATCCGCACCATCGCGCCGTCGGCGAGGCCGAGCCGATCGATGTCGAGGCGGTTCATCAGCAGCACGTCGCGGGTGCCTTTGATGCCGCGGAAGCGGTCGTCGTAGCCGAACACCGTGGTATTGAACTGGTCGTTGCTGCGCAGCGTCATCATTCGTAGCACGTCGGGGCCGTCCTCCGGCATGTCGCGGTCCTCGTCGAGCCCGTTCGGGGTGATGAAGTTGGCCTTGCCGGTCTTGG
This sequence comes from Methylobacterium tarhaniae, assembly GCF_001043955.1. GTDB lineage: Bacteria > Pseudomonadota > Alphaproteobacteria > Rhizobiales > Beijerinckiaceae > Methylobacterium > Methylobacterium tarhaniae. Next base: position 85,274 of record NZ_LABZ01000025.1, on the reverse strand, counting down.
TGTGCCACTCGCGCTTGCAGGCCGGCAGCGGGCGCTGGAAGCCGCCGGGCTCCCACATCCGCCTATCGTAATCGAAGAAGGTCTCCGGGTAGGTCTTGCTAATCGCCTCGCGGATCAGCCGGTAATCGTCGCACCACGCATCCCACGGCACCCGCGGGTTCGGCTCCAGCACGCGCTTGCCCAGTTCCGCCACGAGCCGGATCTCGCTGATGAGATGGGCCGAGGCAGGGCGGCGCATCCCGCGCGAGCCGTGGGCGCAGCCGGTCGTGTCCTCCATCGACAGGGACTGAATGCCAGTCGCCTGGCGGTCGGTCTCGATCCGACCGAGGACCGGCAGGATGTAACTGATCTCCCCCGGGACAAGCGCCGTGCGGTTGAGCTTGGTGATGGCGTTGACGGTGAGACGCAGCCGCCGCCAGGCCGGCTCGACCCGGCCGCGGTCGGGAACCGCGCGCACGAAGTTGCCGCCGAGCTCGATGAAGCAATCGACGGTGCCGGCCAGGATCGCCTCGCAGGCTTCCACGCTGGTGAAGCCCGCCTCCCGCGGCGGTTCGAAGCCGTATTGCCGCTTCAGCCGGTCAAGGGGGACGAGGTCCGGCTTCTCGGTGACGCCCATGGTGCGCTGGCCCTGGACGTTGGAATGCCCGCGCACCGGGCAGATGCCGGCACCGCTGCGGCCCATATTGCCCCGCAATAGGAGGAGGTTGGCGAGCATCTGCACCGTGTCGACGCCGGCGCGGTGCTGCGTCAGTCCCATCCCGTAGACGGCGATCGTAGCCTGCGACCGGGCATAGACCGCGGCCGTCGCCTCCAGGGCGATCCGCGGCAGGCCGGCGCGTCGCTCCAACTCGGCCCAATCCTGCCCCCGCAGCCACTCGGCGAAAGCGGTAAAGCCGTGCGTGTGCTCCGCAATGAAGCCGTGATCGAGGGCGCCCAGCTCCAGCACTGCCTTGCAGATGCCGGTGAGCGCCGCGAGGTCGCCGCCGGTCTTCACCTGATGGTACTGCGAGCTGATCCGCGTCTCGTGCCCGGTCAGGATCTCGGTCGGCGACTGGGGATTGGTGAAGCGCTCGAGGCCCCGCTCGCGCAGGGGGTTGTAAGTGATGATCGGCACGCCCCGCTCGCTCGCCTCCTGCAGGGGGTGGAGCATGCGCGGGCTGTTGCTGCCAGGGTTCTGGCCGAAGAACAGGATGCAGTCGGTGTGTCCCCAATCGGCCAACGAGACGCTACCGACCGGCTGGCCGATGCTCTCAGGGAGCGCCACCGAGGTCGTCTCGTGGCAGAGGTTGGAGGAATCCGGCAGGTTGTTGTTGCCGTAGAGCCGGGCGAACAACGCGTAGAGGTAGCTCGCCTCGTTCGAGCAGCGGCCCGACGAGTAGAACACTGCCCGCTTCGGGTCGCGCGCGCGGCTTGCCCGCAATTCCCGGGCAATCTCGTCGAGGGCCGCGCCCCACGAGACCGGGCGGTACCGGTCGCTCTCAAGGTCGTAGCGCAGAGGGTGGGTGAGCCGGCCGGGCTGTTCCAGGTGATAATCGTCCCAGTCGAGAAGGTCGGTCACGGTGTGCTCAGCGAAGAAGTCGGGCCCGCAGCGATGGTTGGTGATCTCCCAGGCCACCGTCTTGGCGCCGTTCTCGCAGAACTCGAACGGCAGCGGCTGGGCCGGCTTCACCCAGGCGCAGCCGACGCACTGGAAGCCGTCGACCTTGTTGTGCCGGGTAAGCAGCAGGGACCCGCTGGCCAGCACATTCTCCCGGGCCAGGATGTTGCCGACCGACCGGGCCGAGCCCCAGCCTCCCGCAGGGCCCACATACGGCTTGAGCGAGATGCGCTTCGCCCGTGATTTCATCATGCACCGGCTCCGTTGAGGCAAGTTGATGGATGATGGAGGAGGGCCGGGCCCATCGTGTTACAGGATGGGACACACAACATCCCGGAGCGATGCCGATGCTCGTCGAGCGCGACTACATGCTGAAGAAGCCCCCGGGCCCGTCGAGGCCGAAGCTGGTCCTGGACCAGGTGGTGGTGCCGTGGCTCGCCAACGCGGCGGGTACGGTCGAGGCGGGGATCGAGCAGGTGGTCATCGCGTCGCGCCGCAATCCTCTCTTGGCTATCGGACTCGCTGCCGCCGGCATTGGCCTTGCCCTGACGATGGCGCGGTCGCCACGCCGGACGCCCTGACAGGACGGCGCTTGCACGGGTCGCACAACCACATAGGTCAAAACCAAGGGTGGCGAGGTCTCAGATCTTCATCGGCGAATGGTCCAATTGCTCGAGCGGATATCCGTTCACTTTTAACATGAGTCAGTGCGGAACAGGGTCTTTCAACGGCACAACGCTGCCGGATGGTTCGATCGACAGACGATTGATCGGCCGAACGTGCTGGAGAGCCGTATGCGACGCAGCCAGCCGCGAGACGATCTCATAAAATCTTGGCCCATGCGCGTCGCTGCGTCGCCGCGATGACGGGCGAGGCTGCTCCACCGCGCCGAAGGGTCCCGCGCTGTCCGGATACTAAACACGGTGCAGGTTTCTCCTCCCCATACGGGCGAGAAGTCTGGCTTGCCCGACTTCGCCCATCGCTTGCAGATCCCGAGCAATCCCAGACACTGTCGGGGAGAGGAGATTTCCGGTGCCTCTTCTTTTCCCGAACTGTGTTGCAAACAGCAAGAAGGCTGGCACGCCTGGGCGCGGTGATCGCCGCTGGCCTCGCCCTGTCCAGCTGTCAGATGAGCCTGCTCAACGCCAAGGGCCCAGTCGGTGCCGACGAGGCCAACATCCTGGTCGTCGCCACGCTCATCATGCTGGCGATCATCCTGCCGACGATGGTCGTCACTCTGTTCTTCGCCTGGTGGTTCCGGGCCTCGAACACGAAGGCGCATTACCGGCCGGACTGGGCGTTCTCCGGCAAGATCGAACTCGTCGTCTGGTCGGTGCCCTTCCTCACCATTGTATTCCTCGGCGGCATCGCGTGGATTGGTGCGCACCGGCTCGATCCGGCGGTGCCGCTCGATTCCGACAAGAAGACCTTGCGGGTGCAGGTCGTCTCACTCGACTGGAAGTGGCTGTTTCTCTACCCCGAGCAGCAGGTCGCCTCCGTGAATGAAGTCGTCGTGCCCGCCGGCACGCCGGTGCAGTTCATCCTGACGTCCAGCAGCGTCTGGAACTCGTTCTTCGTGCCGCGGCTCGGCAGCATGATCTACACGATGCGAGGCATGACCTCGCAGCTCAACCTGATGGCGGATCAGGAAGGCACGTTGCACGGCCTCTCGACGCATTTCAGCGGCGACGGATTCTCCGATATGCACTTCCCGGTCCGGGCCGTGTCGGACGGCGCCTTCATCGACTGGGTGCAGGGCGCCAAGGTGAGCCCGGTCCTCGACACCGCCTCCTACACCGAACTCGCGAAGCAGAGCATCGCCGACGCACCCCGCACCTTCGGCAGCGTCGAGCCCGATCTCTTCCGCCGCATCGTCGACCAGACCATCCCCAAGGGCCCCGGCCCCACGCAGGGCGCCGAGAACGGCGCACCTCCGAACGTGAAACCCAAAGGGGGCTCGTGAGCATGCTCGGCAAGCTGACCTGGTCGGCGATACCCTTCGACCAGCCGATCCCCCTCGTCGCCGCCGCCCTGGTGGGTCTGGTCCTCCTCGGAATCATCGCCTGGGTCGCAGTCGCCGGCTGGCTGCCGTATCTCTGGCGCGAGTGGATCACGAGCGTCGATCACAAGCGCATCGGCGTGATGTACGTGCTGCTCGGGCTCGTCATGCTGATCCGCGGCTTCTCCGACGCGATCCTGATGCGTTCGCACCAGGCGCTCGCCTACAACGCGCCGGGCTACCTGCCGCCGGAACACTACGATCAGATCTTTTCCGCCCACGGCACGATCATGATCTTCTTCGGCGCGATGCCGTTCATGATCGGGCTGATGAACTTCGTCGTGCCTCTGCAGCTCGGCGTGCGCGACGTCGCCTTCCCGACCCTTAACTCGGTCAGCTTCTGGCTCACCGCGACCGGCGCGCTCCTCGTCAACGTCTCACTGGTGGTGGGCGAGTTCGCCCGCACCGGCTGGTGGCCGGCCCCGCCGCTCTCGGAAGCCACCTACTCGCCGGGCGTCGGTGTCGATTACTATCTCTGGGCGATCCAGATTTCCGGTGTCGGCACGCTGATGTCGGGGGTCAATCTCGTCACCACCATCCTCAAGATGCGGGCACCGGGCATGAGTTACCTGCGCATGCCGATGTTCTGCTGGACCGCGCTCGCCTCGAATCTTCTCATCATCGCGGCCTTCCCGATCCTGACCGCGACCCTCGCGATGCTGACCCTCGACCGCTACCTCGGCTTCCATTTCTTCACCGACGAGGCCGGCGGCAACTCGATGCTGTTCATGACCCTGTTCTGGGCCTGGGGGCATCCGGAGGTCTACATCCTGGCGCTCCCGGCCTACGGCATCTTCTCGGAGGTGATCTCGACCTTCTCGGGAAAACCGCTCTTCGCCTACCGCTCGATGGTCTGGGCGACGCTCGCCATCTGCCTGCTCTCCTTCACCGTCTGGCTGCACCACTTCTTCACCATGGGGCCGGGCGGCGACGTCAACGGCGTGTTCGGCATCACCTCGATGATCATCGCCGTGCCGACGGGGGTGAAGATCTTCGACTGGATGTTCACGATGTACGGGGGGCGCGTGCGGTTCACCACGCCGATGCTGTGGTCGGTGGCCTTCCTCGTCACCTTCGTGGTCGGCGGCGCCACGGGCGTGCTGCTGGCGATCCCGCCGGCCGATTTCGTGCTGCACAACTCGCTATTCCTCGTCGCCCACTTCCACAACGTCATCGTCAGCGCGGTCGTGTTCGCGGCCTTTGCTGGCTACACCTACTGGTTCCCGAAGGCCTTCGGCTTCACCCTCGACGAGGGGTGGGGCAAGGCGGCGTTCTGGTTCTCGCTGGTCGGCTACATCTGGGTGTTCACGCCGCTCTACGTCGTCGGCTTGATGGGCATGACCCGGCGCATGCAGCATTTCTCCATCGCCGAATGGTATCCGTGGATCGTGGCGGCGAGCCTCGGCGTGATCGTGATGATGGCCGGCGTGGTCTGCCAGGTGGTGCAGCTCGTCGTCAGCATCCGCCGCCGTGAGGAGCTTCGCGACCTCACCGGCGATCCGTGGGACGGCCGCTCGCTCGAATGGGCGACCGCCTCGCCGCCGCCCTCGTTCAACTTCGCGGTCATGCCCCACGTCGAGGGCGAGGAGGCGTACTGGGCGATCAAGCAGCGCGCCCGCGAGCAGGCGCGCCTGCGCGAGGAGCCGGATTACGAGCCGGTCGAGATGCCGTTGAACAGCCCGACCGGATTTGTCTGCGCCTTCTTCGCCACCCTCGTGGGCTTCGCGATGATCTGGCACATCTGGTGGCTCGCCGCGCTCGGGTTCGCGGGCGCCTTCGCCACCTTCGTGGTCTTCGCCTGGCGCGACCGGATCGAGTACGAGATCCCGGCCGAGGCGGTCGCGCGCATCAACCGCCAGAACCGAGCGAGCCGCCTCGAGGCGCTGCAGCAGGCCCGCCGCAAGGAGGCCGCATGAGCGATTCCGCGGCCATCTCAGGGGGCCTCCCGGGGGGAGCGGGGGTGGTGCCGATCCGGCGCGACCCTCACCATGTCGGCCACCACGCCGCCGGCGAGGGCGAGACCCGCGCTCCTGGGCGGGGCATCGGCGGGCCGGCGCCGAAGCGCATCGTCGTCGCCTACGGCTTCTGGATCTTCCTCCTCAGCGACATCGTGATGTTTTCCGCGTTCTTCGCGGCCTTCGCGGTGCTGCGGGGCGGCACCGCCGGGGGGCCGACCGGCGCGGAACTGTTCGACATTACCAACGTGGCGATCGAGACGGTCCTGCTGCTCGTCTCCAGCTTCGCCTGCGGAGTCGCGACGCTGGCGCTGAACGCCCGCCGGCCCCTGGTCTTCCAGGCCGCCATGGCGGTGACCTTCCTGTTCGGCGCCGGCTTCCTGGCGCTGGAACTGCGCGAGTTCGCGGACCTCATTGCCCGCGATGCCGGCCCGAGCCGCAGCGCCTTCCTGTCGGCCTTCTTCACCGTCGTCGGCTGCCACGGCCTGCACGTCACCGCCGGGCTGCTCTGGCTGCTCACGATGATGGCGCAGGTCTTCGCCAAGGGGTTCCGGCCCGACATCCTGCGCCGCGTGATGTGCTTCTCGCTGTTCTGGCACGCCCTCGACATCGTCTGGGTCGCCGTCTTCACGGTCGTCTACCTGATGGGGTCCGCCGCATGAGCCACACCCAAGGAAGCGCCCCCGACGACCGCGCGCATGCCGACATCGCCCCCGGCGACGAATACGCCCACGAGGAATTCGGGACGGGCTTGCGCAGCTACGTGATCGGGCTCGCGCTGGCGCTGCTGCTCACCGCCGCCTCGTTCTGGGTGGCGCAGACCAGGATCATGTGGGCCCCGGCGATCCCCGTCGCGCTCCTCACCTTCGCCATCGCGCAGATGGGGGTGCATCTCGTCTTCTTCCTCCATCTCACCAGCGGACCGGACAACACCAACAACATCATGGCGCTGGCCTTCGGCGTGCTGATCGTCTTCCTGCTGTTCGGCGGGTCGGTGTGGATCATGCACCACATGAACACCAACATGATGGCGCCGATCGAGGGCGGGGTGCAGATGCCGTTGCAGAAGGGCGTGCCGTTGCAGCCGCAGCCGGCGATGCCGCATGGGGGTGGCGGGCATCATTGAGCGGGTGACCGGACGGGGCCGGTCGTCGTGCGGCCATCGATCCGGACTTCCGAGCTGGTCGTCGCAGAGGTGGACCGCTGTGCCAATTCGCAAATTTTAATCCAGGGCAATGCGCGCTCGCCTGCAGCGTCGCATCGTCACGGTCTACTCGCCCGAACAAGACGAAGCGAGACGTTTTCGTGGCAGGACACGTCGTGGGAAGAATCGCCGCCTCGGCCGTCTGTCTCCTCGGCCTCGCATGCCTGAGTTCCGCGTGCGCGCAGGAGTTGAGCCCGCCGGCGCATCCCGTTCCCCCTGCCGCAGCCTCCCCCATCGAAGACGGCCAGTGGACGATGCCGGCCAAGAACTTCGCCAGCACGCGCTACAGCGAACTCTCCGAGATCACCCCGGAGACGGCCAAGGACCTCCGGGTGTCGTTCACCTTCTCGGTCGGCGTGAACCGTGGCCAGGAATCCTCGCCGCTGGTCGTCGACGGCACGATGTACGTGCTCTCGCCCTATCCCAACATCCTCTACGCCCTCGACCTGACGAAGCCGGGCGCAGCCCTGAAGTGGCAGTACAACCCCAAGCCCGAGGCGGCCGCGCAGGGCGTGGCCTGCTGCGACGTGGTCAACCGCGGCCCGGCCTATGCCGACGGGCACCTATTCTTCAACACGCTCGACGGCAACGTCGTCTCGGTCGAGGCCGCGACCGGGCGCGAGGCCTGGAAGACCAAGATCGGCAACATCAACATCGGCGAGACCATGACGATGGCGCCGCTCGTCGCCCGCGGCAAGGTCTTCGTCGGCAATGCCGGCGGTGAGTTCGGGGTGCGCGGCTGGATCCAGGCCCTCGACCAGCAGACCGGCAAGGTCGCCTGGAAGGCCTTCAACACCGGACCCGATGCCGACGTGCTGATCGGGCCCGGTTTCCGACCGTTCTACGACTCGGACAAGGGGCCGGATCTCGGGACGAAGACCTGGCCGCCGGGCGCCTGGGAGCAGGGCGGGGGCACCGTCTGGGGGTGGCTGTCCTTCGACCCCGAGCTCAACCTGCTCTATCACGGCACCGGCAATCCAGGCCCGTGGAACGCCGACCAGCGGCCGGGCGACAACAAGTGGACCTCCGGCCTCTTCGCCCGTGATCCCGACACCGGCGCGGCGCGGTGGTTCTACCAGTGGAGCCCGCACGACCTCTACGACTGGGACGGGATCAACGAGCAGATCCTGCTCGACATGACCTGGAACGGTGCCCCCCGGAAGGTGCTCGTGCGGCCGGAGCGCAACGGCCACGTCTACATCCTCGACCGCACCACCGGCGAGGTGCTTGCGGCAAAGCCTTTCCACCCGATCACCACCACGACCGGCGTCGACCTGAAGACCGGCCGGCTGCAATATATCCCCGAGAAGAAGCCCGAAATGGGCAAGGTGATGCGCGACATCTGCCCGAACGCCTCGGGCGCCAAGGACTGGAGCCCCTCGGCCTACTCGCCGCGCACCGGCCTTCTCTACCTGCCGCACGCCAATCTCTGCATGGACGAGGAGCACCTCCAGGCGAACTACATCGCCGGCACGCCCTATCTCGGCTCGGAGACGCGAATGAAGGCGGGCCCGGGCGGGCATCGCGGCGTCTACACCGCCTGGGACGTGGCGGGCGAGCGCGCCGCCTGGTCGATCAAGGAAGAGTTTCCGGTCTGGAGCGGCACCCTGGTGACCGCCGGCGATGTCGCCTTCTACGGCACCATGGACGGCTGGTTCAAAGCCGTGAACGCCCGCACCGGCGCGGTGGTGTGGCAATTCAAGACCGGGTCGGGAATCATCGGCCAGCCCACCACCTACCGGGCGCCCGACGGGCGCCAGCACGTCGCGATCCTGTCGGGGGTCGGCGGCTGGCCCGGTGTCATCGTCTCGGCCGATCTCGACCCGCGCGACGGCACCGGGGCGCTCGGTTTCCTCAACGCGATGCGCGACCTGAAGGAGGTCACCACCAAGGGGGGCATGCTCTATGATTTTGCTCTTCCCTAGGAATCCTTGGCCCTTCCATAGAGCCACGTTGGCGTTGGCGTTGGCGCTGGCCTGCGCGACGGCGCTTCCGGCGTCCGCCCGCGAGCTGCGCGTCTGCGCCGATCCCAACAACCTGCCGTTTTCCAACAGCGCCGGAGAGGGCTTCGAGAACCGCATCGTCGCGATCGTCGCCCGCGACCTCGGCGCCACCGTGAGCTACACTTGGTGGGCGCAGAGGCGCGGCTTCCTGCGCCACACGATCCTGGCTGGGCGCTGCGATCTCGTCGCGGGCCTGCCCGTCGGGATCGAGCTCTTGCGCCCGACGCGGCCCTATTACCGCTCGACCTACGTCGTCGTCTCGCGCCCCAACGGCCCGACCATCGCCTCCCTCGACGATCCGAGCCTCGCCCGCCTGACCGTCGGCGTGCAGCTCGCTGGGCTCGACGCGGCGAGCACGCCGCCCGCCCAGGCGCTGGCCCGGCGCGGGCTGACCGATACCGTGCGCGGCTACCTGCTCACCGGCGACTACGCACAAGCCAACCCGCCCGCCCGGATCGTCGAGGCGGTGGCCCGCGGCGAAGTCGACCTCGCGCTGGCCTGGGGGCCGATGGCCGGCTACTTCGCAGCCCGCGCGACGCCGCGCTTGCGGGTCGATCCGGTCCGTCCCGCCCTCGACGGGCCCAAGGGGCCGATGGTGTTCGACATCGCCATGGCCGTGCGGCGCGAGGACGAGCCCTTGCGCCGGGAGGTCGGCGCTGCGCTGGAGCGGCACCGGACCGAGATCAATGCGATCCTCGCTGACTATTCCGTGCCGCGCCTCGACCGCCCGGCGGAGGCCGCCGCGCCATGATCCGGACCGCTCTCGCCCTGGTCCTCGCCGTGCTGCCGGCGGCCTGCCAGCGCGAGGAGCGACAGGCCCGCCCGAGCCCGGTCGGCGGGGAGTCGCGCGAGGAGGTCGCCCTCGTCAGCCTGTCGCCCGGCAGCGCGGGGCCGGTCGTCGCGACCAGCGGCAAGGCCGCGCAGTTCGAGGGCAACGCCTACCATCTGAGCCAGGGCAAGAAATTGTTCGTCTGGTTCAACTGCAACGGCTGCCACGGCCAGGGCGGCGGCGGCATGGGGCCGGCCCTGATCGACGATCGCTGGATCTACGGGGCCGCGATCGAGAACATCGTCCAGACCATCCGCGAGGGGCGCCCGAACGGGATGCCCTCGTTCCGTGGCCGCATTCCCGACGACCAGATCTGGGAACTCGCCGCCTATGTGCGCGCGATGAGCGGCAACGTCCCGTCGAGCGCAGCACCCGCCCGCAGCGATACCCTGCATCCGCGCCCCGCCGAGAACCGGACCGACCCGAGCCCGCCCGTCGCCGGCGGCCTCGTCCCACCCGGTGGAGAGAGGGCACAATGAGCGCACGGCGCGGCCTCGTCGTCATCCTGGTGGTGCCGCTCGCCAGCTGCAACCTCGTGCAGTCGCCCCTGAACCCGGTCAGCCCGCAGGCACGCGAGCTTCTGTGGCTGTTCGTAGTCTTCGTTGCCGTGCTGGGAGCGATCTGGCTCGCGGTCATGGCGACGCTGGCCCTCAGCCTGCGGCCGCGCCGGCCGGCGGGGGCCGACCCGCTCGCCGTCGATCCGGCCTACGAGCGGCGGGCTGTGGCCCTGGTGACCGGGCTCGCCATCGTTACCGGGCTCGTCGTCCTGGTCCTGACGGGCCTCAGCTATGCCGGCCAGCGGCGGCTGTTCGGCGAGGAGCAAGCCGGGATCACGATCCGCGTCCTCGGGCACCAATGGTGGTGGGAGGTGCGCTACGAGGATGCCGCGCCCGACCGCGTCTTCACCACCGCCAACGAGATCCACGTGCCGGTCGGCGTACCGGTCGCGATCAGCCTCGACTCGACCGACGTGATCCACTCGTTCTGGGTCCCGAGCCTGATGGGCAAGCAGGACCTGATCCCGGGGCGCAGCAATGCGATCCGCTTCACCGCCGAGCGGCCGGGCGTCTATCGCGGCCAGTGCGCCGAGTTCTGCGGGATGCAGCACGCCCGGATGAGCCTCCTGGTGATCGCCGACGAGCCGGCGGCCTTCGCCCGCTGGCGGGACGGACAGGTGGCGCCCCGGCGCGAGCCGGCGAGCGAGGAGGCGCGGGCGGGCGAGGCGGCCTTCGTCGCCGCCCCTTGCGCGCTCTGCCACCAGGTCCGCGGTACCGCGGCAGCCGGCCGCAACGGCCCGGAACTGACCCACCTCGCCTCGCGCCGCACGCTCGCCGCCGGCAGCCTGCCGCTCACCCGCGGCAGCCTCGCCGCCTGGATCGTCGATCCGCACGGGATCAAGCCGGGGGTGAACATGCCGCTGATCCCGCTCGAACCCGACCGGCTCAACACCATCTCGGCCTATCTCGCGGGGCTCGAATGAGCGACGCGGCTCCCCTCCCCCGCGACTTGCCCCGCGATTTGCGTGACACGGATCTCGACGGGCCCGCGCTGAGCGAACGGCTCGCCCGGATCTGGGGCACCGGGCGGGGCGTGATCGCCCGGCTGTCGAGCGTCGACCACAAGGTGATCGGCCGGCGCTACATCGCAACGGCGTTCCTGTTCCTGTTCCTCGGCGGGCTCACCGCGATCGTGATGCGCCTGCAGCTGGCGCGGCCGGAGAACGGCCTCGTCGGGCCCGACACCTACAACCAGCTCTTCACGATGCACGGCTCGACCATGATGTTCCTGTTCGGTGTGCCGATCGGAGAGGCCATGGCCGTCTACCTCGTGCCGCTGATGGTCGGCACCCGCAACATCGCCTTCCCGCGCCTCAACGCCTTCTCGTACTGGGTCTACCTCTCGGGTGGGCTGTTTCTCTGGATCTCGTTCCTGCTCAATATCGGGCCGGATGTCGGCTGGTTCGCCTACGTGCCGCTCTCCGGCCCGGAGTATTCGCCCGGCAAGCGCGCCGACGTCTGGGCTCAGATGATCACCTTCACGGAGCTTTCCGGCCTCGCCGTCGCCGTCGAGATCATCGTGACGGTGCTCAAGCAGCGCGCCCCGGGCATGACCCTCGACCGCATCCCGCTCTTCGTCTGGGCTTTGTTCGTCAATTCCTTCATCATCGTGTTCGCCCTGCCGGCGGTGATGCTCGCCTCGACCTTCCTGATCCTCGATCGACTCATCGGCACCCAGCTGTTCAACCCGGCCGAGGGCGGCGACGCGCTGCTGTTCCAGCACCTGTTCTGGTTCTTCGGCCACCCGGAGGTCTACATCATCTTCCTGCCCGGCACGGCCTTCGTGTCGGCGATCATTCCGACCTTCGCCCGGCGCGAGATCTTCGGCTACCTCGCCCTCGTCCTGTCGCTGATCGCCACCGGGTTCCTGTCCTTCGGCCTGTGGGTCCACCACATGTTCACGACCGGGCTGCCGCAGCTCGGCGCCGCCTTCTTCACCGCCTCCAGCATGCTGATCGCAATCCCGAACGGCTTGCAGATCTTCTGCTGGATCGCGACCCTGTGGGACGGCCGGCCGGTCTGGCGCACGCCTCTGCTGTTCGTCTGCGGCTTCTTCTTCGTCTTCGTGGCCGGCGGCCTGTCCGGCATCATGCTCGCCTCGGTGCCGATCGACACGCAAGTTCACGACACCTACTTCGTAGTGGCCCATTTCCACTATGTCCTGATCGGTGGCAACGTCTTCCCGTTGCTCGGGGCGATCTACTATTGGTTCCCGAAATTCACCGGGCGGCTCATGAGTGAGCGGCTCGGCCGATGGAACTTCTGGCTCGTCTTCGTCGGCTTCAACGTCGCGTTCTTCCCCATGCATATCAGCGGGCTGATGGGGATGCCGCGGCGGGTCTACACCTACGGGCCCGAAATGGGCTGGGGCGACCTGCAGATGCTGTCGACCGCGGGCGCCCTGGTGCTGTTCTCCGGTTTCCTCGTCTTCTTCTGGAACGTCGCGGCGAGCCTGCGCCGGGGCGACATCGCCGGCCCGAACCCCTGGGGTGCCGGCACCCTCGAATGGGCGGCCGCCTCGCCGCCGGCTCCGCAGAACTTCGACCGCATTCCCCTCGTTACCCATCGCGAACCGCTCTGGGCCGAACGGGCCGGCCTGCCGGTCGCGACGGGTCTCAGCGCCGCCTACCGGGAACTGGTGGTCACCAGCGTGGCGGAGGCCGAGCCGCAATTGCGCGAGGCCTCGCCGGAACCCTCGATCTGGCCCCTCGTCGCGGCTTTGGCGGTCGGGGCGACCTTCATCGGCTCGATCTTCACGCCCCACGCGGTGCTCTGGGGCTTACCCCCGATCGCGGCGGCGCTCACCGGCTGGTTCTGGCCGAAAGGGACCCCGGAGGACGAGGCATGAACGCGCCCGTCACCGAAACGCGACCGAGCGGGGCCGACGAGCAGCGCAACGCCTACGACCTGTCCAGGCTGCCGACCTACGGCTTCGGGGCGAAAAGCCCGATGTGGTGGGGCACGCTCGGGTTCTTCGCCATTGAGGGCATGGGCTTCGCGCTGGCGCTCGGCACCTACCTGTACCTCCTCCAGCTCAACCCGTCCTGGCCCCTCGCACCGGCACCGCCCGACCACTGGGCGGGGACCCTCAACACCGTGCTGCTCCTCGCCAGCCTGTGGCCGAACCGAGTCGCCGACCGGAACGCCCGTCGGCAGGATCTCGGCCGCGTGCGGCGCGACCTGATCGTCATGTCCCTCGTCGGCCTCGCGAGCGTGACCTTGCGCCTCTATGAGTTCACCGGCCTCGGGGTAAGCTGGGACCAGAACGCCTACGGCTCGATCACCTGGGTGCTGCTCGCCCTGCACCTCACCCACCTCGTCACGGATGTCGGCGACACGCTGGTGCTCGCCGCCCTGATGTTCACTCGCCACGCGACCGGCAAACGCTTCAGCGATGTCGGCGACAACGCCTTCTACTGGTACTTCGTCGTGCTGTCCTGGCTGCCGATCTACCTGGCGGTCTACTGGCTCCCGCGCTGGTGAGGGCCGACGATGCGCCGCCTGCTCGTCCGAGGATGGCCCTCCGCCGGACTCTATGCCGGCCCAGTCGCGTGGCTGGCGAGCACGCAAGGCAACTACGCCCTGGTCTCGTGGGACTGCGCTCACCGGCTGCCCGCCGTCACGGCTCTGGCAGCTCTGCTCATCCTGGTCAGCCTGTTCGGCGGCCTGCTGTCGTGGCGCTCCTATCGCCGGCCGCCCGAAGCGGCGACTGTCCCGGGCCAGCGGGCCGGCTCCCTAGACGCGCCGGACGGCGGGCGTCCCCACCGCCTCGTCGCCGCGATGGGCGTGCTGCTGGCGCTGCTCTTCGCCCTCGCCATAATGGTCCACGGAGCGGCGGGACTCGTCTTCAGCGGGTGCGAGCGATGAGCAGACGGCGCCTGACCCCTGCTCTCCCCCTCCTGCTGTGGCCGGCCGCGGCCCACGCGCACGGGGGTGACATCGGCGAGTTGCTGCTCGCCGGGCCGGCCTGGACCGCCGACCTGCGGGTGATCGTCCCGCTCTACGCCACGGCCATCCTGTTCCTCACCGGCACGCATCGGCTGTGGCGGCGGGCAGGGCATGGGCGCGGGGTGCGGCGCTGGCAGGTTGCCTGCTTCTGGGGCGGCTGGACGGTGCTTGCCCTGGCGCTGCTCTCGCCCCTGCACTGGCTCGGCGAGCGTTTATTCACCGCCCACATGATCGAGCACGAACTCATCATGGCGGTCGCCGCCCCACTCCTCGTCCTCGCTCGCCCGGGCAGCACGATGCTCTGGGCACTGCCGGCCGCCTGGCGCGGATTCGTCGGGGGCATCGGCCACCTGCCCCTCCTCAGCCCGGCCTGGCGGACGCTCAGCACGCCGTTTGCCGCGACGCTGCTGCACGGCGCGGCGTTGTGGGCCTGGCACATGCCGGGCCTCTACGACCGGGTGCTGGTGAGCGCCCTCGCCCACTGGCTCCAGCACCTGAGCTTCCTCGTCTCGGCACTGTTATTCTGGTGGGCGCTGCTCGGCCCTGCTCGCTGGCGCGGCTACGGCGTCGCCTTCCTCGCCCTATTCGTGACGAGCCTCCACACCGGCCTGCTCGGCGTGCTGCTGACGATCTCACCGCGGCTCTGGTACCCGCGCCAAGCGCTTGCCGCGGCCGAGTGGGGCCTCACGCCTGTGGAGGACCAGCAGCTCGCCGGGCTCATGATGTGGGTGCCGGCGGGGCTCATCTACGCCGCGGCGGCCCTGGCGCTGGCCGGCCTGTGGATCCGGCGCTCAGGCTCCCGGACGGTGGGGCGAGCCCATGCGGCGTAAAGCCATCCTGCTCCTCGCTGCGGTTGCCGCCCTCACGGCCGCGGGCGGCGGGGTCCTCCATCGCGGGGCACAGGCGCGGCAGCGCACCGATCTGGCGCGGCGCCTCACCGGGGGCGAGCCCGACCGCGCCGCCGGCCCGATGATCGCCTATGGCTGCGCCGGCTGCCACGAGATCCCGGACCTCGCCGGTCCCCGTGGGCGGATCGGCCCGCCGCTGCGCGGGCTCGCCGAGCGCGTCTATCTCGGCGGCGTCCTTCCCAACACGCCCGACAACCTGGTGCGCTGGATCGTCGACCCGAAAGCCGCCTCGCCGCGCACCGCGATGCCGGTCACCGGAATCTCGGAAGCCCAGGCCCGCGACGTGGCGGCCTATCTCTACGCCCGCCGGTAGCGGCGAGGGGCGAGAGAAGGCCGTGCGTGGTCGCCTCGGCCTCACGCCGCATCCACCACCGCGTCGGCCGACAGCCCCTCCGCCTGGAGCTGCCACATCCGGGAAAACAGCCTGTCCGCCGCGCGAAGATCGGCTACGGTGCCGTCTTCGACGACCCGTCCCTCGCTGACGACGAGGATGCGGTCGAAGGTGGTGAGAGTCGAGAGGCGGTGCGCCACCGCGATCACCGTATGGTCGCGCATCAGCCGCACGATCGCGGCTTGGATCGCCATCTCGGTCTCGGTGTCGAGCGCCGAGGTCGCCTCGTCGAGGATGAGGATCGGCGCGGCCTTGAGAAGCGCGCGGGCGATGCCGACGCGCTGGCTGCCGTGACGGCGGATCCCTCGCCCAATCCACCGCGGGAAATCCAGTTCGATTTAACGCGCGTGAACGCGCTGCCTCCGCGATCTGAGAAGCTGGTGCGGCCATGCCCGTCCGGTTCGAACGCTGCGCGCCGCCGATGGAGCGGTCGCGACCCGCCTCGCATGTGCGTCAACGATACGTCGGGAGCAGGCTCATGCTGGTACGACGCCGAACAAGCCCCCAAGGGGACCGCCGGACCGGAGGATCGGGGCCGGAGCGTTCGAGTGCCGTAGTGCAGGACGGCACGCCTGCCCTCGACCGCCGCAGCTTTCTGCGCCGTTCCGGCCTGACCGTTGGCGGCCTTGCGGGCCTCGGCGCTTTAAGGTTCGGCGCGGTGCGCCGGGCCGAGGCCGCTGGCTCCTCGGCGAACCCTGCCGAGACGGTGATCCGAAAGAACATCTGCACCCACTGCTCGGTCGGCTGCACTGTTACAGCGGAGGTGGTCCACGGCGTCTGGGTCGGCCAGGAGCCGTCCTGGGAAAGCCCGATCAATCGCGGCGCCCATTGCGCCAAGGGCGCGGCGATCCGTGAGCTCGTCACCAGCGAGCGGCGGCTGAAATACCCGATGAAGCTCGCGAACGGCGAGTGGCAGCGCATCTCCTGGGATCAGGTGATCGAGGAGGTCGGAACCAAGCTCCTCGCCATCCGGGCCAAATCGGGCGCGGATTCGGTCTACTGGCTCGGCTCGGCCAAATACACCAACGAGGCGGCTTACCTCCTACGCAAGTTCGCGGCGTTCTGGGGTACCAACAACGTCGACCATCAGGCGCGCATCTGCCACTCGACCACAGTAGCGGGCGTCGCCAACACCTGGGGCTACGGCGCCCAGACCAATTCCTACAACGACATCCGCAACGCCAAGACGATGATCGTCATGGGAGGCAACCCCGCCGAGGCGCACCCGATCTCAATGCAGCACATCCTCTCGGGCAAGGAGATCAACCGCGCGAACCTGATTGTCATCGACCCACGCTTCACCCGCACGGCGGCGCATGCGACCGAGTACGTCCGGATCCGTTCAGGCACCGACATTCCGGTGATCTGGGGCATGCTGTGGCACATCTTCCAGAACGGCTGGGAGGACCGCGACTTCATCGCCCAACGTGTCTACGGCATGGAGGATGTGCGCAAGGAGGTCGCGAAGTGGACGCCCGACGAGGTCGAGCGGGTCTCCGGCGTGCCGGGAGCACAGCTGCGCCACGTCGCCGAGCTCTTCGCCAAGGAGAAGCCCGCCACGCTGATCTGGTGCATGGGCGCGACCCAGCACACGGTGGGGACCGCCAACGTGCGGGCCTTCTGCATCCTGTGCCTGGCCACCGGCAATGTCGGCAAGCCGGGGACGGGCGCGAACATCTTCCGCGGCCACACCAACGTCCAGGGCGCCACCGATATGGGGCTCGATGTGACGAGCCTGCCGCTCTATTACGGCCTCGTCGAGGGCGGCTGGAAGCACTGGGCCCGGGTCTGGGAGGTCGAGTACGACTGGCTGCAGTCGCACTTCGACGAGGTGCCCGCCACGGGGTCCCGCAAGGCGCGCTCGCGCAAGGAGAACATGGAGACCCCGGGGCTCACCTCGACCCGGTGGTTCGACGCCGTGAACCTGCCGGCAACCCAAGTCGACCAGCGCAGCCGGTTGCGCGCGATGATGATCTCAGGCCACGGCGGCAACACCGTCACGCGCCTGCCCGAGGCCCTCGACGGGCTCAACAAGCTGGATCTCCTGGTGGTGGCCGATCCCCACCCCACCACCTTCGCGGCCCTGAATGCCCGGCGCGACAACACCTACCTGATGCCGATATGCACCTCGCTCGAGATGGACGGCTGCCGCACCGCCTCGAACCGATCGCTGCAATGGGGTGAGCAGATCGTGAAGCCGGCCTTCGAGTCGAAGAACGACTACGAGTTCTTCTACCTTCTGGCGAAGAAGCTCGGCTTCGCGGAATCTCTGTTCAAGAACATCAAGGTCGAGAACAACGTTCCCCTGGCGGAGGACATCCTGCGGGAGATCAACCGCGGCGGCTGGTCGACCGGTTATTGCGGCCAGAGCCCGGAACGGCTGAAGGCCCATATCCGCAACCAGCACGTCTTCGACATCGTCACCCTGCGCGCGCCGAAGGACGTGCCCGAGGTCGGCGGCGACTATTACGGCCTGCCCTGGCCGTGCTGGGGCAAGCCCGAGATCCGGCACCCCGGCAGCGCCATCCTGTACAACACGGCGCTCCACGTGAAGGACGGCGGCGGCACCTTCCGGGCCCGGTTCGGCACCGAGCGCAACGGCCAGACGCTGCTCGCCGAGGACTCGTTCTCGCTCGGCTCCGACCTCACCGACGGGTATCCCGAGTTCAGCATGGCGGTGATGCGCAAGCTCGGCTGGGACAAAGACCTGACGGCGGAGGAGCTCGCCACGATCCAACGGATCGGCGGCAGCAACCCGGACGCGGTGAACTGGTCGACCGACCTGTCGGGCGGCATCCAGCGCGTCTGCCTCGACCACGGGGTCATGCATTACGGCAACGGCAAGGCGCGGGCGAATGCCTGGAACCTGCCCGACCCGGTGCCGGTCCACCGCGAGCCGATCTATACGCCCCGGCCCGACCTCGTCGCGAAGTACCCGACCCGGCCGGACGAGCGGCAGTTCCGCATGCCCAATGTCGGCTTCTCGGTGCAGCAGGCGGCGGTCGAGCGCGGCATCGCTCAGGCGTTTCCGATCATTCTGACCTCGGGCCGGATCGTCGAGTACGAGGGCGGCGGCGAGGAGACCCGCTCGAACCCGTGGCTCGCCGAACTACAGCAGGACATGTTCGTCGAGGTCAACACCCAGGACGCCGTGGAGCGCGGCATCAAGGACGGCCAGTTCGTCTGGGTCTACGGCCCGGAGAACGCCGCCAAAACCAAGGTGAAGGCGCTGGTCACCGACCGGGTCGCCAAGGGCGTCGCCTTCATGCCCTTCCACTATTCGGGCTGGTACCAGGGACGGGACATGCGGGGATACTACCCGCGCGACACCGACCCGGTCGTCCTCGGCGAGAGCGTCAACACCGTCACCACCTACGGCTTCGATCCCGTCACGGGGATGCAGGAGACAAAAGCGACTTTGTGCCAGATCTGGGCGGCATGAGACAGGTGGCCGAGCGCTCCTCCGTAGAGCCGTGGACCTTCCGCAAACCAGCAGCGGCCCTGAACCATTTTTCAGCGTAGCAGACGCCACTTCGTCAGGAAGGTACATCAAAATCATGGGACTGGACTACCGTCCGCTTGCAATGCGGTCGGACGGTGGCCCCGAAGGAGCCATAGCACCTTCTCCAATTCAATCTATGTTATGGAGAGACATTGTAAGATACAATAAAATATCTGAATGAGGAAAAATATTGCACTTTACCATACTTATATTGGACCGCTAGGCACGTTCGATCGAGACGGCTGCGTCGTTGTACTCAATAAAAATATTATCTGCATTTTATTGAGAATGACCCGCAAGCGCTGCGAAGCGGAGTTATGGCATCAATGGTATCTGGAAAGCGGCTACGGTCCCTGCCGCCACTTGCCGCTGAACCGTGTGTTCGAGGGCATTGATGCCGTTGCCGCGTGGGTCGTGCAAAAAGTTGACGGAAAAATCTGTGTGTCCATCGACCCGACGCTCCGCACATAAAATATATCCCTGGCCGATCTTCATGCGGAGACTCGCTATTTAGCAGCACTTGGTGGGCCGCCGACATCTAAGATTTCTGTCCACCGGTCGTATACGGATTGACGCGATAGTGGATCGGCTTGAAGCGGCCGTTGTTCGACTGCAGGGCGGAGCAGGCGGTCAGGCCGATGACGAGGTCTGTCACGGCCTCGAAGGTGATGTGGTCGCCGGCTCGGCTGAGAGGCGGCTCGACGCTGAGCGTCCCCGTCGCGCCATCGATGACGACGTTCATGAAGCAGTTGAACGCCACCGGTATGCGGTCGGGCGCGATCCCGAACGGCGCCAGCGCTGCGGCGAGGTTGCCGAAGCAGCCACGATGCGGTTGCGCGTCGCCGTAGATGATGCGGAAGGTGTCGGCCGAGCAGGGCGTCAGCAGGAAGTCGTGCCGGCCCACCGTGTCCTCGACGATACGCAGGAGCACGTTCGAGCGATTCGAGTAGAGGGCATCTCCCGTCGTCAGATAGATCCGGCTCGCGTAATCGAGGGTGCGGCCGGACGAGACGACCTCGTCGAGGTCGTGTCGGTTGAACGCGAGGAGATCCGCCACCTGCTCGCCTCGCGGGTCGATGACGGTCAGGCGGTCGCCTTTGTCGAGGGTGAAGGCCACGCCCGATCGCGGCGCGATCTCGTGGGCGCGATCGTCAGCGCACATCATGGTCTCCGGCTCTGAGGGCCTGCTTGGGGAATACTTGCTTGAGGGGCGTCGGTTCGGGGCGCTTCGGCGTGTCCCGGCGGCTGGAACGGGCAGCGCCAACCCTCCTCGACGGCCCGGCCGCTATACTGGCGCGCCTCCGAGACCTCGCCGTGGCGCGCCAGCATCGGGTTGACCGAGCCTGCCAGCGCCACGTCCCGTTTCAGGATCGCGGCGCGCAGCTTCTCGTAGCGCCCGGCCTCGCGCAGTTGCTCGAATTGCCGGCGGGGATTGAACACCAGGGCGGGCGAGGAGAAGCGCCGCGCTGGGCGGCTGGCCGCGGGATGCAGGCCGACGACGAAGAAGGCCTCACCGGCGAAGCTCACGGAGAAATGCGGATTGCCCGGATCGGCGGCCACGCGCTCGTCCCACGGGTGGCCGAGCCAGGCATCCTTGTCGGCGAGCGATTGCAGGCGCTCCCAGAGGTGGCGCTCGAACGCCTCCTCGCTCAACCGCCCCGGATCCCCGCCATCCGGCCCTTCGAACACGACGGCGAAACTCTGGAACAGGTGGGGCTTCGCCCGGTAGCGCGCTGCGAAAGCGAGCAGGGCCGGGTAGATCCGCATATCATCCCATGCCGAGGTCAGGCTGCGTGCGACGAGGATGCGCATCTGGCCTCGGGACAAGGCCGCCTTGGCCCCAACGCACGGGAAGCCCGCCTCGTCGATGAACGCCCTGAAGGCCTCGGCTTGCGGGTGGTGGCGGTCGTCTCGGGGCAGCGGCAGGTGAGCCGGCCCGTGGGGTAAAGGATCGTTGCGCGACAATTCTGCGCCGGACCCGGCATCCGACCACTCGCTCGACGCCGGTTCTCGCCCGATCAAGGCGAACGACGTTCTTTGCACATGCATCCTCATACGTGTCTATCTTCCCTCACGCGGGTCCTGTCTCCCGACGCTGGTCTTGAGATCAGCTTTATGCGCCGCGTTCGGCGTCCACTTGCACCGGTCCACTTGCACCGGCAGCGTCAGGAGCTGCGCAGCAGGTGCAGGCTGAACACGCCGAGCTCGTCCAGCCACACCGCCTCGGGGATCCAGCCGCTTTCACGCGCGATCTCGCGAAACGCCTCGGGCGCGTATTTGTAGGAATTGTCGGTGTGGATGCTCTCGCCGGCCGCGAAGCGATGGACCTCGCCCTCGAGGTGGCATTCGGTGTCCCGGGTCGCCACCAGATGCGCCTCGACCCGGAACGGCTCGGGCAGGACGCGCGCCTCGTGCCGGAAAGCATCGAGCTTGAAGGTGGCACCGAGCTCACGGTTGGCCCGGGCGAGCAGGTTCAGGTGGAGCGCCGCCATCAGGCCGTCGGCACCGCCATAGGCCCGCAGCAACCGGTCGCGGTCGCGGGTCGGATCGACGCCGATCAGGAACCAGCCCGTCCCGAGCGTGACCCTGGCGCGCTCCATGAAGGCGACCGCCTGCGGGCGCGAGAAGTTGCTGATGCTGGTGCCGGGAAAGAAGCCGAGCACCGGCCCGCCCGCGAGGTCGACCGGGAGCGCAATCGGCTGCGAATAGTCGGCATGGACCGAGATCATCTCGACGCCGGGATAATCGAGGCTCAGCCGGTCGATGGCAGCCTTGAGGAAGTCCCACGAGATGTCGAGCGCGACATAGCGGGTGGGCTGCGCGAGCGCATCGAGGAGGACGCGGATCTTGCGGCTCGCCCCGCTCCCGTACTCGACGACCGTGGCACCGGGCCCGATCAGGCCGGCGACCTCCGCCGCAACGTGAGGCAAGAGCGTCATCTCGCGGCCGGTCGGGTAGTAGTCGCGCGTGCCGCAGATTCGGTCGAACAGCGTCGAGCCCTCGACGTCCCACAGGTACTTGCCCGGCAGGGACCGGACCTGCGCCGACAGGCCGGCGCGGGCATCGCGCAGGAAGGCGGCGGTCTCGGTGGCCCCGGTGGTCTTGGGCATGGTCAGGCTCCGCATCGTCAGGTCGTCGGCCGCGTCGCCGTCAGCACGGCGAGCGCGATACGGTCCGCCGCCGCGTAGGCCGGGCCCGCGAGCTCCTCGCCATAGACGTCGGGATCGACCTCGTCGTAGGCGCAAGCCAGACCGGCCTCGGCGCACAGGCGTTCCGCCGCCTCGCGGAAGGCGTCCCGGCCCGCGACGATGGCGGTTCCGCTAAACAGGACCAGCGCGCCGCCTGGCGCGAGCCGGCGCGTCGCCGCTTTGACCACCGCTAGGGGCAGGCCCGACCCGTTCTCGCCGCCGCCGTCCCGGTAGGCGCGCCCGGCGGGGTCGATCATGAAGGGAGGGTTCGAGACGATCAGGTCGAACTCGCCCGCGACGTCCGAGAGCAGGTCGCTCGCCCGCGGCACGACCGAGGCGATTCCGGCCGCGCGGGCGTTCAGGGCGGCCGCGCGCAGGGCCGCCTCGTTGATGTCGACGAGCGTGACCTCGGCTGCGGGCGCCCGCTTGGCCACCACGATCCCGGCCGCGCCCGAACCGCAACCGAGATCGACGACGCGGTGCGGGGGTGTTGTGCGGGTCCTCAGATGCGCCGTCACCGCCCGGATGAACCGGACGGTATCGGGCCCGAAGAACACGGCGTCGGCGGCGAGCGGCGGGAAGGCCGAGTGCAGGAACAGCTCGCCGTCGAGGCTCGACAGGCGGATCGTCGGCCGCCACAGCGCGCCGTCGGGTACGGCTGCGCCGGACTCCTGCATAAGGCCGAAGATCTGTCCCGGCAGCAGATCCGGCCGGAACGGCCGGCTCCAGCCGAGGACGTCGCGGAGGTCGCGTGCCTCGGCGTTGCCGGATCGGCGATTCACCATCTCGTGCGTGGCGGGCGTCACCGTGGTGAAGGCGTAGCCGGTCGCCCGCACGGCCTCGACGAGGGCGAGGAGCGCCGCCTCGTTTCCCGGAAGCAGGAATGGATTTGGCACCGTCATCGGCAATCCGCTTGTCCGGTCGGGCGGATGGGGCACCCAACGCAGGGCCGACTGTCCGAACCGGCACACCGATCGCCTCTAACGATGAATTCTCCGGCCTGCGGCCCGTGCTGACACGTCACCTCCGGAAGACCTCCCTGATCCTTCATTATACCCCAAGCCAGTATGGAGGGGATCGATCGCAAACGCATGGGTCATGCATTGGTTCGAGGAGTGCCTCCTGGACATGCGCGACGGCCGAACGGCTTCCCAGCCGGCGATCCCCCTCCGACGACGGGGAGCAGGGATCCGCACAATTCTCCGCCATGAACCATTCCGGTTCAGCCCCGCTCCGATCGGGCCAACGGCCGCTGCTTGGGCCAGCTCCGGCCGCTTCGCGAGCTTTCCTGAATATTTTCCCTCAGATATAAACATACATCAACATCGAACGAAGTTGATCATGGCTGGACGCACAGGTCGTCAGAGGGGTCGTCGACTGAATCGCCCACTGGTTGCTCAATCGCTGTACGATGGCATGGCTGGCGTCTGCATGAACGAGGCTGCCGGCAAGGTCGATGGGTCCGGGACGCTGCCGGGTGCGGCTGGGCTTGGGTCCTGCCAAGGCTCGTAGCTTCGCTGACCGTCATGGCTGAACACGACAGGAGCACGATGCGGTGACGGACTGGCCTTACGGTGCCGGTGAGATGGCCGAGCGCATCCGCACGTTCGACTGGGCCGCCACGCCGCTCGGCTCCATCGCCACATGGTCGGACCGTCTCAAGCTGATGGTCGAGCAGGTGCTCGCCTGTCCGCTGGTCTCGACCCTGTCGTGCGGTCGGGACGGCATCCTCGTCTACAACGATGCCGCCGCCGCGCTCTACGGCGACCATCACCCTGCGGCCCTCGGGCGACCGCTCCAGCAGACCTTCCCGGAGGGCTGGGCGACGGTTGCTCCCTTCTACGAGCGGGCCTTCGCGGGCGAGACCGTGCAGGTCGCGGGGCAGCCGCTCGATACACGCGGCGAGGGAGAGGCGACCGAGATCTTCGATGCCCTGCTCATGCCCGTGCGTGAGGCGGACGGGGGAGTCGCCTACGTCCATATGACCGGGGTCGAACTCGGGGAGCGTGCACGCTCGGCGGCTCTGCTGCGGGCGAGCGAGGCTCGATACCGCCACATTTTCAACGCCATCGACGAAGGCTTCTGCACCATCGAGGTCCTGTTCGATGATGCGGGAGATCCGGTCGACTACCGATTCTTGTCCGTGAACGCGGCCTTCGAGCAGCAGACGGGCCTGACGGACGCGGTCGGAAAAACCATCAAGGCGCTGGCGCCCGATCTTGAGGCGCATTGGTTTGAGACATACGGCCGGATCGCACGCACCGGACAGCCGGAACGCTTCGAGGATCGTGCCGAGGCGCTCGGACGCTGGTACGACGTCTACGCATTCCGCATCGGGCCGCCCGAGCAGCGGCAGGTCGGCGTTTTGTTCAAGGATATTCTCGCGCGCAAGCGCGCCGAGGAGCGCGTTCATGAGAGCGAGGAACGGTTCCGCGCCTTCGTGACCGCAAGCTCCGACGTCATCTACCGCATGAGCCCGGACTGGAGCGAGATGCGGCAGCTCGACGGTCGGGGCTTCCTCGCCGACACGGCGAGCCTGGGCGCCGAGTGGCTGAAAGCCTACATTCACCCGGCCGACCGGTCGCAGGTGACGGCGGCCATTCAGGACGCGATCCGATCCAAAACCATGTTCGAGCTGGAGCACCGCGTCCGGCGCACGGACGGGAGCCTCGGCTGGAAATTGTCACGGGCCGTGCCGCTGCTAGACGGCGCGGGCGACATCCGCGAGTGGCTCGGCACGGCAAGCGACGTGACCGCGCGCAAGGACGCGGAGGAGGCGCTTCGACACAGCGAGGCGCGGTTCCGCGCGTTCGCCGACACAGCCCCTGCCCTGATCTGGCGCAACGACGAGAAGGGCGAGAACCTCTTCATCAACGCGCATTTCCTCGACTTCACGGGCGAGCCGGCGGACGCGATCCGCGGCGCGGGCTGGCACAGGCTCATCCACCCCGACGACGTCGAGGACTACGTCGCCGGGTATCTGGCGGCGGTGCATGAACGCCGGGCATGGCGGGACCGGACTCGGCTCCGGCGCTACGACGGACAGTGGCGCTGGTTCGAGAACTTCGCGCGGCCGCTCTTCGACGATGATGGCAGCTATCTCGGCCATGTCGGGGTCTCGGCGGACATCACGGCCAGCGTCGCTGCGGAAATGGTGTTGCGCGAGAGCGAGACGCGACAGGCATTCCTGCTCAAGTTCTCCGACACCCTGCGGGCGGAGCCGGACGCGGATGCGATCGCGAAGAGCGCCCTCACCATGCTCCTCGACCATCTGCGGCTCGATCGCTGCTACATCACGTACTACAGGCCGGCCGACGACGAGGCGGACTTTCCCTATCAAGTCGGTAACGACACCGTCCCTCCCCTTCCAGCCAAGGTTCGCCTGTCGGACTTTCCCGACGCCTACGAGCAGGTGCTCGACAAGACGTTCGTGATCGAGGACGATTTCGAGAGGCGCGGCCTGTCGGAGGCCGAGCGTGCCAGCAGCAGGGCTCTGGGCATGCGCGCCATGGTGGCCTCGACGGTGCGGCGGGGGGAGAAGAGCCCGCTCTGCTCGATGGCGGCGGTCTCGTCTCGTCCGCGTCGCTGGAGCCCTGGCGAGATCGCCCTCGTCGAGGAAGCCGCCGAGCGAACCTGGGCGGCCATGGAGCGCTCCCGCATCGAGGCATCGTTGCGTCGAAGCGAGGAGAGATTCCGCGCGCTCGTCACAGCCGGCGCCACTATGCTGTATCGCATGAGCCCAGACTGGCGGCAGATGTACGAGCTGTCCGGCCGGAGCGTGTTGGCCGATACGGTCGAGTCGGCTGAGCACTGGGCCGAGATGTACCTCCTGCCCGAAGACAGGCCGGTGATCTTCGCGGCCATCGACGAGGCGATCCGAACAACGTCGCTCTTCGAGTTGGAGCACCGTGTTCGCCTTGCCAACGGCGGGGTCGGCTGGGTCCTGTCGCGGGCCGTCCCGATCCTTGGCGCGGGTGGCGAGATCGTCGAGTGGTTCGGTACAGGCACCGATGTCACCGCGCGACACGATGCACAACAAAGACTGCGCCAGGTCGAGGAGCAACACCGGGCTGAATTGGAACATCAGGTCCGTGAGCGCACAACGGAGCTTCACGAGAGCCGCGACCTGCTTCAGGCGACGATGGATGCCTCGACAGACATGATCCAGGTGTTTGTGGCGATCCGCAACGAAGAAGGGGAGATCATCGATTTCCGCTGGGTGCTGAACAACCACACCTCGGAGAGCCGGTACGGCAAGGTCAATGGTGAAAGCCTGCTCCGGCGCAATCCGGGCGTGGTCGTGGAAGGTATCTTCGACGCCTTCAAGCGAGTGACCGAGACGGGCAGGCCGGAACAGGACGAGCGGCATTACGTGCATGAGCAGTTCGACGGCTGGTTCTACCAGTCGGTCGTGAAGCTTGGGGACGGAGTGGCGACGACGACGAAGGACATCTCCGACTGGAAGGCGGCGCAGCAGGAACTGCTTCGCCTCCAGGCGCAGGTCGCGCAGGCGCGGATAGACGAGAGCGAGGAGCGCTTCCGCGGGCTGGTGCAGGGCATGGCTCAAGCCGTGTGGGACGCGGATGCCGACGGGGTGGTCGTGGCCGACAGCCCGAGCTGGCGCGCCTATACGGGCCAGACGCTGGAGGAATGGCTGGGGTATGGATGGCTGGACGCGATCCATCCCGACGATCGCGCCTTCGCCGAGCGGCAGTGGCAAGCGGCCGTCGCCGCGGGTCGGAACGTCGATGCCGAGTTCCGTTTGAGACAGGCAGGTGGCGGCTGGAGCTGGACCAACGTGCGCGCTGTGCCCCTCAAGGGGAGCGACGGATCGATCCGCCGCTGGTCCGGCATCAACCTCGACATCAGCGAGCGTAAAGCAGCCGAGGAGGCGCTGCGGCGGCGCGAGGAGGAACTGCGGATCATCACCGACAACGTTCCGGCGATGATCGGCTTCTACGACCGCGAGTTTCGCTACCGCGTGGTCAACGAGGAGTTCGTTCGCTTCTTCAGGAAGCCGAAGGACGAGATCCTCGGCCGCACCGTCGCTGAGGTCGCCGGTGACCAGATCTTCGCCAACCTGCGACCGTGGATGGAGAGGGCGCTGGCTGGTGAGCAGGTCCGCTTCGAGGACGAGGGTTGGCGAGCTGCCGACCCGACGCTCTGGGGCACGACGGAGGAAAACTACGTCCCGCATCGCAATGAAGCCGGCGAGGTCGACGGTTTCCACGCTCTCGTCTTCGACATCACCGATCGCAAACGGCACGAGCGGGCGCTGCGCGAGAGCGAGGCGCGATTCCGGCTCCTGGTGGAGAGCGTGCGCGACTACGCGATCTTCACCATCGATCGGGATGGCATCATCACCTCATGGCCGGCCGGCGCTGCCGCTGTTTACGGCTGGTCGGAAGCCGAGATCCTGGGCCGGTCGGTCGAGCTGACCTTCGTGCCGGAAGACGTCGCCAACAGGCAGCCTCAGAAGGAGCTGGAAACGGCAGTCCGCGAGGGGGTGGCTCCGAACGTCCGAGAACATCTGCGAAAGGACGGGACACGCATCTTCATCAACGGTTCCACCCAGCCTCTGGTCGATGTGGACAGTCAGGCACGCGAGTTCATCAAGATCGGTCAAGACGTCACCGGGCCCCGGCGGATGCAGCAGGCCCTGGCTGACAGTGAAAAGAGGCTGCGCACGCTTGCCGAAGGGATGCCGCAGCTCGTCTGGCGGTCGGGGGATATGGGCCACTGGACTTGGTCGAGCCCGCAATGGCAGGCCTTCACGGGCCAGAGCCTGGAGGCGAGCCTCGGCTTCGGTTGGCTTGAGGTTGTCCACCGTGATGACCGTGAAGCCGCCATGGCGGCCTGGAGGCAGGCCGGTCAGA
This sequence comes from Methylobacterium tarhaniae, assembly GCF_001043955.1. Lineage (GTDB taxonomy): Bacteria > Pseudomonadota > Alphaproteobacteria > Rhizobiales > Beijerinckiaceae > Methylobacterium > Methylobacterium tarhaniae. The sequence goes on along the minus strand of NZ_LABZ01000025.1, from coordinate 57,257 downwards.
CTGAATCGATCAGCGTCGAGTACCGGGTTCGGAGAGCTTCGGACGGCGCGTACCTCTGGCACCACACCCGCTCCGCGCCGGTTCGCAACGAAAGCGGCGGCATCGTCGAGTGGCTCGGCACGACGACCGACGTGCAGCAGCTGAAGGAGTTGCAGGAGCGTCAGGAGATTCTGGTCGTCGAACTGCAGCACCGCACCCGCAACCTCCTCGGCGTGGTCAAATCCCTCCTCCAGGAGACCCTGAAGCGGAGCGGCTCGCTGGCTTCCTTCAAGGAGCAGTTCGGCCAACGCCTGGACGCGCTCGCGCGGGTCAATGCTCTGCTCTCCCGCTCGGGGCAGCCGCGCATCACCATCGGCGAGTTGGTTCGGACCTCGCTCGATGCGTTGGGCGGGAGCACCATGGGTGATCGCATCCGGCTCGACGGACCGGACGTCAGGCTGCGCAGTTCGATCGTGCAGACCCTCGCGCTGGCGCTGCACGAACTCGCCACCAACGCCCGCAAGTACGGCGCTCTCGCGGCCGAGCAAGGCCGCCTGGAGGTGACCTGGTCGACGCATCAGCCGGATGGCGAGGAGCCGCGCCTGATCGTGGAATGGAACGAGCACGGGCGCGCGCCAATTCAGGTTAAGGCAGAGCCGTCCCGACGCGGCTATGGCCGGGAGCTGATCGAGCGGGCGCTGCCCTACGCGCTCAAGGCCCGGACGCACTACGAGCTGGGCGAGGATGGGGTGCGCTGCTCTCTCGACCTGCCGCTCACCCGACCGCCCAGACGGGAAAGGCCTTCATCATGACATCGACGGACCCATCAGCCGGCTACCGCGTGCTCCTGGTCGAGGACGAGTACTTCCTGGCTCAGGAGCTCACGGAGGTGTTCGAGAGCCGCGGCGCCGAAGTGGTCGGCCCGGTGCCGAGCGTGGAGGAGGCTCTCGACCTGATCGATGCATCGGCACGCCTCGACGGCGCCGTGCTCGACATCAACCTGCAGGGTGAGATGGCCTACGTCGTTGCCGACGCGCTGGAAGCCCGCGGGATCCCGTTCGTGTTCGCCACCGGCTACGACCAGGAGACGATCCCGAAGCGCTACGCGCGGGCGCGGTTCTTCGGCAAGCCCGTCGTCGCTGGTCAGGTCGCCGAAGCGCTCCTCGCCTGAGGCGCGTCGCGTGGCGGAAGAGGCAGGGCGATCACGCAGCGCAGACCGCCCGGCTCAACCTCCCAGGCGACCTCGGCCTTGAGTTCGTAGGGCAGCGTCTTCAGGAGCAGTTCGGCGCCGAAGCCCGTGCGCTGAGGCGCTCCCACGAGGGTCAAGCCGCCACTTTCCTTCCAGGTGAGAACCAGCCGGCGCGGAGTCGCTTCGTCCACCTGCCAGCTGATGGCGATCCGCCCGGCCGGCAGGGCGAGCGCGCCGTGCTCGAAGGCGTTGATGGCCAGCTCATGGATGGCCAGACCCAGTCGCTCGCCCAGCCGCTGCGGCAGGCGCACGTCCGGCCCGGTCAGCGTCACCTGCTCGCCCTCGCGGATTCGATTGGCGAGCAGCTCCTCGGCCACCACCAACGACACGTCGGCACCGACCGCCGGTTCGCCGCCGAAGATGGACTGCACGCGCGCGATCGCGTCGAGGCGGCCATCGAGATGGAGGGCGAGTTCCTCCAGCGTGTCGCTCGTCTGGATGCTGCGTCTTACCACCGCGCGGGTGACGCCAAGGGTGTTGCGGATCTGGCGCCTCAACTCGGACACGCCGGCCCGGTCCCGATCCGTTGTCCGCGCGGAGGCTGGGCTAGCGTCGCGCAGGATCATCAGCATGCCGACGGGTTCGTCACTCTCGTCGACGAGCGGGGAGCAGGTCAGGTCGAGCCGGGCCCGTGTCGGCCCGAGCGCCACACCGCTCAACTCAGTGGCTCTGCCAGCAAGCGCCGCCCTGAGCGGATCAGCTGCATCCCCGGCCAGCTCCGGCCAGACCTCCTCCAGCCGGGTGCCGACCAACTCCGACATCCTCGTGCTGGTCAAGGCGGCAGCAGCGTCGTTGCCAACAAGGAAGCCACGAGGCCCCCAGCCCAGGACCATCGGAACCGGCGTGCGCAGGACCAGGTCGACGGTGGTCCGAAGGGCACTCGGCCACGAGGCCGGAGCGCCGAGTGGCTCAGCCGACCAATCCCGTGCCCGGATCAGCGCTCCAGTCTCGCCGCCGTCCTGAGGCCAGGTCCGGCCTTGGCGATGCTCAACACTCACGCCGTACTCCTTCGGTCTCGGCGACCTGCAATCCCGGTAACGACCGGATACATGAGGTATGTTCCACCTCGGCTACGTGCCGGGGGCGTCGAACTGCTGGCCCTCGCGATCGAGATGAAGGTAGTTCGGGTTGAACAGCCCGACTTCTTCGAGAGCAGGAAGGTCCAGGATGGTGACGCGTCCGCTCTTCCAGGTCATCAGCTCTGCGATGCGCAGCTCCCTAAGGGTACGGTTGACGTGCACCGCCGATATGCCGAGGGCATCAGCCATCTCGGACTGGGTGATCGGCATCTCGTAGCCGCCCTCTCTCACTAGGCCGACGGCGCGCAGGCGGTGGAACAGCTCGCACAGCAGATGGGCGACACGCTCGATCGCGGTGCGCTGGCCGACGTTGACGACCCACTCGCGATGATTAGCGGCCGTAATCAGGGTCTCCCACCAGAGCGCCTGGGTAAGGCGCGAGTTGGCGTCGAGCATCCGTTGCAGCAGGTCGCGCGAAATCTGAGCCAGCGTGACCGGTGCGAGGGTGCCGATGGAATGATCCATCTCACGCAGGAGGAAGACGTTGAGGTCGCATAGGTCGCCCGGGAGGAAAAATGCAACGATCTGTCGGCGGCCATCCTCGAACTGCTTGTAGCGGCAAGCCCATCCCGAAAGGATAAGGTTGACGTCGCGCGGCGTCTCGCCCTCCGAAATGATGTCGCAACGCGGCTCGAAGTTGCGAAGCCGAGAGGCGGCGGCGTGCTGGAGGATGCGCTTGTCCTCGTCGGAAAGACGGGTAAAGCGTTCCAGCTTCTTGATGAGAGGGTTCATGATGCTGGATCCGCGCTGCACAGGCAGCCCTACCAGTTTGAGCCCGGCCTGTTCCTAACGTGCGTTATATCCCAGGCGAGACAGGACTCATTGCTCCTCGGCCGCGCACGCTCCTGGCGCGATCCCGACGAAAGGATCGACTATCTTGCCCGCACCCGAACGTCATTCCACCGAGTGTTTCGGTATAAAAGGAAAAAATATCCATTCCTCACAGACACCGTATCTGTATCGGCTGACACCCTTGACGCGAGTCAACTATTAACATGAAAATAATGCAAAAATCAAATTTCAGGAAAACCCCCGCAAGCGGACATTCCTGACCTTCGCCACGAAGGGCCCCTTTGGGTCAGGAGTTCGTGCCGGCCTTATTCGGCCATGCGCCAAAAGTGGCCCTTCGAATGGAGCTGCGGGAATAGCCGCTTAGCCTCCGAAAGCTGCCATTGGCATGGAATAGCAGGTCCCGGCGGCCACAACGTCCTCCGCTTCGGGCAAACCGGCTGAAGCGGACACGCTGAAACTGCTGTTCCTAAACTATACCTGTCGCATCCCGCCATCGACGCACAGTTCGGCACCTGCGACGAAGCTCGCCTCGTCGCTTAGGAGGAACAGCGTGGCCGCCGCCACCTCCTCGGGACGCGCCATGCGGCCCAGTGGGATCGGCGCGATCAGTGCGGCCCGCCCCTCCTCAGGTATGCTCGCCATCATGGCGGTGTCGGTTGGGCCGGGGGCCACCACGTTCACACGGATACCCTGCGGGGCCAGTTCCGCTGTCCACGTGCGCGCGTAGGAGCGCAGTGCCGCCTTCGTCGCACAGTAAGTCCCGTAGGGCGTGATGCCTGCGGCATCGGCGATTGATCCCATCAACACAACCGACCCACCCTGCCCCATCGCGCTCAGCGCCGCCTGCAACCCGAAGACGGCACCACGGACGTTGACCGCGAAGTGCCGGTCGAAATGCTCAGGCGTCCAGTCGCGCAGGGTTGCCGGTTCCGAGATGCCCGCGTTGAGGACCAGCGCGTCGATCCGGCCATATGCCTCCCGCACCGTCTCCACGACGCGGTGCAAGTCCTCCTGCAGGGCCGCGTCCGCAATGAGACCCCGCGCACCACGCCCGATCCTAGCGGCGGCGGCCTCGACATCGTCGGCGCGCCGCCCGGTGAGCACGACCGACGCGCCCTCGACCGCCAGCCGCTCGGCGACCGCAAGGCCGATACCCTTCGCCCCGCCGACCACGAGAGCAACCTTGTCCACCATGCGAGCCATCGCGGCATTCGTTCATCTGCGATGGCGCATGAGATACAGATCGTATATCTGCTATCAAGAACGTACTTAGGGTAGCCTAGATATGGCCGACGATACCGACCTCGATGCTGCGTCCGAGTGCGCGCTCGCCAACATGGCGCGGGTGCGCCCTGTGCTGGACAAGATCGCAGACAAGTGGACGATCCTGATCCTCACGGTGCTCTGCCCGCGGCCGTCACGTTTCAATGCGATCAAGCGGCGGCTCGATGGCATCACGCATAAGGCGCTGGCGGACGCGCTGAAGCGGTTGGAGCGCAACGGTCTGGTGACCCGGACGGTGCTGCCGACCGCACCAATCGGCGTCGAGTACGCGATCACCCCGCTTGGCCATTCGCTGCGCCAACCCTTCGAGGCGCTCTGCGCATGGGCACTGACCAACGGAGCGGCGATTGAGGCGGCCAACCACGAGCATGACTGCATCAAAACGAAGCCGTGAGGAAGCGCGCCGTGTCGGGCAACGCTTCGAACTCCACGATGACGTAGAGGCATACTTTGAGGAGCGCCTGCGTCTGTTCGGAGATACCTCGTATCGAGTCACCGGCGAGGTCTGCTGAAATCGTGTTGCGCTCGCAGCCAGACACTGGAAAGGCGCTGTAGGCCTCGTTGATGGCCCCAGCACCTGCCGTTGTGCGCTGGTCAAGCCGATCGACTGTGCTCCCGCGCATACGCCGCCGGCGGCGAGCCCACATGGCGGGAAAACGCCACGCTGAACGTGCTCGCGGAGCCGTAACCCACTCGCACGGCCACCTCGGCGATGCCGCCGCTCTCGCGCCGGAGGAGATCCTTCGCCAGGGCCATTCGCCAAGCAAGGAGATACTCCATCGGCGCGACACCGACTGCGCGCCTGAAGCGCTCGAAGAACACGGAGCGCGAGAGTCCCGCCTCCTGCGCCAGCCCTGCGACGGTCCAGGCGGCGGTCGGCATCTCGTGCATCCTGCGCAAGGCCACGCCCAAGCGTTCGTCGCCGAGTCCCCGCAGGAGGCCCGGTGACAGCGCGGGGCCGCCCATGGAGCGCAGCGCCTCGATCAGCATGACCTCCAGAAGCCGCTCCAAGATGAGGTCCCGCGCGGGCCTGCGCCGACGCGCCTCTTCGCCGACGAGGTGCATGAGGGAGGCCAGCCTAGTCTCGCCTCGGACGTGGACGAGGCTCGGCAGGAGCGACACCAGCAGGCCTGCGTCGGGCGAGCCGAAGGTGCAGTAGCCCACGAGCATGCGGACGTCCGCCGGGCCGTCCTGCCGCCCGACCCGGAACTCGCCGGGCCCCACCTCGACCGGCATCGTCTCGGAGCCTTCGGTCGGGGGCGTGAGGCTCGACATCTCGAACGCGTCCGCGGCCGGGACAAGGAGGAAGTCCCCCTGCTCCAGGACTACCGGATCGCGGTCCCGGATCGTCAGGCGGCATGAGCCCTCCAGCGCGGCGCAGTAGAACGGACGACCGTGCTCCGCCCGGCGGACGCGCCATGGACCCGAGGCGCTCACGGACTTGGAGAACGCGGCTCTGGGACGGAGCAGGGTGACGACGTCGGCGAGCGGATCGGACATTTCCGGACTGTCGCTAATGAGATCAGGACGCGCGATTGTAGCTCGTCCCGCTGTCTGGATCTATCCATCGCTGGTCACAACCTGATGGAGCCGACATGCAAACCGTCCTGATCACTGGATGCTCGTCCGGGTTCGGTCTTGAGATCGCCCGCCTTTTCCTCGACCGGGGCTGGAACGTGGTAGCCACCATGCGTACGCCGCGCGCGGTAGACCTGCCCGCCTCCGACCGCCTGCGCGTCCTCGCCCTCGACGTCACCGATGCAACGAGCATCCAGCGGGCGGTCGACAGCGCCGGACCCATCGACGTCCTGGTCAACAACGCCGGCATCGGCTGGCTTAACGCCCTCGAAGGCACGCCCATGGACGTCGTACGCGAGGTCTTCGAGACGAACACGTTCGGTACGATGGCCATGACCCAGGCGGTGCTGCCACAGTTCCGGGAGCGCCGGGCCGGCGTCGTCGTGAACGTCTCTTCGAGCGTCACGCAGAAGCCGCTGCACCTGCTCTCCGTCTACACGGCGAGCAAGGCCGCGGTGAACGCCTTCACGGAGTCCCTTGCCCTGGAGTTGGAGCCGTTCGACGTGCGGGTGCGCCTGGTCATCCCCGGGCGGGCGCCTGAAACCGCGTTTGGCCAAACCGCACGGGCTCGCATGACGGCGGGCTTCCCCGAACCCTACGCCGGCCTGGTGCAGGAGGTGTTCGCGGCTTGGCAGCAGCAGCCCCCGGACGAGGTGACGCGTTCCGTCGACGTGGCGGAGGCGGTCTGGCGCGCCGCGACCGACCCGGCCTGCCCGATGCGCCTGCCCGCCGGAGCCGACGCCGTGGCGCTGGCCGGCCAGGGCGCCTGACCGGCACTCCCCGACCCACCGGGATGGGCCGGCGCTCACCACGTGATCAGGGGCGTCCGGCCGATCCAGGCGTCGGTCTCGACTTGGTCGAGAACGAAGCGTGCAACGTCCTCCCGGGCGACGGACCCGCCATGGAAGCCGGCGAGGTCGACGAGCGCGCGGACCGCGCCGCGGCCGGGCTTGTTGCTCAGGACGGTGGGACGGACGAGGACCCAGTCGAGGCCGCTCTGCCTCACGATGTCCTCCTGGCGGTCCTTGTCGGCGTAGACATGGCGCAGGAGCAGCGGGAGGATCAGCCTGTCGAAGGCGAAGCCGCCATGCCCCCGGCTGTCGCCGGCGCCGATCCCGGTGACCGCGACCAGGCGCGCGACGCCGTCGTCCCTCATGGCGCCGACCAGGGTCCGGGTGACCTCGGACAGGAGCGTCACCTCCCTCAACGGGCTTGCCGGCGTGCCGAGCGCACTCACCACCGCGTCCCGCCCCCTCAGCGCCTCGCGCAGCACCTTCGGGTCGCGCGCGTCGCCCACCACCAGCTTGGCTCCTGGAAGGCTTTTCGCCTTCCCGGGCGAGCGCACCAGCGCCGTCACGTCGTAGCCGCGCGCCAGGCTTTGGGCGACGATGAGCCTGCCTGTCCCGCCGGTGGCGCCGAGGACCAGGATCTTCGGTCGGGGTTCGCTCGATACGGTTTGCATGGCTGCCTCCGGGAAGCTGGCTGCTTCTCACGTGGCTAAAGCTAGCGATCCGCGAATGGGCGAATAGTCGTACGATATAGACGTACAGTTCCACAGGCGAGACGGCTGGCGCACCTTGGCTGCCAACCTCGCAAAGCTTCGCGCGCTGGTAAGGGAGTACGAGCCGCTGATCGAGGACGCCCGCCGCACCTTCGATGACCCGCAAGCTTCGGGGCGCCGGTCCGTACTCACGTGCCGATGTAGGACGCCAACTCGTCCGGCGTGCCCTGCGGGAACGCCTGCTTCAGGTGGTCGAGGAAGGCCGAGACGCGGGCGCTGAGGAGCCGGCGGGACGGGTAGAGCGTCCAAAGTGCGATCTCGGGCCCCTCGACGTCGCCCCATTGGACCAGCCTGCCCGCGGCGATGTCGTGGCTCACGAGCGAGACGGGCAGGCAGGCCGCCCCGACGCCGGCCCGGACCGCGTCGCGCACCATGATCATCGACGACAGCCTAAGGACGGGCTCGAACGGGATGCGCACTCTCCCGTCCAACACCTTCACCTTCCAGGCATCTCCACCGCCCGGACCGCGCACCACCGCCGGAACCGGCCGGTTGCCCTGAGGCTGCCCGAGGGCTGGACTGGCCACGACGACCAGCCTGTCGCGCAGGAAGACGCGGCCGACCAGGCTTTCGTCGGTCTCCGGGTTGACCCGGATGACCAGGTCGTAGCCCTCCTCGACCATGTCGACGGCCCGGTCATCCGTTGTGACCTCCAGCCGGACCTCCGGGTGCTTCACGGCGAACTCGGCCGCGAGCTTTCCCATAGCCACCTGTGAGAACAGGAGCGGCGCGCTCACCCGCAGCCGGCCGCGCGGATTCGCGCCGCCCGAGGCGATGGCCGCCGCGGTCTCGTCGAGCTCGGCCAGCAGCATGCCCGTCCGTTCGTGGAGGGCCCGCCCCTCCTCGGTGAGCGTCAGCGTGCGGGCGCCGCGTTCGAACAGGCGGAGTGCAAGCGCGCCCTCCAGTTCCGAGACCCGGCGCGACAGCGTCGCCTTCGGGCGTCCGGCCGCCCGAGCAGCGCGCCCGAACCCACCATGGCGGGCAACGAGGTTGAAGTCGGCGAGGGCGAGAAGGTCCATGCGTTCCACCAGCGAGACGGACCGTCCAGATATAGCGTCTATCGGTAAGAATGTGGATCGCTAATTTCCGGCCTGTCAACAGCAGCAACCCGGAGAAACCCCATGACCATCCTCGTCACCGGCGCCACCGGCACCATCGGCCGCCATGTCGCCGACAATCTCGCGAAGCGCGGCGCCGACGTGCGTGCCCTCGTCCGCGATCCGGCCAAGCCGGGACTTCCGGCCGGCGTGACCCTGGCGCAGGGCGACCTGCTCGACGTCGACGCCCTTCGCGGCGCCTTCCAGGGCGTCTCCACGCTCTTCCTGCTCAACGCCGTGGTGCCCGACGAATTCACCCAGGCGCTGATTGCTCTCAACGTCGCCCGGGAGGCCGGGGTCAAGCGGGTCGTCTACCTGTCGGTGATCCACAGCGACGTCTACGTGAACGTGCCCCATTTCGGGGGCAAGTTCGGCGTCGAGCGCATGATCGAGGCGATGGGCTTCGAGGCCACGATCCTGCGCCCCGCCTACTTCATGAGCAACGAGATGACGGTCAAGGACGTCGTCCTGCAGCACGGCGTCTACCCCATGCCCATCGGCGCCAGGGGTTTGGCCATGGTCGACGCGCGCGACCTCGGCGAGGTCGCCGCCCTCGAACTCATCCGCCGGGAGCGGGCCGACCGGCCGCTTCCCCTGGACCGGATCAACGTCGTCGGGCCCGAGACGCTGACGGGCGAGGGCGTGGCCGCGATCTGGTCGGAGGTGCTGGGCCGCCCCGTCGCCTATGGCGGCGACGACACCGCCGGGTTCGAGCGGAACCTCCGGCAGTTCATGCCGGGCTGGATGGCCTACGACATGCGCCTGATGGCCGAGCGCTTCCTGACCGACGGCATGGTCCCGGAGGCCGGCGACGTCGAGCGCCTGACCTCGCTCCTGGGCCGCCCGCTGCGCACCTACCGCGCGCTCGCCGCCGAGATCGCGACCGCCTGACGCCCAAGCGTCACTCAACCTCCATCGGAAGGACCATCGTCATGATCTACTCGACCGCAACCGTCCTGGTGAACCCGGACGGGGAGGCTCCCCTGACCCGCACGCAAGCCTGGGCGGGCCTCGTCCTCAAGGCCCGCGACGCCCGCCAGTTCCTGCCGCCGGGGCTCTGCAGTCGGTGCGACGTCGTGGAGGAAAGCGCCACCCACCTCGTGCGCGAGGCCACCATCGGGGGTGTCGACCTGCGCGAGATCATCGCCTTCGAGCCCGGGGCCAAGGTGACCTTCTTCCAGGCCACTGGCCCACGGGAAGGGGCCATCGTCAACGAGCTGTTCGAGGACGAGGAGGGCGCGCTGCAGCTTCGGTTCTACTGCTACCTCGGCCTGCGCGGGAAGGAACCGGGCGGTCCCGAGGAGCAGGCCGAGCAGGCGCAGTTCGACGGCAGCAAGGGCTACAAGGCCGCGCTGCTGTCGACGCTGAAGCGCACCCGCGAGCTGCTCGCCGAGGGCGCGCTTTAAGGTCGCCGAGGCGGGGCTGCCAAGTGCTTGGGGCGGATACCGGCCAGCCTCAGTCGTTTGCAGACCGGTAGGACCGCAGTTCGTCGATGATGGAGCGGCGAGACGGACGCCAACCGAGTTCGCGCTCCGCCTTCTCCCCTGAGATGACCTGATCGCACGCTATGGCGTCGGCGAACGCCCAAAGCACCGAACGCGCGTCTTGGAGCGCCCATGCTTCCACCCGCCCCCCGGCACCAGCCGCCTCGCTTGCCGCTCGCGCGATTTCGATGAGGGGGGTCGCCGCTCAGTGGACGCCGTTGAAGACCGAACCTGCCGGTGCCCGTTCGAGCGCGAGCGCGTAGAGGTCGGCGAGGTCGTCGGCGTGCACCGTCGTCCACGGGGTCGCTAATGTGCCCGTACCTGCTGATGTCGTGGCCGCCGCTCAAATGGCCGCTTCTTCCTACTAAGCCGACATATGAGCTGTGGTGCTTGAAGATCTGCCAGGGGTCATTCTTTGCCGCTCGGCATTCTTATGTTAGGCAATATGGGCTCCTGCCAGCTAAGCTCTCGCAGGTAGCCGAATTTTAGCAGCAAGAGATGGACCATCTGCTCGGCACCATGAACTGAACCAGGCTCAGCCGATTGTCCCGGTGGTGCTGGATCCGGCTCGCCCCTTCAGGGTCAAGACGCGCCACATCTCGGCTGCCATGGCCGACTCACCGCGTGGGCGTCGCTCGGCGGCGCGAGGAGGCTGCATGAATTCCCGTACCTTCAGCATGAGCACCAACGCGATCGGCCGGATCGAAGCTGCCGAGTGGCTCGACGGCCCGGCCTACACCCTTGCAAACGCCGCTGCCTTGCCTCACCGCCTCGCCGGCAGAACGGGACAGCAAACGCGCAACGTCCTCCACGGCACCTGGTTCGGTCACCCTCTGCACCCCATGCTCGTCACAATTCCAATTGGAACGTGGACGCTTGCACTCGGGCTCGACACGCTCGAGGCGGAGCGCGGTGACAAAGGACAGGAATACGGACGAGCCGCCGACTTGGCCATTCAGGTCGGAGCCGCCGGTGCCGTCGTGGCAGCCGCAGCAGGTCTGGCTGATTGGCTGCAGTCCCATGGGCGGGCTCGTCGAGTCGGCCTTGTCCACGCGGCGGTCAACAGCACGGCACTCGGCCTTCAGCTCATCTCCGTCGCCCTGCGTCGGAGTGGACGCCGCTCAGACGGGCGCCTCACATCAGCGGCAGCGTGGGGTGCGATGTTCGTGGGAGGCTATCTCGGAGGGCACTTGGTCTATCGCCACCGACAAGGCGTGGACCAGGCGGATCGCAGCGTCGAGCCGCGCGACTTCGTGCCGGTGCTGCTGGCCGGCGACCTTCCAGAGGATCGACCTCGGCGCATCCTCGTCCGCGACGAGGTCGAGCACGCGGACGTTCCCGTCGTTCTCGTGCGACACCGCGGGCGCATCTTCGCGCTCGGTGCGCGCTGCTCGCACATGGGCGGACCTCTCGACGAGGGCTGGGTACTGGGCGGCGGGCTGGTGTGCCCGTGGCACGGCTCGCGCTACGATTTGGAGAGCGGTGAGCCTCTGGATGGTCCGTCCACATGCCCGCAGCCCCGCTACCGGACGCGCGTCCGCGGGGGCCTGATCGAGATCAGGCGAGAGCAGGAACCGGGTGCCGCGGTAGTCCCTGCTGATACAGCTGCTGGAAGGTCATCGGGGGAGGCGGGCTCGGCTGCGGCGGCCTCGCTGGGCCGCAAGGCGGACGAGGTGCTCTTCGAGCATCACGAACTGCTGCGCGGCATGTTTCGCCGCATCGAGGACCTGCCGCCCGAGGAGCCTCAGCGTCGTGATCTCTTGCGGACCCTGGCGTCCGAACTCGAGATCCACGAGGACATCGAGGACGCGATCTTCTACCCGGCCGTGCGTGCAGTCAGCGAGGACGTTCCGGTGGCCTACGCCGAGCATCAGCAACTGGCCGACCTGCTCGCAGCGACACTCAAGCTCCCGACGTCGAGCGCAGAGTTCGAGGAGCATCTGCGGGTTCTGCACCAAGCCGTTGACCACCATGCCTCATCTGAGGAGCACTCGATGTTCCGGGAGGCACAACGTCTGGGCGAGCGGCGCTTGCGGGAGCTTGGTCACGCGCTGGAGACGATGCTTGAGGCAGAGAGGACCTCCCGATTTCAACGAGCCTTCCGTGAGCTGAAGATCAGCCTTCTGGAGGGTGTTGGGAGAGGCACTTGAGGCGAGGAGCTCCGTCGTTGGTGACCCTAACTCTGGGACGTGCGCTGAGATCAGCGGCCGGGTCAGCCGACCAGCTGCCTTACGAGGTAAGTTCGGCGATGCACCATGAGCCGACATAGGGCGGGTAGGCGCCGAACCGCCACTTCAGAAAACGAAGTGGAACTTCGTTGGTGACCCGCCGCTGCCCATCATACTTGCGGCTTTGGTCGAGCACGGCAGGAGTATGACGCGGTGATGAATTGACCTGATGAAAGTGGTGGGATGGCGACGCTCATTCGCACTCACAATCGGGCCGCGACGCCACTGTGATCGACCGAGCGCTGGTCGCGGGGCCTAAAAGCCATCGTCGACCTCATGCTCGCCTCATCCCGGGCGTGCGCGGAATGCCAACTGCCATACTGTGCCCTAGTTTCCGGCCCCAGGTGTGATGCCGGGAAGCGGAACCTGGGCCGGGTCGAGCGGCAGGAAGCCTACCGGCATCGGTCGGAGCTGTCCGGGTCCCATGAACGAACAGGTCACCTTCACGGTTCAGCCCTTCCTCGCCGGCGGCGGGCGGATGGGCGCGATGATGCGCTCCCACGACTGGTCCGGCTCGCCTCTCGGCCATCCCGACGCCTGGCCGCCCTGCCTGCGCTCGACGGTGAGCCTTTTGCTGGGTTCGCGCTTCCCGATGTTCGTGGCCTTCGGGTCCGAACTCGGCTTCCTCTACAACGACGCCTACGCGGAGATCCTCGGCGACAAGCATCCAGCCGCGCTCGGACGCCGCTTCCAGGACATCTGGGCCGAGATCTGGCCCGACATCTCGCCGCTCATCGAGAGGGCGCTCGCCGGCGAGCCGACCTGGTCGGAGGACATGCCGCTGACCATGAACCGGCGCGGCCACGACGAGCTGACCTGGTTCACCTTCTCGTACTCGCCCGTGCGCGACGAGGAGGGTCGGGTCGCCGGCATGTTCTGCGCCTGCACCGAGACGACGGCACGCGTCCAGGCCGAGACGGCCCTGCGCGCCGACGAGGCGCGCCTCGCGTTTCTCGACCGGCTCGGGAAGGCGACGACCATGAGCACCGAGGCGGACGAGATCCTCGCGACGACGACCCGCATGGTCGCCGAGCATCTCGGTCTCTCCAACTGCGCCTACGCCGACATGGACCCCGACGAGGACGGATTCACCATCCGGGGCGACTGGGCGGCCGAAGGCTCCCCCAGCATCGTCGGGCACTACAGCCTCGCCGACTTCGGCAGACGGGCGGTCGACGACCTCGGCGCCGGGCGGCCGCTGATCATCAACGACAACCTAGCGGAATTGCCACCCGCGGAGGCGGCGACGTTCCAGGCCATCGGCATCGGGGCCACGATCTGCATGCCGCTCGTGAAGGACGGCCGCCTGACCGCCCTCATGGCCATCCATGACCGGGTACCCCATGCTTGGTCGGACTACGAGCTCGCGCTGATCACCGAGGTGACGGAGCGCTCCTGGGCGCACATCGAACGGGTCCGGGCCGTCGCGGCTTTGCGCGAGGCCGTCGACAAGCTCGAAGCGCTGAACGCGACGCTTGAGGAGCGGGTCGAGGAGCGGACATCCAAGCTCGTCGAGACGGAGGCGGTCCTGCGGCAGTCTCAGAAGCTGGAGGCAGTGGGCCAGCTCACGGGCGGGGTCGCGCACGATTTCAACAACCTGCTCACCATCATCCGCTCCTCGGTCGATTTCCTGCGACGGCCCGACTTGGCCGAAGAGCGCAGGACCCGGTACCTCAACGCCGTCTCGGAGACGGTGGACCGCGCCTCCAAGCTGACAGGCCAGCTTCTCGCCTTCGCGCGGCGGCAGACGCTGAAACCCGAGACCCTCGACGTGGGCGCGCGCCTGCGACTCGTCGGCGACTTGCTCGACACCGTCACCGGCGCCCGCATCACGGTCGCGACCGACGTGCCCGAGCACCCCTGCTTCGTGCGGGTGGACACCAGCCAGTTCGAGACGGCGCTGGTCAACATGGCGGTGAACGCGCGCGACGCCATGGACGGCGCGGGCACGCTCACGCTGACCCTGCGCTGCGGCCGGCCGCTGCCGCCGATCAGGGGTCACGCGAGCGCCCCAGGGCCCTTCGCGGCGGTGTCCCTCCACGACACGGGATGCGGCATCCCGCCCGACCTGCTGACCCGCGTCTTCGAGCCGTTCTTCACGACGAAGGAAATCGGCAGGGGCACGGGCTTGGGTCTGTCCCAGGTCTTCGGCTTCGCCAAGCAGTCGGGCGGCGACGTGGACGTGGCGAGCGAACCGGGCCGGGGCACGACCTTCACGCTCTACCTTCCCGAGGTCGAGGCCGAGTTCGCCTCGCGGGAGGCATCGGCCGACCCGGGGCCGGTCGAGCCCGGTGGCGCGGGCCAGCGCGTGCTGGTGGTTGAGGACAACCTCGAGGTCGGGCGCTTCGCCACGCAAATTCTGGAGGACCTGGGCTACGGGACGACCTGGGCGACCAACGCCGAGGAGGCGCTGGAGCGGCTCGGTTCCGACGGGGCAGGCTTCGACGCGGTGTTCTCGGACGTGGTCATGCCGGGCATGGGCGGAATCGAGCTCGCCCGGCTCCTGAGGCGGCGGTTGCCGGATCTGCCGGTGGTGCTGGCGTCGGGCTACAGCCACGTCCTGGCCCAGGAAGGCACGCACGGCTTCGAGCTGCTGCAGAAGCCCTACTCGGCAGAGCAGGTCTCGCGTGTGCTGCGCGAGGTCCTCCGGCGCCGGCGCCACGTCCGTCCGCCCTCCTGAACGCGGCGGGCGCACTGCGTCGGTTCATGCGTCCTGCTGGAACCCTCGCAGCAGCGCCTCGACCATGCAGCGTACGCCTTCGGCCGGGTAGTCGAGCCGGACCGAACGCGGCGAGCCCCGACCGGCCGCGCTGGATCAGGCGCGAGCCGAAGCCCTTGCGGCTCGGCGGTGCCACCGGGGACCCGCCGCGTTCGGTCCAAGCGAGCTGCAGCCACGGCTCACCCTCGGCGTCGTCGATGGACCAGTTCACGGCGAGCCGCCGCATCCCCAAGCCTCAGTCCGCCGCCTCGCCGAGGTAGCGTGCGCGCAGATGGTCGATGAAAACCTCCGGCTTCAGCGGACGCCCGGTTGCCGCCACGATCAGATCCTCGGTCTCCAGGAGGGACGCTCGGCCATGCACGTTGGCGCGCAGCCAGTGCCGCAGCCGTGTGAAGTCACCCTGCCGGATGGCCGGAATGGTGTCCGAGTCCGCCTGCACGGCCGCCTGAAACAGCTGGGCCGCCGCCATCGCCCCCAGCGTGTAGGTCGGGAAGTAACCCCAGCTTCCGCCGGCCCAGTGAACGTCCTGAAGGCAGCCCCGCGCGTCGTCGGGCACGTCGAGGCCGAGCCAGTGCCTCATGCCTTCGTTGAAGGCGCCCGGCAGGTCCTCGACGGCGAGGTCCCCGGCGACCATCGCCCGCTCCAAGTCGAACCGCAGAAGGATGTGCGCCGGGTAGGTGACCTCGTCGGCATCGACCCGGATCAGCCCCGGCTCGACCCGGGTCATCAGGCGGTGGAGGTTGTCCTCCTTCCAGGCCGGGTCGTCGACGCCGAAGGTCTCGGAGGCGCGTGGGCCGAGGTAGGATGCGAATGCCCGGTTTCGGCAAGCCTGCATCTCGATCAGCAGCGCCTGGCTCTCGTGGATGCTCATGGCCCGTGGGGCCCCGACCGGCTGGTACAGCCATTCCTCCGGACGTCCCTGCTCATAGAGCGCGTGCCCGCTCTCATGCATGACGGCGGACACCGAACTGAGCGGATCGCGCTCGTCGTAGCGCACCGCGACGCGCACGTCGTGGTTCGCGCCGCCGCTGAACGGATGCGGACTGACGTCCAGGCGCCCATGGTCGAAGTCGAAGCCGACCGCGTCGAGGAGCTGATGCGCGAGCCGTTTCTGGTCGCAGACCCGATATGAACCTGAAAGGTGCGATGGGGCGGGCCGGCGCCGCTGATGCTCGCAGGCCTCCTGAATCAGACCAGGGAGTGCTTTCCGAAGCCCTGCGAAGGTCGCCTCCAGCTTTGCCTCGGTGAGCCCCGGATCGAAGCCGTCGAGGAGCGCGTCGTAGGGGGACATCCCGAGTGCGGCCCCTTTCGCTTTGCCGGTCTCACGCTGCAAGGTCAGGACCTCCGTCAGTTTGGGCGCGAACGAGGCGAAGTCGTTGTTCTTGCGCGCTTCCTGCCAAGCCTGCTGCGCCTTCGACGTGGCCCGCGCGCTCGCTTCCGTAAGATCAGCAGGCACAGCCGAGGCTTCGGTGAAGGCGCGGCGCATCTCCCGTAAGTTGGCCTTCTGCCACTCCCCGAGGTCACTGGAAGCTTCCTCGGCCCGGTCGAGGAGGTCTTGCGTGCGTGAGGTCACCAGCAGGTCGCGCGCCACCCGCTTCAGCGTCGCGAGTTGCTCGGACCGGTCGCCCGCGGCCCCGGCCGGCATCATCGTGTCGGCATCCCATTCCAACAGGCCGCTAACGTCCGTGAAGGTCGCCGCCCGTGCGAAGATCCACTCCAGGGCGGGGTAGGGTTCCATTGGCTTCGTCATGGCGTGCCGCCTCGCTCGTGACTACAGGAGGCTCGCCACGAGCCTGCGCTCCAGCGCCTCGTCAGCCGTCAGGTACCAGTTCGTTTCGGCTCGCTCGCGGATCTCGTCCTCGGAAACGTCCGTATCCTTCACCAACTCCGCGAATCCTTGCATCTCCAGCTGCAAGCCCTTCTCCAGTTCAGCGACCTTCGAGCGGGCAACCTGCAGGGCGGCCGGCAACGGGCCGTCGACGGAGGTGTCGCCGCTCGTGCGACGGCCGTGGATCAGGAGGGCGGTATCCCTGGCGAGATAACGACAGCAGCGCGGGAAGGCCGCCATGATGGTGATGCCGGCCGAGTAGACCGTCGTCATGCCGACGAAGTGCATCTCCTTGTGCAGGTGCTCGCGGCACAGGCGGACCTGCTGCGCGATCCGCCGGCCGATGTCCGCATCGCCGCCCGAAGTCATCAGCTCCACGACAAGGGGGCCATCCTCATCCATGACCTCGTCGAGGCGCTTGAGGAAATCGCCCAGCATCGCCTCGTCGACAGGCCCGTAGAGACGGACGTGGGGATGCAAGAGCCTGTCGATATCGTGCTGCGGTTCCATGAGCGGGCTCGCCTGTCGCGCGGCGGAGCGAGACCGTCTCCCGCTCCGCCCGGGTTGCCGGTTCGATGTTGGTCGTCCGCACTGGCACTATTGGCGCTCGTCCAAGCCTGCCTGCCGGTTCTTCTCGGACGCCTGTTCGTTCTGCTGGCCGCCCTGCCGATCACGTTCGGACGCCTGCTGGTTCCGCTGGCCCGTCTGGTGGTTCTCCTGTCCGGATTGCTGGTTGCGTTGCCCTGTCTGCTGGTTCGCCTGGCCTGATTGCTCGTTGCGCTGGCCGCCCTGGCGCTCGCGCTCCGAGGCTTGCTGGTTCTGCTGCCCGGACTGCCGATTCCGCTCAGCTTGCTGACGTTCATTTTCCATTGGTGTCTCCGTCATTGAGTGGGCCAGGCCCGCAAGCGGCGGACCTATGCAAAAAATCCTGATATTTACGCATCGTTCCACTTGTTGAATTCGCATTCGCGCAAAATAAACATAGGATAGCATGATACAGCATAGTTATTAACATGTGCGAAAGAGTGGCAACTGCTTTCCAACAGGCATGCGCTCAACGGTCAGCATTATGACGTCATCATGCTCTACGTGTCCCGCCGCCAGATGCGCGTGACGGCGGCGGGATGCCTCCAAGTTAGAACCACCTGAATGCGAACCAGCTAGCCGCTTGGACGTTAAACGGCGGTCAGCAGCATACCCTGTTGGAGTATTACATCGGGGTGCGGCTGGCGAGCTCAGCTCGGACAAACGAAGCAGGAGCAGCCGATGTACTACTACGACAAGCGCCTCCAGTACCCAGTCAGGGTCGAGAAGCCCGATCCCCTTTTTGCTCGCCAGCTGCAGCAGGCAATCGGCGGCATCGAGGGCGAGATCCGCGTCTGCCTACAATACTTCTTCCAGGCCTGGGGCGCTCGCGGTCCCAGCACGAAGTACCGCGACGTGCTCCTCAATACCGCCACCGAGGAGATCGGGCACATCGAGATGCTGTCGACCGCGGTCGCGCTCAACCTCGAGGATGCGCCGGCGACGCTGCAGGAGACCAGCGCCCAGGCCAACCCGATCGTCGGGGCGGTGATGGGGGGCGAGCGGCCCCGCCACGTCGTCGAGGGGATGCTCCAGCGCCACCTGCTCTCCACCGGCCTGGCGGCCCTGCCGGTGAATTGCGACGGCGTGCCCTTCGACTGCTCGCACGTCTATGCCAGCGGCAATCTCGCGGGCGACATGTTCTGCAACGTCGCCGCCGAGGCCACCGGGCGCACGCTCGCGGTGCGGCTCTACAACGCGACGCACGACAAGGGCATGCAGGACATGCTGAGCTTCCTCATCGCCCGGGACACCATGCACCAGCAGCAATGGCTCGCGGTGATCGAGGACCTGGGCGGTCTCAAGGAGAACCTGCCGGTGCCCAACAGCTTTGACCAGTCGAAGGAGGCCCGGGAGTTCAGCTACATGTTCGTGGGGACGGAGCGCAGCGGCACCCCGGTCCAGCCCGGCCGCTATGCCGAGGGTCCCTCAGTCGACGGCAAGGGGCAGTTCCAGTTCAAGGCATTCGAACCGCTCGGCGAGGAGCCGGTCCTTGGCCCGGCCCGGCCCGACTCGGCCGCTCAGAAGGAGCAGATGGCCGCGCCGCCGGTCACCAACAGCAAGGTGTGACGCCGGTTCAAGGCCGAGCCCCCTCTCTCCGCGCGCCAGGCGAGTGGGCACGGCCTCGTCTGGTACCAAGGGGCCCGGACGGACACGATGGAGCAGCTCACTCCCGGACACGCTGAGGTCTGCCCAGGCGGGACGCGTGCGCGGCCCGACGAGCCCTGGTGGCGGTGTGCGGTGTTCTACCAGATCCTCACACCCTCGTTCCAAGATTCCGACGGCGACGGCTTCGGCGACCTCGACGGGATCCGGTCCCGCGTGGACTATCTCGCTCGCCTCGGCGTCGACGCCGTCTGGCTCACGCCGATCTACCCGTCGCCCCTCCTCGACGCCGGCTACGACGTTGCCGACTTCACCGACGTCGATCCCCGCTTCGGCGGCCTCGCGGCCTTCGACCTGCTGCTGGCGGCTTTGCACGCCCGCGGCATCCGTCTCGTCCTCGATCTCGTGCCCAACCACACCTCGGACCGGCACCCCTGGTTCCAAGAGAGCCGGTCCTCGCGGCACAACCCGAAGCGCGACTGGTACGTCTGGGCGGATCTGGCGCCCGGCGACCTGCCCCCCAACAATTGGCTGAGCCGCTTCGGCGGTAGCGCCTGGGCCCGCGAGCCCGCGACGGGCCAGTGCTACTACCACGCCTTTCTGCCCGAGCAGCCCGACCTGAACTGGCGCAACCCCGAGGTCCGGGCCGCCCTGCACGAGGCGATGCGCTTCTGGCTCCGACGCGGCGTCGACGGCTTCCGGGTCGACGCGGCCGGGGTTCTCGCCGAAGACGGCGCCCTGCGGGACGAGCCGCCGAACCCCGACTTCGACGGAGACACGCCGCCGCCCGAGCGCTTCCGGCGCACCCGCACGGACAGCCAGCCGGTCACCCTCGGCTACCTCTCGGAGCTGCGCCGTGTGGCGGACGAGTTCCCGGATCGCGTGCTGCTTGGCGAGGTCGACGCCGCCCTCGACAAGCTGCCCGGCTTCTACGGCGACGGGGAGCCGCGCCTCCACCTGCCGCTGAACTACCGCCTCCTCGACGTGCCCTGGAAGCCGCACGCGGTCGGCCGCGCCGTGCAGGCGTTCCTAGACGCTCTGCCTGAGGGGGCCTGGCCCGACTGGGTGCTGGGCAGCCACGACAAGCCCCGGGTCGCGGGCCGGCTCGGCGCCGACCAGGCCCGGGTCGCCGCGGTACTGTTGCTGACGCTCCCGGGCACGCCGATCCTCTACGCGGGCGACGAGCTCGGGATGCCGAATGTCCCGGTGCCCCCGGAGCGCAGCCGCGACCCGTTCGAGCGCCGGCTGCCGGGCTACGGGCTGAGCCGCGATCCCTACCGCGTACCCCTGCGCTGGGCGCCCGGGGTGGGCGGCGGCTTCACCCAGGGCGAGCCGTGGCTGCCGGCGGATGGTGTGCCGGAGGCCTGCTGCGTCGCGCGCCAGGAGGAGGACCCGGAATCGCTGCTCGCCCTTTACCGGCGGCTGACCGCATTGCGCCGGCTTCGGCCCGAGTTGCAGGTTGGCGGCTACCGGCGGCTGCTCAGTGAGGGCGGCGTGCTGGCCTACGCGCGCTGGCGCGACGGGGCGGGGCTCCTGGTGGTGCTGAACCTGAGCGCCTCGGCGGTGACGCCGGCGCTCGCCTGTCGCGGCGAGATCGTGCTTGGGACGGCGCCGGGGCGCGAGGGCGAGCGGGTCGACGGCCGCGTGCCGCTCGCCCCGCACGAGGGGGTGATCGTCGAGGCGGACGGCGGGTGAAACCGCCCCCGATCGTGGGCTAGGCGGCTCGGCCTCACAGGATGAGCAGGGGATCGACCTGCACGCGGGGAGTTCCGCCGCCCTTCTGCGCGGCCCAGCTCGCGGCGGCATCGATGCTCTCGAACGCCCGATCTTCGGTTATTGAATTGACGATTGTGTCCCAGGACGTGGTGTAGCTGCGGGTGGTCCACCACACCCTGGGACACGATCTGGAAGCCGTGTGATTATGTGCCAGCAGCGCGGAGGCTCACCGCTTGAGGCTGCGATAAGAGGCTGCGCCGCGGTGTGGGTCCGTAACCTGTAGGCCAACGGAAACGTCGCAAATCTGCCGTTCAGGCATGGCGATTTCAGTTGGTGCAGATCACTGTGGTCGCGTGCTCGCGGTGATGGTCACCGTTCGGTCGAGCGCAACTGATCTCAGCCCGTGGAGCGTGAGGGCGTCGCGTCTTCAATAACGATGATCTTCGCGTCCAAAGTGCAAAGTCGGGCATGGATATGGGCGATAAGAGCAGGTGTGGCATCTCGCACCATCACCGTCACGGTCGTTGTTGTTCCTCGACGGACCCCGACATGGCATTGCAGGCCCCCTCGATCAAAGAGCCTAGCAACTCAATAACCTGTGCGATGCTCACCTCCCCCTTGCCGCGAGCGGGTTCATCTGGCTGCACGATTTCCTCCATAATCGGAACCCCGATTATCGTTCCGGGCCGCGAATAGAGATAAGGATCAGCCGCCGTCCAGCCGGTGCTGGGTCCATGCCTGCGCCACTTCCAGATCGGCGAACGTGGGTGGGTCAGGCTCATCGACCCGCCCGAACCCTGCCTCCAGAGACCGCTTGCCCGCATCTTCCTCGTGATCGTTGGGGAGGTGCACCAGCACGGCAACGAGGAAGCTGTCGGCGAACACCGCCGGCTCTCCGTGTCACTGCTGCCTGTTGCAATAGTCGCCGGTTGAAGGTGGAGGCTCCTGCAGGACAGCGCTCCAGATGCAGATATGTATCTTCAGCCTCACATAGATCGGCCAGTCCATGCCAATTGTTAATTTCTAGCTTTCCGCCGTGCACCGTGATCAATCCATTCTCGCGCAATTTCCTAAATGTGCGATTGACATGCACATTCGATAGCCCAAGTGCATCCCCAAGCTCAGCTTGTGCGCGAGGGAGTTGGCATGAGTGGCTCAGTGCGAGCCCAACAGCCTCAAGCTTGATGTTACATTTTACAGAAGAGGTGCGCGACCGCTTCTGTCGCTGAACGCCGGCCCATGCCGTTCATCCAGGCGCGGAAGATCGTGGCATCCACCAGGGTATCACGCCAGAGGATCGCCGCGATGTTAGGGAATGCCGCCGTGAGTTCGCGTAGCGCATCATGGGGGATGAGCCCGATCGTGAGAGAGCGGACAATCGGACATCGAGGCACCACGTCTTGCGGTTAGTAGCCAGTCTCGGACACTCTCGGGGATCGACATCGAGATGCCGAGCTTTCTGCTGCTGTGGAGATCGGAACACGGCCGGCTATGGGCCAACCTGATATCAAGCTACGTCCACCACGACGTCGGCGGAGAGGCCCTCGGCCTGGAGCTCCCACATCTGCGCGAACAACCCGCCCGCCTCGCGTAAGTCGCGTACCGTACCGTCCTCGACGACCTGTCCCTCGCTGACGACGAGGATGCGATCGAAGGCGGTGAGGGTCGAGAGGCGGTGGGCCACCGCGATCACCGTGTGATCGCGCATCAGCCGGACGATCGCGGCCTGGATCGCCATCTCCGTCTCGGTATCGAGCGCCGAGGTCGCCTCGTCGAGAAGCAGGATCGGCGCGGCCTTGAGGAGCGCGCGGGCGATGCCGATGCGCTGGCGCTGGCCGCCGGAGAGCCGGGTGCCGCGTTCCCCGACGACCGTGGCGTAGCCATCCGGCAGGGCGCGCACGAAGCCGTCGCAGGATGCGGCGCGGGCGGCGGCGAAGACCTCCTCGTCGCTTGCCTCCGGCCTGGCGAAGCGGATGTTGTCCATCACCGAGCGGTGCAGCAGGCCGATCTCCTGCGGCACCACCGCGAGCGCGTCGCGCAACGAGTCCTGGCGCACGCCCGCGATCGGCTGGCCGTCGATGCGGATCTCGCCGCTCTCGACATCGTAGAGGCGCTGGAGCAGGTGCACGAGGGTCGACTTGCCGGCTCCCGACGGCCCGACGATGCCGACCTTCTGCCCCGCCGGAATCGTCAGCGTCACGCCGTCGAGCACCGACCGGCCCACGCCGTACGAGAACGTGACCCGGTCGAGCGCGACGGCGCCGCCGCGGGGCACCAACGCCGGGGCGCCAGGTGCGTCGCACACGGTGACCGGCTTGGCGATCACCGCCAGCGTCTCCTCGATGAAGCCGAAGTATTGCGCGACGTCGACGAGGGAGAGCGCCATGTCCTTCGACGAGTGGACGATGCGCAGGGTCAGGCTCGCCACCACCACGACGCTGCCGGCGCTCACGTCGCCCCGGCTCCACAGGTGCAGCGTCCAGGTCAGAATACCGGCGGCGAGCAGCCAGAGTGCGACATCGTGGATGAGGCGGGCCTTCTCGAGGTAGAGCCAGCTCCGGGCTTGCGACGCGGCCTCGCGGCGAAACCCCGCCTCGAGCCGCGTCCGCTCGCGGGCTCGCGCCGAGAAGGCCTTCACCGTCCACATGTTGGCGATGGTGTCGACGAGATCGCCCGCGATGCTGGCGGCCTCGCCCGAATAGGCGCGATGTATCGGCCGCCCCCGCGCGCCGAACCGGATCAGCCCGGCGGTAACGACGAGGATCAGGGCGACCAGCGCCGCGGTGAGTCCGCGGTCGAGGCTTGCGAAGATGATCACCGCGCCGACGACGTCGACGACAGGCGGAATGATGCGCCAGACGAAGGTGTTGACCAAAGCACCGAAGTTGCCCGCCGTCGCGGTGACGCGCTGGCCAAGCGACCCGGCAAGGTTCTCGGCGAAGTAGCGCATCGACTGGGCGCTCAGGAAATCGAACAGCTCGGTCCGCAGGTCGACCCCGACCCCGACCGTGGCGCGGCAGGCGAGCCACCCGGTGAGGCGCGCGAGAAAAGCCTCGGCGGCGATGAGGACCAGGAACAGCGCGAGCGCGGAGAGCGCCGCACCCTGGAAGCCCGGCGGCCCCGCCATGGCGTCGACGAGGAATTTGAGGCCGACCTGCTGGCCGACCCCGCAGGCCGCCGAGGCGACGACGAGCGCGAACAGGCCGGCGAAATGCCAGCGCCACACGCGCATATGGTGCAGGATGAAGCCGCCGCCGCTCGCCAGATGCGCCGGTCCGGTCTCCAGCGTCGTCTCAGGCCGCATC
This sequence comes from Methylobacterium tarhaniae, assembly GCF_001043955.1. Classification (GTDB taxonomy): domain Bacteria; phylum Pseudomonadota; class Alphaproteobacteria; order Rhizobiales; family Beijerinckiaceae; genus Methylobacterium; species Methylobacterium tarhaniae. The sequence continues at coordinate 33,168 of NZ_LABZ01000025.1, read as the reverse complement.
GCCGTCACCTTCCGCCGCGAAGCGGGCTCGCTGAGCCCCAAGTTCCTCCGCCAGGGGCCGGTCGAGGCCGCGGCGCCCGGTCGGATCATGCGTGTGGAACAGCCCGACCGCGCAGGGGCGGTCGTTGTCCCAGCCTGGATAGTCTAGGATCGGGTAGAGGCAGATCCCGAGAACCGGCACCCCAGCGGCCCGCGCCGCCCGGACCTCGCCGCAGACGTAGTGCAGCCAGGCCGCCTTCGCGGTGCCCTCCGCCCCGGTCTCGGCGACGAGGAGCGGCCGGCCGTAGCGGGCATGGGCCTCGGCGAGCATCTCCCGGAACGGCCTATAGGCGTAGTGGCCGAGCGGGACGGTTGAGCCGCCATGGACCCACTGGTTGTCGGGGTAGAAGTTGACGCCGACGACGTCGAGGAAATCGGGGCCGCCGCCGAGCTCGGGGGCGTGGCGCCCGCCGATCATGTCGAGGGCCTCGTACTGCACCTCCCGGTACGCTGCCGCCGCGGCCTCGCTCTCCCGGTCTCCGACGACGTGGATCGCCGGCTCGGCGTGGAGGAAGCGAGCAGTCGGCTCGACTGCCCGTACCGCCCGCATGCCCGCGAGGGACGCCCGCACGAGCTGGCGCTTGAGCGCAGTCCCCTGCCCGGTGACGAGGGGGCCGATGCGGCCGACCTCGGCCCCGGCCCAGGCGAAGTAGGAGATCTCGTTGACGGGACAGAAGAACGGGCTTTCGCCGGACGCCGCCCGCACCTGGCGCGCCGCCGCCGCCGCGAAGGCGGCGAAGCGGGTCACGAAGGTGTCCGACCAGATGTCGAGATCGTCGGGCCACCCGTAATGGCACAGGTCCCACACCACCTGGATTCCGGCCTCGGCGGCGGCCTCGATCATCGGCAGGGCGCTCGACCAGTCGTAGCAGCCGGGCGCCGTCTCGATCCGGTGCCAGCGCAGGCCGTCCCGGACGGCCCGAATGCCGTGGGCTGCGAGCGCGCGGTAATCGGCGAGCGCGTGGACGTCGTGGCCGGTGGCGGCGAGGAGGTCGAGCCGACGGCCGTCGGCGCGGCGCTGGGTGGAGCATTCGAAGCCGGCGAGGAAGACGCTCCGGAACGGGGACGCGACGCTCATTCGGCGGCGAGCCTCCCGGGGACGCGCGGGCGGCAGGCCGCGACGAAGCGGACGACCGCGTCGTCGAGGGGCGGCATCAACTTGCCCCTGGCGCTGGCGAGCGCGGTGTTGCGCCCATCCCGTGGTCCTGGCGGTGCCGGCGGGGGCAGGCCGGCCACGCGGGCAAGGCGCGCGGCGAAGCTGGCACGACTCGTCTCGCCTTCATTCACCAGGTGCCAGGAACCGCTCTCGCCGTCGATGAGGAGATCGAGGGCGGCGTGGACGAGGTCGGGCAGGTAGGTCGGCGAGACGATTTCCCCCCGCGGAAAGCTCCGGCTGAATCCCTCGGCGAGATCTGCCAGGATGCGTTCGGCCTCGTCGCTCCCATCCTCAAGGCCGAAGACCAGGCTGGTCCGTGCGATGAGCGCCCGCGGATGTGCCGACAGGATGCCCGCCTCGCGCTCGGCCTCGCTCATTCCGTAGGAACAGCTCGGCTGCAGGGGGTCGCTCTCCACGGCGGAGCGCCCGAGCCGGCCGTCGAAGACGAGGTCGGACGAGAAGGCGAGGAGCGGCAGGCCGGCCCGGGCGCAGAGCCCGGCGATGCGCCCGCCCGCCCGGACGTCGGCCCGGAAGGTCCCGCCAGGATAGCGCTTGGCCGAAGCGGCCGTGGCCAGGGATGTGGCATCGATCACCGCCCAGGCCCGCTCCTCGCCGAGAAGCGCAGCGAGCGCCTTCTCGTCGACGAGGCGGGACGCGAGGCCGCGCGCCGTGCAGATCCGCCCGATCACCGCGCCGTAGGGACCGACCCCTGCCAGGATAGCGATGCAGGGCCCCGGACTAGCATCGGTGGGGGGCGGAGCCGGCGGCAGGCTGTTCTCCGTCGCGTCCCGCTCCTGGGTATAGAAGCGGTCGGCCCGGCCCCACCAGCCCGGCGCGGCGAGGACCGGGTGGTGCATCCGTCCGGTCCGCGCGAGGTCTTGCGCGGCGCGGCCGAGCGCCGTGAGCCGTGGTTCGGGGCTCCGGATATCGAAGGCGCCGGGCTCGTAATGGCCGTTCCGGCGCAGGAGGAGCGAGTTCCAGTCCATCGCCCCGAACAGCGACCAGAGCGTCACGGCCTGGACCGGCACCCCCGCCTCGTGCGTGTCGCGAGCCGCGTCCCAGACCGCGGCCAGCCAGCGCAGCTGGTCGTCGCGCGTGCAGCCGTGGTGCACCTCCGTGACCGCGAGGGGCCGGCGGTAGCGCTCCCAGACCTCGGTCAGGCGCGCCCTCGGCCCGGTGAGCCCGGCGAGGTGGCGGATCCGCACCGCCTCGGCATCGGCGTAGAGGAACCGCCCGTTGCCGCCGTGCAGATGCGACGGGTAGGTCCCGCGCGCCTCGTCGAGGTAGCGCTCGCTCGTCAGGTAGTGGTTGACCCCGATCACGTCCGGGCAGGCCTCGCCGCCGAGGAAGTCGTCGAGGTCCGATGGCGAGACCCCGGCGGCGTGCAGGCGCGCGTGCCAGGAATGCGCCGGATCGACCCGGCCGCAGAGGAGATCGAGGCTGAGCCAGCGCCGCTCGTTCTCGTAGGCCGCTTGGCCCGCGAGCGCCGGCGTGCTGAAGGTCTTGCCGATATCCTCGGTCTGGATCAGACGTGCCGCAGGTGTGACGGCGCGGATCGCCCGCATGGCGAGCAGCGTCGCCCGGCACTGGTTGACCACCATGCGCAGGAATGCGTCCTTGCTGCGGGCGTGCGGGTACCAGTGGCCGTAGAGGCCGGCGAAGCGGGCGGTGGTGAGCGGCTCGTTGACCGGCGTGAAGGCGGTGATCCAAGGGTAGCGCGCAGCAACGCGCCCGGCATGCCGGGCAAGCCCGTGCGGGAAGCTGGGATCAAGGAGGTTCGTGTAGAGCGGCCCGCTGCCGTGATGGACGAGGCCGATGACCGGCGCGAGGCCGAGGCGGCGCAGCCGAGCCAGGCGGTCGTCGTGCCAGGTCCAGTCGCAGATATCGGGATCCTCCGGCGCAACCGACTCCCACAGGACCGGGTAGCGCAGGGTGGTGAGGCCGAGGGACGCGACGCGGTCGAGGTCGTCCGGGCGGTCGCGGTGGCCGGTCTCGGCGACCTGGTCGCGCCAGGCATCGCCCACCCGTACGATGCTGCACTCGATGCCACCCCAGAGTTCTAGCATCCCGTCGCGTCCCGCCGCCTCGACCGCTCTGCAACCGGCACAAGCCTCTTTCGTTGGCATCGTTCCAGGCCGTCGCATGTCTGTTGTGCTGCGACTATCACAAGTTAAAACCAGCCCGGGGCCAGGACCCCTGCCGAAAACCCAAATCATGACATTAACATACGCCTATTATGGGCGTGAAATATAATCAGCAATGCGAGAACGCCAGAAGATATCCGACGTTATTCGGTTCGATTGCCCACTCGCATGAAGGGTAGAGTGTGAAAGACTCGCACGCCATCGACGGAGCACGCCAGGCCAGTCAAAGCCGCAACATGCCTCATGGAAGCGGCCAGACCCATGCCAAGGACACTCACGCCAAGGACCACGACGGTCCTTCCTCAATGATCGTCGTCGACGCGCTGCCCCGCCCGCTCCTGGTCTGCTTCTCGCACCTGCGCTGGAGCTTCGTCTGGCAGCGCCCGCAGCACCTGCTCAGCCGTGCCGCCCGACATTTCGACGTCCTCTTCATCGAGGAGCCGATCTTCGAACCGGCGGAGTCCCCCCGGCTGCGAGTCGAGGCGGTGGCACCCGGTATCGCCGTCGCGGTGCCGGTGCTGCCGCAGAGCCGCATTTACGCGGCGGACTGGATCCAGGCGCGGTTGATCCGCGACTACCTGCAGAGATGGAACAGCGAGACGCGGGTGTTCTGGTACTACACGCCGGCCGCGCTCGGCGTGTCGGCAGATCTCGCCCGCGACCTCACCGTCTACGACAACATGGACGAGCTGTCGGCCTTCCGCGGGGCGTCCCCGGACCTGGTCGCCCAGGAGACGGAGCTTCTCGCGCAGGCCGATCTCGTCTTCACCGGCGGGCGCAGCCTGTACGAGGCCAAGCGCGGGGCGCATCCGTCCATCCACTGCTTCCCGTCCTCCGTGGATGCGGCGCATTTCGCCAGGGCGCGGGAGGCGGGGCCGGACCCGGACGATCAGGCCGCGATCCCGCACCCGCGCATCGGCTTCTTCGGCGTCATCGACGAGCGGCTCGACCGCGAGCTCCTGGCCGCCACGGCCTCCTCGAGGCCGGACTGGCAGTTCGTGATGATTGGCCCGGTGGTGAAGATCGAGCCCGAGAGCCTGCCGCGCCTCCCCAACATCCACTGGCTCGGGCCGAAGCCCTACGGACAGCTGCCCGACTACCTGCGCCACTGGGACCTCGGGCTGATGCCCTTCGCCCTCAACGAGGCGACCCGCTTCATCAGCCCGACGAAGACGCCGGAGTTCCTGGCGGCGGGTCTGCGGGTGATCTCGACCCCGATCGTCGACGTGCTGCGGGACTATGGCGAGGCCGGTCTCGTCGCCATCGCCGAGACGCCGGCGAGCGTCGCCCTGTCGATCGATGCCCTGCACGCCGAGCCACTGGCGGCCTGGCGCGAGCGGGTCGACCGCCACCTTGCGCACAACTCCTGGGACCGGACCTGGGACGCGATGCACGCGCTCCTGCGCGAGAGGCTGCGGCAGGATGAGGCCCCGCTTCTCCTGGCGCACACGCCCACCCCGGCCTGATCCCCTTCATTCTGCACCCGAGAGGTCCCAAGACATGTACGATTGGCTGATCGTGGGCGCAGGTTTCGCCGGCAGCGTGCTGGCCGAGCGCCTGGCGCGCCGGCGCGGCGAGCGCGTCATCCTCGTCGACCGCCGGCCGCATGTCGGCGGCAACGCCTACGACCGTCTCGACGAGGCGGGCGTGCTGATCCACCAGTACGGGCCGCACATCTTCCACACCAATTCCGACGCGATCGTCGACTACCTGTCGCAGTTCACCACCTGGCGCCCCTACGAGCACCGGGTGCTGGCGATGGTCGACGGGATGCAGGTGCCGATCCCGATCAACCTCGACACGATCAACTGCCTCTACGGCCTGTCGCTGACCTCCGAGGAACTGGAGGCCTGGTTCGCCGCGCGGGCCGAGCCGGTGGCCGACATCCGGACCTCCGAGGACGTGGTAGTGTCGGCGATCGGCCGCGAACTCTACGAAAAATTCTTCCGCGGCTACACGCGCAAGCAATGGGGGCTCGATCCCTCCGAGCTCGACCGCCAGGTCACCGCCCGGGTGCCGACCCGCACCGATCGCGACGACCGCTACTTCACCGACACGTTCCAGGCCATGCCGGCCCAGGGCTACACGCGGATGTTCGAGCACATGCTCGACCACCCCAACATCCACGTGATGACGAACGCCGACTTTCGCGACGTGCGCGAGGTGATCCCGCACCGCCGGGTGATCTATACGGGGCCGATCGACGAGTATTTCGACTTCCGCTTCGGCCGGCTGCCCTATCGCTCGCTGCGTTTCGTGCACGTGACGCGAGATGTGGCCCAGCACCAGCCGGTGGCCGTGGTGAACTATCCCCAGACCGAGGCCTATACCCGCATCACCGAGTACAAGCACCTGACGGGCCAAGAACACCCGAAGACCTCGCTCACCTACGAGTATCCGAGCGCCGAGGGCGACCCCTACTACCCCGTACCGCGGCCGGAGAACCAGGCCCTGTTCAAGCGCTACGAGCGCCTGGCGCGGGCGGAAGCCAATGTCTGGTTCGTCGGCCGGCTCGCGACCTACCGCTACTACAACATGGACCAGATCGTCGGTCAGGCGCTCGCCGCCTTCCGGCGGATCGATGCGCAGCTCGGGCGGCCAGCCCCGGCGCGTCCGGCCGCATCGCCCGCCGCTACCGGCCCGTCGCTCGCCGCCGGCTCCCCGTAACGGTCACGACACCGAAACACCCCGACACGAGGCGTGGTCGCGCTGGAACGTCCGTCCAACCTGACGTTGTCCGACACGCCGGCCGTCCCCCGGAGGATCCATGACCGACAGCGCCGTGACCCGTCGTGCCGCGACCGATCGTATCCGGGGGCCCGGCAACCCGCCCTCGACGGCGAAGATCGCCGGGCATCCGCTGCACCCGATGCTGGTCCCGTTCCCGATCGTCTGCTTCGTCGGGGCCTTCGCCACCGACCTCGCCTATTGGCGCACCGCCGATATGCAATGGGCCAACTTCTCGGCCTGGCTGCTCGCCGCCGGGCTGGTCTTCGGGGTGTTGGCGGCACTGGCCGGCCTCACCGACTTCGTCAGCCACCGCCGCGTGCGGGCGCAGAAGCCGGCCTGGGCGCACATGCTCGGCAACGTCCTGGTTCTCGGCCTGTCGCTGGTCAACGCCTTCGTGCATAGCCGCGATGCCTGGACCTCGGTGGTGCCGACCGGGCTGATCCTCTCAGGCGCCGTGGTGCTGATCCTGTGCGTCACCGGATGGCTCGGTTGGGCGATGGTCTATCGCCACCGCGTCGGAGTGGCCTCATGAGCCCACGCCTCCACGCCGTCCTCGCCGTCTGCGCCCTGCTGCTTGCCGGCTGCCAATTCATTGGTTCTCAGGACGAGGCCTTCGACGCGCAGAGCCAGGTCGGCCCCGATCCGGTCCTGCCCGAGCCGCAGCAATACCTGCTGCCGCCGATGCGCATCGCGCGTGCCGTCGGCTGGTCCGGGGACGCGACGCCGAGCGTGCCCCAGGGATTCCGGGTCAAGGCCTTCGCCACCGGCCTCGCGCATCCGCGCCAGGTGTCCGTCCTGCCGAACGGCGACGTTCTGGTGGTGGAGGCCAACAGCCCGAACGTCGAGCCGGTGCGGCGGCCGAAGGATCTGGTCATGGGCTGGGTCATGGCCTTCGCCGGGGCAGGTGCCAAGGGCGGCAACCGCATCACGCTCTTGCGCGACGCGGACGGCGACGGCACGCCGGAGGTGCGCAGCGTGCTCCTCGAACACATCAACTCGCCGTTCGGCGTCGCGCTCGTCGGGCAGGACCTCTACGTCGCGGCCACCGACGCGCTGCTGCGCTTCCCCTACCGCGAGGGCGACACGAGGATCACCGATCCGGGCACCAAGGTCGCCGACCTGCCGGGCGGGCCGATCGACCACCACTGGACCAAGGCGCTCGCCGCCAGCCCCGACGGGACCAAGCTCTATGTCGGCGTCGGCTCGAACAGCAACATCACCGAGCACGGGCTTGAGGCCGAGCGAGGCCGGGCCGAGATCTGGGAGATCGACCGGGCCACGGGCGCGCACCGCACCTTCGCCAGCGGCCTGCGCAATCCGACCGGCCTCGACGTCGAGCCGCAATCCGGCCGGCTCTGGGCGATCGTCAACGAGCGCGACGAGATCGGGCCGAACCTCGTGCCGGACTACCTCACCGCCGTGCGCCAGGGCGCCTTCTACGGCTGGCCCTACAGCTACTGGGGCCAGCACGTCGACCCGCGGGTGCAGCCGCCGCGGCCGGACCTCGTGGCGAGCGCGGTCAAGCCGGATTACGGCTTGAGCTCCCACGTCGCGCCGCTGGGCCTCGCCTTCTCGCGCACCGACCGCCTCGGCGCCGACTTCCGCGGCGGGGCGTTCGTGGGCGAGCACGGCAGCTGGGATCGCCAGGAGCTCAACGGCTACAAGGTGGCCTACGTGCCGTTCGCCGATGGGCGGCCGAGCGGCAAGGCCCGGGACGTGGTGACGGGCTTGCTCGATCGCGAGAACCGGGCCCGCGGCCGCCCGGTCGGCGTCGCGGTCGATCCGCGCGGCGCGCTCCTCGTGGCGGACGACCTCGGCAACACGGTCTGGCGGGTGACGCCGGCCGGGCCGTGACCGCAGCCGATCCGGAGGTGAGACGGATGGAGCAGGCAGCCCCCCATTCCTCGGGGATCCTCACGTCCCGGCCCGGCGACGGGCCGACGGAGCCCGCGGCGGCGGGGACGCATCGGATCGGCCTCGGCCGGGGGCGGGATGGTCTCCTCCAGGTTCCGGCCGGCGCCACGCGGCCGGTCCCCCTCCTGATCATGCTGCACGGCGCCGGGGCCTCGGCCCAGGACGTCCTGCCCCTGGTGTCCGCTGCCGCGGAGGAACACGCCGTCGCAGTGCTGGCGCCCGATTCGCGCGGGGCGACCTGGGACGTCCTTCAGCACGCCTATGGGCCGGACACCGAATTTCTCGACGCCGCCCTAGCCCGGGTCTTCGCGCAGGTGCCGGTCGATCCTCGGCGCATCGCCGTCGGGGGATTCTCGGACGGCGCCTCCTACGCGCTGTCGCTCGGCCTCGCCAACGGCGACCTCGTTCGCGACATCCTGGCCTTCTCGCCCGGCTTCGCCGCGCCGGCGCGCCGGGAGGGTACGCCCCGCCTCTTCATCTCGCATGGGCGACAGGATCCGGTCTTGCCGTTCGAACGCTGCGGCGACCGCCTGGCGGCGGTGCTGGCGCAGGCGGGCTACGACGTCGCCTACCACCCGTTCAGCGGCGGCCACGTGGTCCCGACGCAGATCGTCGAAGCCGCGTTCCGCCGCTTCCTGGCCTGAGGCGGCGGAGGCCCACGAGGGCAGCCCACTAATGAAAAAAGGACAGCCGGCATGGTCGTCTCAGTGGCCCGGACCCGGATCACGCCACTCCTGCGGGAGCGGCTCGTGCCGTTGCCGGAGGTGGAGGATCCCGACTTCGCTGCCTTCGCCGACCGGTTCGCGCCGGCCCGGGTCGTGCTCCTGGGGGAGGCCACGCACGGCACCTCCGAGTTCTACCGGGCGAGAGCCGCCATCACGCAGCGCCTCGTCGCGCACCACGGCTTTTGCGTCGTCGCGGTCGAGGCCGACTGGCCGGACGCGGCGAGGATCGACCGCTATCTCCGCCACCGGGCCGACACGCCCTTCCCGAACGAGACCTTCGCCCGCTTCCCGGCCTGGATGTGGCGCAACCGCGAGATCCTGGACCTCGCGCGCGGCCTGCGCACCTTCAATGCAGGGCGGGAGGCGGCGGACCAGGTCCGTTTCCGCGGTCTCGACGTCTACAGCCTCGGCGCCTCGATGGCGGCCGTGCTCGACTACCTCGACCGGGTCGATCCTGCCGCGGCACGCCAGGCCCGCGACCGCTACGGCTGCCTCTCGCCCTGGCACGCCAAGCCCGAACGCTACGGCCGCGAGGTGATGTTCGGCGCCAAGCACCCTTGCGAGGACGCGGTCACCAGCATCCTGCACGATCTTCAGGAAAAGCAGCTCGCCTACGCGGCCCAGGATCCGGATGCCTATCTGGACGCGGCACAGAACGCCCGCATCGTTCGCGCCGCCGAGCAGTACTACCGCATCATGTATCGCGGCTCCGTCGAGTCCTGGAATATCCGCGACCGGCACATGTTCGACACGCTCCAGCACCTCGTCGCGGGCGGTCGCAAGGCGGTCGTCTGGGCCCACAACTCTCATATCGGCCACGCGGGCGCGACCGCGATGGGGTGGGAGGGCGAGTTCAACATCGGCGAACTCGCCAAGACCGCCTACGGCGACGAGGCGGTCCTCGTGGGTTTCGGGACCGACCGCGGCACGGTGGCGGCGGCCGACGACTGGGACGAGCCGATGCAGGTGATGAAGGTGCGGCCGGTCCGTGAGGACAGCCACGAGGCGCTGTTCCGTGAGGCGGGCCTGCCACGCGCCTTCCTGGACCTGCGGGAGCCGGGGGCAGGCGCGCTGCGGGAGGCCTGGACGGCGCCGCGCCGCGAGCGGGCGATCGGCGTCGTCTACCGCCCACGCACCGAGCTGCAGAGCCACTACTTCGAGGCCGTGCTGCCCGAGCAGTTCGACGCCTATGTCTGGCTTGAGGAGACGCGCGCCGTCACGCCGCTACAGGCCGGAGAGATCCGATCCGGCGAGAGCGAGACCTTCCCGAGTGGGTTGTGAGCCCGGCAAGCCGCTCACGATTGCCGCAGCAGGGCCATGGCGAGGGCCGGATCATGGCGAGCACTGGTCCAGCGCCCCGAGGAATACTGAGAGGACACGTTGGCGGCGCCCTCGCGCCGGGGCGGTCGGTCCTCAGGGCCGCGCGATGATCAGGCCCCCGGGCAACCCGGTGTCCCGGCGCAGGAACGCCGCGATCGCCGCCGCGATCTTCTCCCCACCCTGAACCGACGGCTCGATCGGGTTGGCGAAGTCCGCATCCTCACCGCACAGCACCCGCAGGTCGAGGAGCGTGAGGCTCCGCGCGGCCGCCTCGCGCGTCACGACGTCGTTGAGGATCGCCAGGGCCGTCGCGGTCAGGCGTCGGTGGACCGGATCGGGATAGCGCGGGTCGTAGATGGTGCAGAGGGCCGTCGGGCGCCCGCGCGCCAGCACGGCGTCCAGCATCACGCGGTACTCCGCCCGGAAGCGATCCTGCGTGCTCGCGAGCCGGTCGATCGCCTCCGCCACCGAGCGCACCGGCCCGTCGAGCACGCCGGACGCGCGCAGGGCGTCGTTGCCGCCCGCGCTGACGACGAGGTGGGTCGCGTCATTCGGCAGGCCGGCGATCTGGCCCGGCACGTCCGCCAGCACCGCCCCGTCGACCGCGAGCAGTGTCGCTCGCTTGCCGGGCAGGAGGGCGCGCAGCTGGCGCACCACGTCGGGGCCGCCGCGCACGTAAGTGGCGTTGTCGAACACGGAATCGCCGAGCAGGACCGCGTGCGTCATGAACCTCTCCGTCCCAGGATTTCCGTCGCCTGTGCGCGCCGACACCCCTCGCGCGAGGAAGAGCACGGACGCTGCCAGAACCTCCCGCCGTCCCGGCCTCATCCGGTCAGGAAGGCTGTCAGCTCGGCCGCCACCCTCTCCGGCTCCTCGTGGTGGAGCCAGTGCGTCGCCTCGGGCAGCCACGCGATCCGGCCCTGCTCGCACAGCTCCAGGCAGGCGGTGGCGAGGTGGGGGCTGAGCGCCGGATCCTTGCGGCCCCACAGGATTAGGGTCGGAGCCGGGATCGGCGCGAGCTCGCGGCGGTCCTTCAGCCGCATCGCCCGGTACCAGTTGAGCATGCCTTCGAGCGCGCCGGGCTGCACCCAGGCCTCGCGGTAGCGGGCGATGTCCTCGTCCGTGAAGGTGCCCGGCCGGCTCGTCAGGTGCAGGGCCTGGCGCAGGGCGAGGAAATCCGCCGCACGCAGGGCCGCCTCGGGCAGGGCCGGCACCTGGAACAGGGCGAAGTAGACGACGCGCAGGGCCTGGACCGGGTGGCGGCGCGCATAGGCCGCGAGCACGTCGGGATGTGGCGCGTTCAGGATCGCGAGCCGGTCGATCCGCTCGGGGGAGCGCGCCGCGAGCCACCAGCCGACGATGCCGCCCCAGTCATGCCCGACGAGCCGCACCCGCTCGGCGCCGTGCCGGTCGGCCAGGGCCAGCACGTCGTCGGCGACGCGGTCGAGGTGGTAGGCGGCGATCTCCCGCGGCTTGGCGCTGCGGTTGTAGCCGCGCAGGTCGGGCGCCAGCACCCGCAGGCCCGCGGCGGCGAGCGGGCCGATCTGGTGCCGCCAGGCGAACCACGCTTCGGGAAAACCGTGGAGCAGGATCGTCAGCGGCCCGTCCGCCGGGCCGGAGGCGGCGACGTGCAGGGTCACGCCCGGCAGAGGAACCATGGAGAGTTCGGGGTCGGGCCAGGATGCCATGACGGAACCAGGAAGATGGTACGTGGCAAGGACGCCTCGGGCCTGCGCGGCGGGCATGGGCAACGTCCCCCCGCTGCGGCGGATCCCACCGCGAGGCGGGTGCGTTGGCGAGGTGATGCAGCTCTATCTCGACTGTGACGGCGTACTGGCGGATTTCGACGCAGGCGCGACTCGCGTGCTCGGCTGCCCGCTGTGCGAGTACCAGCAGCGCCACGGCCCTGCGCGGTTCTGGGCTGCACTCGCACGCGCTCCGGACTTCTACGGGCAGCTCCCGCTGATGCCGGACGCGATGGCGCTGTTCGATGCCGTTCGGCCCCTGGAGCCGGTGATCCTCACCGGGTGCCCGCGCGGGACCTGGGCGCAGCCGCAGAAGCACCGCTGGGCCGCGGAGCACTTTCCGGGCACGCGCCTCATCACCTGCCTGGCAGTCGAGAAGCGTCGCCACTGCCGTCCGGGCGACGTGCTCATCGACGACACGCCGACCCACCGCGCCCTCTGGGAGGCGGCGGGCGGCATCTTCATCCTGCATCGCTCCGCCCGCGCCTCGCTGAGGGCCCTGGCGGCTCATTGGCCCAGCGGTCCGTCCGGCGGGGAGCCCGTCGTCGCGTGACGTCGGCCTCGTGACCGCGAGGGAGGCCGGGGCCCTCGACGAGGCCCGGGGAATCGCGCCGCAGGGATCGCGGCGTGACCACTCAGCTCGTCGACTGGATGTTGGGATCGTCGCTCGGTCCGATCGGCGGCAGGGCACCAGTACCCGGCGTCACGCCCGGATTCATGTGGCGCGGATCGGCGTGCGGGCCCGCTGCGGTTATCCGCGACGAGGCGTCGCCCAGGCGCCGGAGGGTCTCCGGCGGCGTCTCGGCTTCGGTCGCCGCGACGGTGTCGGTGTTGCCGCCCGCCACCGCGTCGAGCCGGGCCCGGTCGGAGGCGATCCGGACGACCTCCGCCTGCCAGTCGGGCTCGCGGTCCATCCGGCGCCGCAGGTCGTCGGGCCGGGCGACGTCGAGGGGATCGTCCTGCCCGAAATCCTGGCCGTTGCGGTCGGTGTAGGGGTCGAAGTCGCGTAAGTTTCGGCGAGGCCGGGCAACCCTGCGGTCCGGTTCCGTTCCGGTCCGCTCCGGCCCGCGGTCGCTCATCGCCACCAGGGCGAGCTCGGCGAGGCCGAGCGCCACCAGGAGGGCGCGGTCCTCGCGCCGCTCCTCGCGCATCAGCAGTCCGGCGCCGACGACGGAAAGGGCGCTCGCCGCGTCGAGGGCGAGATGCGCCCGCATCGAGAGGACGGGCAGGAGACCGCCTTCGTGCCGCGTGAGGAGCGTGTAGGCGAGGTGCCAGACCGGTCCGACGCTCATGATCCGGCGGGTTCCGGGGCCGCGCCCCTTGGTCCGGCCGAGCGCAGCGATGAAGGCCGGGATGGCGTAGTCGCTGGCGGCGTGGAGGCGTCTGCTGATCACGCGGGGGCTCCCGTGGAGGTGGCGATGCGGTCGTCGCGCGCGGTGCGCGTCGTCAATCCCGCGCCGATCTCGAGGACGCCCATGACCACGTGCGGCCACGCCACCCGGTCGGCGAACCCGAACAGCCACGGCGAGACGACGAGCAGTAGTCCGGCCGCGATGTCGAGGCTGAGATGGACTGGCAAGGGAACGAGCTTGACGGCGGAGAGCTCGTAGTCGGTGCACAGGCTCATCAGCAGAAGCGCGGCACCGACAGCCTGCATGACGTACTGCGCCGCCGTACCGTCGGCAAAGCCGAGCAGGTAGGGCAGCGCGATGAGCACGAGCCCGGCTCCGTAATCGAGCATGGCGTGGACGCGTGAGGGAATGAACCGCATGGATCGCTCGCGAGAGGGGGCGGAACCTCCGAGCAAGGTCCGGCCCGGGGAAGATCCGCTTCATGCGCGGAGACGATCACCGGTGCGGGTGCACAGCTAGCCGAGAATGGACGATGGACGGTTTCCCGGAACGCCTCCGCGCCTGGTGGGTTGGCTGCATGCACAGCAGCACGAAAGTCGGCGTGTGTTCATTGATTTTCGTTAAATCGACTTCTTTTCGTGAGTCGGTGATTTTACGAATGTTAATCGTCGGGCAAGACTTGCTGGCCGTGTTCCAGCAGCGGCGTCGGCTTGCTCGATCGTGAGGCTGTGAGACAGGGCGCGCGTGCGACAGACAGCGGGGATGTGGCATGACGAGCAACGATAGGCTGAGCGATCACGGAGCGAGGGATCTGGCGGGACGGACGGTCGTGATCACCGGCGCGTCCAGCGGGATCGGATGGGCGGCCGCCCTGGCCTTCGCGCGCCGCGGCGCCGCCCTGGTTCTGGTCGCGCGTCGGCGCGCGCCGCTCGAACGGCTGGCGCGCCGTTGCGAGGACCTCGGCGCGAGGGCGCTCGCCATAGAGGCCGACGTGACCGATCCCGAGCGGATGCTTGCCGTCGCGGAGGCGGCGCAGGCCGCCTTCGGTGGTATCGACGTCTGGATCAACGGCGCCGGCCTGAGCCTCTGGGGGCGTTCGCCACCATCCCGATCGCGCACCAGAACCGCTTGATCGCCGTGAACCTGCTCGGCGTGATGAACGGCAGCCACGCCGCGCTCCGGGCCATGCACCCCCGCGGGCGCGGCGTGTTCATCAACGTCTCGTCCTTCGGCGGTCGCCTGCCGATGCCGTTCGCGGCCGCCTACAGCGCCAGCAAGTACGGCGTGACCGGGTTCACCGAGGCGCTCCGCGACGAGTTGGCGGCGACGAGCGCCATCGCGGTGTGCGGCGTCTACCCGGGCTTCGTCGACACGCCGACCGACATCCACTCGGCGAACTACACCGGGCGCGCCCTGCGTCCCGTCCCGCCCGTCCTTGCTCCCGAGCGGGTGGCCGAGGCGCTGGTGTCCCTCGCGCACCGGCCCCGGCGGTCGGTCCGTCTCGGACTGCACCACGCCCTTGCGGGTCCCTACGCGCTGGCACCTGACACGACCGGGCGCGCCGTCGCGAGCCTCGCCCGCCGGTTCCTTCTGGAGTCCGGCCCGAACGCAAAGCCGTCAGACGGGATCCTGTACGGTCCGATGCGCGAGGGGACTGGTGCGCGGGGCGGCTGGGGCCAGCCCACCCGCCGCCGGGCCGGTCGCGCCACCTTATCGGCCCTCGCCGGACTCACGATCCTGGCCGGCCTGGTGGGGTTCGCGCGGCACACGCTCGCAGGGCGGCCGTCGTGAATTCGCAGGGCGGTTCGGCGAAATCTCCCGTCACTGGTCGTTGAGCAGAGCTCCGGGGAACGGTCTGACCGATTGTATGCCATCCTGCGGAGAGCCTGGCGCATCGATCGGTCCGAAGTCGACTCGGTCCCCCAGGATCCGGCGCGCCGACATGATCTTCTGGAGAGTCTGCCGGTTGTCACCGCTGTGCCGCGCAAGATCCTCCAGGCGACGGAGTTCTTCGATCGTTCGTACGGTCAACGCGTCGTAGGATGCGTCATGATCATGCGCTAGTACCAGGACGAGATCGCTGAGTTCGCCGTCGAGTTCGACATGCGCTCGTTCCACTGTCGTCGATCCCTATGTGCCGGGTTGCTTCTGAGCCTTATCATGTACGGTACGCAAGTATACAATCATTAACCTATGCATAGAACGCTGCGAAATGTTATTCTCTGACATGCACGCGCGCAGGCACTCCCACATCGGTGAACGAAGGGCCTCGCGACGGAAACATGGAGCTCCATGAGGCTTGCAGCGCAGGCAGGTCATCCGGCCGTCGCGATGAGTTTCGGGTCCGGAGACAGGCGATTCAGATGGCATGATCCAGGATATCAATGTCGGTCCAGCCGATGGCGGATCCAATCCTGCGCCTCTCTCAGGTCGGCAAATTTGGGTTTCACAGGGTCGTCGGCGCCGTCGAACCCGGCTTCGAGAAACCATTTGCCCGCATCCTCCTCGTGATCGTCGGAGAGGCGGACCAGCACGGCGACAAGGAAGCCAGCTGCAAAGACCAACTGCCCTTCCGTGTCATGGCTGCCCGTTTTCACGCGGACCGGCTTGAGGTGGAAGGTCATGCGATTCTTCGTTCCAGATACAGGTACGCAGGATCAAAGTCGCATGAGTTGGCAAGTTCCTGCCATTTGTTAATTTCCAGCCTTCCGCCCTGGAGGGTGATCCAATCCTTACCGCGCAATTCCCTGAGCGTGCGATTGACGTGGACGTTCGACAGCCCGAGCGCATCGCCGATTTCCGATTGCGTGAGCGGCAGCCGGTAGGCGTGGTCCCGCGCGAGCCCCATCGCCTGCAGCTTGAGGTACAGCTCGCAAAACAGGTGTGCGACGGCCTCGCTCGCCGTGCGGCGCCCCAGCCCTGTCATCCAGGCACGAAAGATCGCTGCATCCACCAGCGTGTCGCGCCAGAGGATCGCCGCGATCCCCGGGAAGGCGGCCGTCAGATCGCGCAGTGGTTCGTGCGGGACGAACGCCACAATGGCGGAACTCAGGGTACACACGCCGTGGTCCATGACCCTCATGTGCAGGCTGTGCAGGTCGGGGATGTCGCCCGGGATGTGGAACGAGAAGATCTGGCGCTTGCCCTCGCTGAGGATCTGGTAGCGGCAGGCCCAGCCGTCCAGCAGCAGGCAGCATTGTGACGGCTTGTCCTTCTCGCGCACGATGTCCTGATGCGGGCCCAAGGGCCTGACCGTGACGGGCAGCTGCGCGATGGCACGCCTCTCCTCATCGGAGAGCTGCGCGATCCCGTCCAGCTTGCGAATGAGCATGTCCGTGGAGTGGTTCGGTATCGGGGCCACGGGGCCTCCCCTGGCTTTGCAGGTGGAAGCGCCCGTCTCTCCCTGCCATCGGCACCTGGCTCGACCTAACCGATGATGACCGTAAAATACGTCATAGATCGTCGCCGACAACCATCATATGTCATATCATTCTTTTCGGTGCGTTAGCGAACAATGGCTATAATAGTTGAATGCTGGGAGGTAAGGCGTCCTGTTGCTTTCCGAGATGGCGCCTGTTGAGCATCGAAACCTTGTTTCCCACCCCCCGGGGACCATTCTCATAAGCGAATGACGCGCGGGCCGTGAGGTGCAAGGCACGTCGTCCAACTGCTCACGGTCAGGCTCTGGCCCGATGCGGCGATCGGGATGACCATGGCCCACCCGTTTCAGAACTGCCTTCTCCGCGTGTTGCCGGAGGCCGATCTCGCGCTGCTCACGCCCCACCTCGTGCCCGTGCCGCTTGAGATCGGGGCGGTCGTCGTCGGCGTGAACGAGCCGTTCACGCACGCCTACTTCCCCGAGGGCGGCCTGGCCTCGATCATCTCCAAGACCCATGACCAGCGTAATCTGGAGGTCGGCATTTTCGGGCGGGACGGCATGGTGAGCACGGCCCTCGTTCTCGGCGTCGACCGTACGCCCCACGAAACCTCGGTCCAGGCGCCCGGGACGTGGCTGCGCATCGAGGCCGACCGCCTTCGCGGGGCGATGCGGCAGAGCCCTGCCCTGACCAGCGTGCTGATGCGCTACGTGCAGGCCTTCCTGCTTGTCCTGTCGCAGACCGCGCTCTCGAACGGCAGCTACACGGTGGAGGAGCGCCTCGCGCGCTGGCTCCTGCTCGCGCATGACCGGCTCGACGGCGACGAGCTTCCCCTCACGCACGAGTTCCTGTCGCTGATGCTGGGGGTGCAGCGCGCCACGGTGACCTTGGCCACCCACGTCCTGGAAGGGAAAGGCATGATCCGGGCAAGGCGAGCCCGGATCATGATTTTGGATCGCGCCAAGCTCGAGACGGCCGCGGGCGACACCTACGGTGTGGCCGAACGGGAATACGAGCGCCTGATCGGCCCATTCAGGAAAGCATGAGCCAAGACCACACCGTCGCCCTCCGCCTGGAGCTGATCTAAAAAAAACACGGAGATGCCCAGCGCGATGCCGGTCCCATCAAAGGGACGTTTCATCGCGTGCCTCGATTCGGGAAAGATGCTCCTGATGTTGCCGCTGGATGAGCTTGAAGTTCACCAGGAGCGCCTCGGCGTCGGCAGTCGGCAAACCATGGCGCCGCAGACGATGGATGAGGGCACGTTGATTCGCGATGTGGCACGCGCCGTCCTGAACGTGCCGCCTGATCATGTCGAGTTCGGTTTCACCTTCTCGCATCAAGTTCGTATAGCAAACGTCCTGCGGCCCGGCAGCATCCCTCGACCGCGCTTACGCGAGATGTTGCTCTGCCCATCGGGGGCGTCCGGGAGACGACGGCCAGGCGGCGTTTCCGACGTCGCATGATCGAGCATCCGCATGCACGGCGTGCCGGGCGCCGCCAGCCTCAATCGCTGTGATGATGGGGTAAGGGACGATCCGCCCTCCGGCACAGGGGCGCGATCAGGCGCTCGTACTCGGCCTCGGCCGGTCCATACGCGTCTCCGGCTGTGCCCTCCAGGCCGGCACGGTCGAGCACCCGAATGCGGCCGCGCCGCGCCTGAATGAGACGCGCGCCCTCCAGAAGCTGCAGCGCCAGCGTGACGGTGCTCCGGCGCGTGCCCAGCATCATCGACAGGAACTCGTGGGTGATCATCAGCTCGTCGCCGTCCTGACGGTCGTGATACATCAGGAGCCAGCGGGCGAGCCGCTCCTGAACGGGGGCGGTGGCGTTGGCGTGCGCCGTTTGAGCCGTCTGGATCAGGAAGGTGTGGGTGTAGCGCAGCAGGAGGCCGCGAAACGACGGAGAAGCGTCGATGATGGCGCGGAATTCCTCAGCGCCGATGCGATAGCCGTGGCCCCCTACCTGCATGAAGGTCTGCTGCGGGACCCGATCGGACCCCAGCACCAGGGCCGGGCACGCGAAGCCGTCTCGGCCGAACAGGCCGATCTCGACACGGTCGCCCTCCCCGGCGCTCACGATCACCGAGCCCAAGCCCGCCTCAATGAAGGTTGCGTGGGCCACTGGCTGCCCGGCCTCGATGAGGACCGTGTTGAGGGGCAGGTCGACGGGCTCCAGGTATGGCCGGACCTGCGCAAGATCGGTCTCGGAGAGGCTGGCGAGCAACCGGTTCTGGTAGGTGGGGGACGCAGGCACAAGCAGTCTATCTGGACGTGTTCGGCGAATGGCCCTGCCGCATACCGGATCGCCCGGCGAATACGAGAGAATTGTCGCCGGAGAGCGGGAACGGTTTGGAATCGCACAGTCTCAGGTCGCGGGTTGTTTGATCCAAGTTAAAAGCCTGCGAGATTTGACAGCCGCCTTTTTCCACTGCGTGCGATAACCGGCACACATACGATGCCCGACTCGTCGCAGCTCCCGGCGCGTCCCTGCACATTTCAGCCGCCGCTCTCCACAGAGCGACGGTTTTCACCTCACTTCCCGTGCATCGAGCAGTAAACACAGATTAAAATCTGGCCACTCGCTATGATCAAAGATCAAGACCAAGGAATTTTGCGTTTGCCCCAAGATTGTCGATGCCGTTCCGGCCCGATAAGGGCCATTCCACGCGGAGACGCTGCCGCTCAGCGGTACCGTCCGCCTCAGATCCGCGTTCGCTGCTCTCGTTCCAGGGGCGGATCGCCGGGATCGCATCCTTGTCGGGAGGTATGATGGTCAGAAATCTCGTCGTCGCCCGGGTTGGACGGAACTCGTTGCACCGATGCTGGATCGATCCGGGCAAGGCGCGGGAGTGGGACCTCTATCTCTGCCCTTTCCAGGACATTGCCTCGCAGGAAGACTTGCCCTGTACCGTCGGGGAGGTCCTGCCGGGCCCGAAATGGACAGGCCTGCGCACCCTGCTGAACGGATGGGACGGCTGGCGCGACTACGACTACATCTGGCTGCCGGACGACGAGATCCTCGCCGACCAGGACACCATCACGGCGATGTTCGCAGCGGGACGGGCGCTCGACTTCCAGCTCTTTGCGCCGGGCCTGCACGAGGCCTCGCACTTCGCGCACTACATCGCCATGCGCAACCGGCGCTTCTTCGCCCGGCGGGTCGGCTTCGTCGAGATCATGATCCCGTGCTTCAGCCGGGCCGCGCTCGACCGGTTGCTGCCGACCCTGGACCTGTCGACGACGGGCTGGGGCTGGGGCCTGGATTCCCTCTGGCCCAAGCTCCTCGACGATCGAGGGCTCGGCATCATCGACGGGGTCCCGGTCCTCCATACCCGCCCCGTCGGCCAGTTCCGGGACGCGGAGCTCGGGCGACGCGTCATGGCGGAATCCGACCGCATCCTTGCGGATCACGGGTGCGGGCAGCGCATGGTCACCTTCGCGGGTGTCGACCCGGACGGCCGGGACCTGGTCCTGAGTCCCTACGCGCTGCTGACGGATTTGGTCGAGGGGTGGCGCTACCTGTTTGAGCGCGATCCGCGGATCCTGCACTGGATCGTCGCGCAGCAGGAGCCATTCTTCCCCTGGCCGAGCTACGCGGTCGCGGGATCGCCGACCAGCCCCCGGTGAAACCTGCCTCGTCAGGGTCGCTGTCGTCGGGTTGGGGCCCTTGGTGAAATCCTGGCTGCCGGGATTGCAGCTGACGAGCGGCCTCTCAGACGACGGTGAAGTCGACGCGAAACAGGACGCGGCCGCGTTCATCGGTCACCTCCATGTGCCAGCCCTGCTCCAGCGGCACGCGCTCGGCCCCGTCGGCGATGAGCAGGCCAGCCATGCGGACAGCTTCGTGGCGCGCGGCCGCCCAACTCGGAAGCTCGACGCCCTCGTCATCCGGATGATTTCGGTTGCCGTAGGTATTGAAATGGAAGCGCGGCATACTACCCGTGGACAGCAAAAGGAGATATAGGGGTTCCGATCTTCGATCGCTGTCGCAACACCGCACAACAACGTGGATCAATGCTCAGGCCCCGATCCGGGTGGCTCGATCGAACACCCTGTCGGCAGCGATAGCCTGACATGGCCGCACACCAGAGCCGCATCAAGGCACGGATGCGGCCCATCACCCCCTCGGCCCGCGCTCTGTTCGGTATCGAACCGGATCATATCCAGACCCGGCAGGTTGGTCGTGCATCCAATCAAACAACCTGTGGCGAACGATGTCATACGTTAAAAACGCGTCCAACGACAACAAAGATGCCGACACTCTCCTCGGAGTGATCATGCGTAACATTCCAGCTGCCCGGCGCATTGCTGAGGCGAGCGGTGTCGGCATGCGGCGCGACAAGCGGCTGCCAGAAGCCTCCTGACGATCGCGGTACCGGGCGTCGACCGTGACGCCGGGCACCGGCAACCGGCGATGCCGCAAAGGCGAAGACCTCCTCATCATGCTCCACATCCATTTCGGCGCGGGCCGCCTCGGCCTGGGCCTGGTCGTTCCCGCCTTCCAATCCCCGACGACCGAGAGCGTCGTGCTCAACCGCGCCGTATCAAGCGCGAACGCGACCGGGACCACGGCCCTGGGTCCGGAGCGGCGCAACGCGCTGCTGCGGGACAACCCGGACCGGACCTACCGTCTACGGATCCTGGACGGTTCCGGCGCGCGATATGAGATCGTCGCCTACGCGGGCTTCCACACTTACGGGTCCGGCGACGTCGAGCTGCTCACCCGGCGGATCGCCGGGGCCTCGACGGCGAAGGCCAGGGGCGTCGTCGTCACAGCCTCGGTGCTGAAGCCCGAGAACTACGCGGCCGTCCTCGCCTGCCTGAACGCGCTCGCGACGATGCGAGAGGCGGGCGAGCCGGTCGGCCCGCTCTTCCTCGTCGCCTGTGAGAACACCGTCTCGGCACAAGACGTTCTGCATGGCCCGGCCCTGCCTGGCCAGGCGAGCGCGGCGGCACTCCGGCAGGTGATCCCGGTCGCTGCCCTCGTCGACCGGATCTGTGTCGGCCTGGAGGAGGATGCGTCCGGGCCGCACCCGACGGTCGCAGTGCAGGTCGAGCCCTACGCCTCCCTCAAGCTGGCGCAGGAACCGGGGACCGAGATCCTGCCCGATCTGTGCGCGGGCAGCGCCGTCGGCTTCAGCCGGCACCTTGAGGTCGAGAAGCAGATCAAGGGCTGGCTCCTCAACGGCACCCACTGGCTGATCGCCCTGCGGGCGTTCCAGGCGAGCGGCGGCGACCGAGACATGAAGCTCAACGAGTTCATCGCGACCTCGGCCGAGCAGCGCCGCCACGCCGCCGCGGTGATGGACGAAATGCGCGAGGGCGTCGCGCTGCTGCTGCGCCGCGACCCGGCCTATGCCGATTTCGTGCGCGACGTCGACGTAGACGGGTACCTCGCTGGCGCAGCCGCGGCCATCCTCGGGCGCTTCGTCGCCACCGAGGACCCGATCAGCCGCATCCTCGCCCGCTTCCAGGCGCCGGAGCCGGGCGATCCGAGCACGCTCGAAGCCTTCAGCCGCCGCTTCGCCGGCCGGATCAACGAGCCCTTCGACGCCTACGAGGCGCAGAACGGCACCCTTCCGCCGGCAGCCAGCCGCAGCCTCCTGAGCCTGCTGCACCTCGTCGAGACCGGGACCTTCATCGATGCCCCGGCGGGATGAGCCGCCGGACCCGCTCCACCGCCCACAGATCCAGGTGACTCGTTTGCAGACCATCCCCCCGACGGCCGCCCCGGGACCGACGCTGATCTTCGATTGCGACGGCGTTCTCATCGACAGCGAGATCCTCGTCTGCCGCCTCGTCGCCGAGGAGCTGAGCGCCCTCGACTACACGATCTCGACGGAGCAGGTAATCGCCCGTTTCGCCGGCCGCCCGGAGGGCGAGATGGTGGCTGAGATCGAGAGCGACCGCGGCCGCCCGCTCCCCCCAACCTTCTTCGAGCGGACCCGAGCCCGGACCGAGGCGGCCTACGGCACCGAGCTTCGGGCGGTGGCGGGCGTCGCCGACACGCTGGCTCGCCTGCGTGGGCCGGCCTGCGTGGCGTCGAGCAGCGCCCCGGCGAAGCTGCGGCGCGGCCTGGAGGCGACCGGGCTCCTCGCGCATTTCGGCGAGAACGTCGTCAGCGCGGCCCGGGTCGCCCGCGGCAAGCCGGCACCGGACGTCTTCCTGTACGCGGCGGGCTGGATGAGGGCTCCGATCCGCGACTGCGTCGTCATCGAGGACAGCGTGCCGGGCGTGACTGCGGCGCGGGCCGCGGGCCTGCGCGTCTTCGGCTTCACGGGCGGCAGCCACTGCCCGCCGGACCTCGCCGCGCGGCTCACCTCGGCCGGAGCCGAGGCGGTGTTCGGCGCCATGGCGGATCTCGAACGCCTCGTGCCCGGCGCCTTCGCGACCACCCTGGCGGCCTGAGGGGACGCAGCATGACCAGCTTCATGTGGCTCGTCGCGGTCACCGCGGCGATCGGCGGCTTCCTCTACGGGTACGACACCGGCATCATCTCCGGCGCCCTTCTGTCGATCAGCGCCGAGTACCAGCTTTCCCACGCCATGCAGGAGGTCGTGGCCGCCGCGATCCTGCTCGGGGCGACCATCGGGGGGTTGTGCACCGGCGCGGTCTCCGACCGGTTCGGGCGCCGGCGCACCATCATCGCCATCGCGGCGGTCTTCACACTGGGGGCGACGGCAGCGAGTCTAGCCCCGAATCCTTCGCTCCTGGTGCTCGCCCGCGTCGTGCTCGGCCTCGCCATCGGGGCGTCGTCGCAATCGATCCCGGCCTACGTGGCGGAGCTCGCCCCCGCGGCGCAACGGGGCCGGCTCGTGGTGGCGTTCAGCGTCGCGATCGGCCTCGGCATCCTGAGCGCCAGCCTCGTCGGCTACGGGCTGCACGGCGTCCTCTCCTGGCGCATCATGATCGCGGTCGGCGCCGTCCCTGCGGCCGTGCTGTTCTGCGCGATGTTCGCCCTGCCGGAGAGCCCGCGCTGGCTCGTCGCTCACGACCGCCGCGACGAGGCGCGCCGGGCCCTCGCCCGGGTCCGGCCCGAGGGCGCCGATCTCGATGCCGAGATCGCGGCGGTGGCCGAGGCGGTGTCCCGGAGCGCGGAAGCGCGGACCCGCGGCTGGCGCGGCCTCACCCGGTCCTGGGTCCGGCCTGCCCTCATCGCGGGTTGCGGCACCGCCGCCTTCACGCAGCTCGTCGGGATCGAGATGATGATCTACTACACGCCGACGCTGCTGAAGGGCGTCGGCTTCGGGGAGAGCGGCGCGCTCCTGACCAATGTTGGCATCGCGGCGATCTACCTCGTGATGACGGGTCTCGGCCTCGCCATCGTCGACCGGGTCGGGCGGCGGCGGCTCTCGCTGCTCACCCTGCCTGGCGCGGCCCTGTCGCTCGCCGCCCTCGGCGGGCTGTTCGCGCTCGGGCGGACCGGGCCGGACGACGCGCCCTTCATCATCGGCTGCCTGTTCCTGTTCATGGTGTTCCAGGCCGGCGGCCTGCAGGTGATCGGCTGGCTCACCGGCGCGGAAATCTATCCCCTCGGCGTCAGGGCCGCCGGGACCAGCGCGCAGGCGGCCACGGTCTGGGGCTCGAACCTCCTCCTGACCGGCACGGCCCTGTCCCTGATCCATGCCCTCGGGGCGGGCGGGGCGATGCTGGTCTATGCCGGCCTCAACGCCCTCGCGTTCCTGTTCGTGCTGAGCTTCCTGCCCGAGTTGAAGGGGCGCACCCTCGAGGAGGTCGAGGCGGCCTTGCAGGAGAGACGGTTCACCCCGCGCCACTTCGCGGCCGAACCCGCCGCCCGCCCCGAGGCCGCGACGGCGACGTGAGGAGCGGATCGCGCCGGCTCGGGACCGACGTCCTCACGCCGGCACCGCCCTTCCACCTGTCGTCGCCTGCAGGACCCCTCGGCCAACTCCGCCGCGCCAGAGCGCGACGGTCAAGGTCGTGATCGAGAGCAGGTCGCAGACGAGGCCGCAGACCGACCCGACCACGATGTTGTGGCACAGCCAGCACAGGCTCGCCCCGAGGAACAGGCCACGCAGCCCCTGCGCGGTACGCCGCAGCCGTCCCGCGGTCGAGAGCAGCGTGCCGATGCCGGCGAAGACGGAGGGCCATCCCGTCCAGGTCGCCAGCATGATCCCGATGACGAGGAGGAACACGGCGCCGAAGAGGCCGGCGAGACAGCGCGGCACGCCATCCTCGCGCACGAAGCGCGCCGCGAGCAGATTCTGGCCGACGGCGATCGCATTCATCGCGGTCGCGGTGGGCGAGCCGAGGAAGAGATAGTGGATGCCGAAGCAGGTCGCGGCCGCCGCCGAGACCATGAGGATCAACCCCCGCCGGGGCATCAGGCCGGCCGTCGCGCCAAGCGCGAGGCCGGCCGTGCCGAACACGTCGAGATGGGCTCCGGCGGCGAGCCAGAGGGACGAGATATCGAGGGAGAACATGAGAAGGGTTCCGCACGCCCATGCGGGGCGCGGGCCGTCTGCTCGGGGAGGGCGATGTCGATTTTGCGGAGGAGAGCGTGCGGGATTGCGGCGAACCGCGCGCCGACCCGGGGCACGAAATTCGTGTGGCCGGGAGGCATCGGATGGAGGAGGTCGGTTCCGCCGGAGGCTGTGATGTCCTCGCTTGGTTTGAGCGTCTTGTTTTCCAAGAGGCAGGGCCGCTGGGCGACATCGCCGTGGCCCTCTCGGGCGAAGAGCACCGTTTACATCAATCCGATGGGCAGCACTGGCCTCTTCAACTGGCTTGAGGAGCGTCGGGACGGTTTGCACTGTCGGCACCCGTCTCGATCTAATCAGTCGTCGCGCTTGCTGGTTTCAAGACGCCGTGTCCGACATCATCCTCGACGATTGCGACAAGAGGCTGATAGCGGCTTGTATATGGGTCATTTCGCGGTGACCGATCACATAGCGGACGGGAACGTCATCGCCCCATGAGCCGGTGAAGGAGTCACCCACCTGTCCTTCTCAGGACATGATGGGCGACTTGTCGACGGACGGAGCTACGGTTTGTAGCGGTCTGCCGGCGAGGGTCGATCCGGATCGCTCGCAGGACCCTGCACCTCGGTGAGCCGCCGGTTGCTCAAGGAGCGATCGCCCTGCTCAATGTGGTCGGGATCGCTCTGGCTCGGGGTGCCGGGGCTCGCGCCGACACTCCGCTTCGCGAACCCCTCCACGCGATCTTCGCCTTTCTGCTCGGCCATCGTCAGCGCCCGTCGTTCTTCAGAGAGCCGCTCGGCTCGCCCTTGGTCTGGCCACCGCCGGTGCCGATCGAACCGACACTCGCAGCCGGTGAGCCACCAGGACGCGTGCCGCCGGGCTGAAGCGGGGTCGCGAGGCCGCTCGGGGCCTTCGGTGGATCGGCGGAGGAGAACCCTTTGTTCGGGCTTTCGGGCTTTCGGTCGTTCATCGGCAACCCTCCGGATGATCGATGGGTCAATCAGCGGCGGGTACGGCGGTTTCAGCGGAGCCGCAATCTGTTCGCTCACTGACGGCTTCCGAGCCTCGTCGACGTAGCCGCCGAACTCGGGCAGGCCGAGATGAGCCCGCAGGGCCTCACGACAGACCGTCTGGGATCGCGGCTCGACCACGACCGGTGCTGCCCTGTCGCGATCGTGGCGGCCGCTCTCGCCGTCCTTGATGCCGAGGTTGATCAAGCGCGTGCGCTCGGCTTCATCAGCACGTCGGCCTTGTTCCAGGCTTCGATGATGCGGTCCGCGTGAGCGACGTATCGTCTTGCCCCGAAATGGCGGCAACCCGCCATCGATACAGGCTGATGCCGGGATGTGCGTGATCGTCAGCCCCAGACCCGGCCTGCCTGGGGCGTGATTCCGGCGTTCTCGGCAGGCGTGGCAGCCGATGGCTGTCCAGACGAGCCGGCTGGCTCGGCCTCGGCCTCGGCCGGGTGCGCGTTGGCAGGCTGCGTGATCAAGCGGGAGCGGCGCCCGAACGTGACGTAGTCCCACAACCAGCTGAATGCGACTGCGATGCGATTGCGCAGCCCGATCAGGAAATAGACGTGCGCCACGCCCCAGAAGGCCCATCCGAGGGACCCTTTGAGCGTCAAGCGGCGCAGCCGGACCACCGCTGCCTTCCGCCCGATGGTCGCGAGATCCCCTTGATGGCGGTAGCGGAACGGTCCCGGGAGAGGCTGACCCATGACGCGAGCCGCGATCACGGACGCCGCGTAGCGGCCCATCTGTTTGGCCGCTGGCGCGATCCCAGGCACCGGTTTCCCGTTCTCATCCGTCACGGCGGCGGTATCACCGACCACGAGGATCTCAGGCAAGCCGGGAACGGTGAGGTCGGGAGACACCTTGACCCGTCCGGCGCGGTCGCGGTCGGCTCCAAGCCAGTCGGCGGCCGCGGATGCCGCGACGCCGGCCGCCCACACGATCGCACCGGCCCTGATCGAGCGATCTCCGATCGAGACGGTTTCAGGGCCGATGGAGGTCACCGTCTCCCCGGTCAGAACCTCGACGCCGCGCCGCTCCAAGGCACGCCTGGCGTACTGGCTCAGTGGCTCCGGGAACGCGGCCAGGGGGCGTGGACCAGCTTCGACGAGAAGCACGCGTGCTCGCGTCGGGTCGACATTCCGGAAGTCACGGGGCAGCGCGTCATGCGCCATGTCGGCGATCGCACCGGCCATCTCGACCCCGGTCGGACCACCACCGACCACCACGAACGTGGTGAGCGCCTGCCTCCGCTCGGCGTCGTCCTCAAGCTCGGCGCGCTCGAACGCGAGCAGGATGCGGCGCCTGATTTCCGTCGCGTCCTCAATCCGCTTCAATCCCGGAGCATGAGGAGCCCACTCATCGTGCCCAAAATAGGCGTGTGTGGCCCCGGTTGCGATGATCAGCTGATCGTAGGGGAACGTGCCGCCGCCTGTCCTCACCCTACGCCGCTTTGTGTCGATCCCCTCGACGTTCGCCATCAACACGCGGGCATTTTGTTGCCCTGAGAGGATCCCACGAATTGGCCACGCGACGTCCGCCGGCGTCAAAGCGGCCGTCGCGACTTGGTACAGAAGCGGCTGGAAGCAGTGGTGGTTCTGCCGGTCGAGGAGCGTGATCTCGACGGGTGCGCGGCTCAGAGCCTTGGCGGCCTCCAAACCTGCAAATCCGCCTCCGATGATGATCACGCGACAGGTATTCGTCATGAGCTATCCTGGACAGACGCCCAGCCAACGAGCGCTACCTAGATCAGTTCCTAGAATTACGACCAGAAGGCCGTGACGGAGCACACAGAAATCCCCTGGGTCACTCAACCGTAAAGAATAAGTCCGTCGACCGGCGAGTGGCAAGACGTCGAAATGAGGCTTAAACTCGCTTCACCGCCAGTGCGATGTCCGTGATGAATGGTCCTGTTTCCACTTCGGTCAGCATCGAGCCGTTGGCAGTCACCTCGCATGTTCTGCGCAGGAGTCCAGCCTCTGTGTCCCAAGCTATAACGGAGTAGCGGCCGGATCGCAGGCCAGGGAGCGAGAGGCGAGCTGAGACGGATCGCACATCCCGACACAACTGGCCATTTTCTGCGATTGTGTTCGTCCGCAGGCACCAGACAATTGCCTGTTCTGTGTCTCCACAGGCGAAAACCGCCACCTCTTGCTCTGAAATGTCGACCTCCTGGCTCAGGTTGCGCCGCCGGAAGCGGTTCCAGTCGATCAATCGCAGAAAACCGGAGAGGCTACGCTGAGCCGCCCGCATCCCTGCCGTGAGGCGGTGTGGATGTCGGTTCGGCCAGCGCATCCCACCGCCAACCCCGCCACTCGCGAGATGGACCCACTGCAGATGGCGAAAGTACTCGTCATCGAAGCTGGCGTGCAGCGTGATGTGCCGATCCTTGAAGCTGTGGATCGGGCCGTGCTCCGTGTCGAGAAAGGGCCGGCCGTCATGAATTTGGGCCAAACTCTCGCGAACGATCCGTCCCATGGCGATCGCGGGATCGACGGTGTTTCGCGGGTCGTCGATGGTCCCTTCGGCGTAGATATGGATCGTCGCAAAGTCGAGATCGGGATGACGGAAGATCGGCTCCGCCATCGGCAAATGTGGTCGCCACAGAAGTTCAGGCCCGAATAGTGACACCGTTTGCGGATGACTACGTCCGTATAGCCTCATCTCGAGCGCGCGGACATGCTGGCTCAAATCGGCGATGAAGGGAGCGAAGCCATCGGCACTGTCCTCCGCATGCGCCGGGTGAATCTCGTTCCAGAGATCCCACCCGAACAGCACGCCGGACCCGCCCCAGCGCTCGACCGCAAAGGCAAGCCTGTTCTTGATCGCGGCACGCACCGCCTCGTCGAGGAGAAAGCGGGAAGGATGAGCAAGTGGTCCGCCGTTATGACGATTGTAGGGATGGTGGCGCCAATGCAGCCACATCCAGAACGTGTCGAAGGGCGTGAGCAAAATGCGGAGCCCCACCTTCTCGCACAGCGCGAAGAGGTCGTCCCATAGCCGAACCATCGCTGGCACAAACCGGCCAACAGGTTGCTCGATGTAGCGGTGACGGACCTGAGCATATTCGAGCATCAAGCGTAGACAGGTGACACCGTGATCGGCCAAATAGTAGAGGTAAGCTTCAACGGCAGGGAGGTCGCGACGGCGAAAGAGGCCGGCGAGTTCGACCCAGCTGATTGCGTCGTTCTGACCGACTGGCGTCCAAGCAGCGCCTGTCTCGGTGGCGAAATATGGCGCGCCAAATTTCCCAACTTGGATCCAGGGTAGCGGTCGGGGCTCACGGGCCTCAAAACGACTACTTGTTTGGAAATTTGCAATACGATTTTTCTCAAAATATATTAAACTATCAGCGACTACTTCTAAGTCGTAATTATGAATATGTTTCTCGTAATCATTCATTTTACAACAGTTTCTCGGGCATATCCCCATATTTCTTCGGCACTATCTGAGATGAGGTGCTCGCGAAAGTCGTTAATCCGATCATTTTGGTTACTGTCTGCTTAATGGTCGCCTCGATCAAGTTCCGCAGAACGTCCGATACCCAATGCCGCCACCTTTCGGGGCCTCGGCGTAGCGTGCATGTATCGGCTGATCGTCGTATGGTCTTGAGATGACTGCCAGAAGATCCTCGAAAGGGGCGAAATCCGCTCGCTCGATTGCAGCTTCGATCATCTCCTCCACGCGGTGATTGCGCGGGATGAAGGCCGGATTGACCGCGCGCATGGCGGCCGCCTTGGAGGCCGCGTCGCCCGGCTCCTCGGCCTGCCGCTGTCGCCAACGAACGGCCCAGCGGTCATACGCGGTCGGATCGACGAACAGGCTGCGTACCGCCTCATCAGCCTCGGCCGCCTCGCAGGCTCGGCTCAGGTTTCGGAACATGAGTGTGAAATCGGCTTGGTTCTCGGCCATCAGCTTGAGGAGGTCTCCGGCCAGAACTGGATCTCCATCCTGCATGGTCGCAAGACCGAGCTTGCGATTGAGGCCGCGGTGGAAGGTGGCTTCGAACCGCGGCCCGAAACTGCCGAGGGCCTCTTCGGCCTCGGTCACGGCTCGGGATTCGTCCGTGTCCAGGAGCGGCAGCAGGGTCTCCGCCAGGCGGCTCAGGTTCCACAACGCGATCTGCGGCTGCGCACCGTAGGCGTAGCGTGCATGCTGGTCGATGGAGCTGAAGACGGTTCGAGGATGGTAGGCGTCCATGAAGGCGCAGGGGCCGTAATCGATGGTCTCACCGGCGACTGACATGTTGTCGGTGTTCATCACGCCGTGGATGAAGCCAACGAGCAGCCATCGGGCGACGAGATCGGCTTGGCGCGCGGCGACCTCGGCGAGGAGGGCACGATACGGCTTCTCGGCCGCGCTGGCCTCCGGGTAGTGCCGCTCCAGTACGTAGTCGGCCAGCGCGCGTAGGCCCGCGATGTCATCGCGCGCGGCGAAGAACTGGAAGGTACCGACACGGATGTGACTGGCCGCGACGCGGGTGAGCACCGCGCCCGGGAGCAGGGTCTCGCGGACGACGCGTTCGCCCGTCGCAACGGCAGCCAATGCGCGAGTGGTTGGTATGCCGAGAGCCGCCATGGCCTCGCTGATCAAGTACTCGCGCAGCACCGGCCCGAGGGCTGCTCGCCCGTCTCCCCGGCGGGAGAACGGCGTCGGACCAGAGCCCTTTAGTTGGATGTCACGGCGCTGGCCGTCACGGTCGAGGATCTCACCAAGCAGGAGGGCACGCCCGTCGCCGAGCTGCGGCACAAAATTCCCGAATTGGTGGCCAGCATAGGCGGTGGCGATCGGCTCGGATCCCTCGGCGATGCGGTTTCCAGCCAGGATCTCGGTGCCCTCCGGGCTCGCAAGCCAGTCTGGATCGAGGCCGAGTTTCATCGCGAGCGCGCGGTTCAGGTGGATCAGCTGCGGCCCGGCAACGGGCGTCGGTCGGGTGCGTGCGAAGAAGCGGTCAGGGAGGCGGGCGTAGCTGTTGTCGAACGGGATCTGGGGCTTCATGCGCGCACATGGGTATGAGGAGGCAGCGAAGGGCCAACGGTGAGAGCAGCGTCGGGTTCAAATCGGCGGCTCGCCGCACTCAGTTCTCATACGGCCTTTCAGGCTTGTCTGTATGGGAAACGAACCTTTCCAGATACCCAGAAGGACCGCCGGCGCTGATGTGCTTGACGCGAGAGCCCGCCACGCAACGAATGCCAGGAAACTGCGCCATAGAATCGAATGTCCGGAAAACCCTCACGATCGGACACTCCCTACAGCAGCCGGCAGGGGTCGCTTTGGGTCAGCAGCGTGGATTGGGTCATAGGCAGCAGTTCACAACATCGATGCGCCCAAGCGATCCGGCCGGGCCGCACGCATCAGGCCAGCCACTCCGGCACAGTGACCGGTGCCCGGCCCGAGACGAGTGCATCGGCACAGTCGGTCAGCGTACCGAGGCGCACCGCGCAGCCCGAAAGGCCGGGACCGTAATGGGCATATTTGCCCGAGGTCGTGATCACCGTCCTGGCATGGGCCGGGAACACGGGCCGCGAGATCGAGCACCAGCAGAGGTCGGGGATCATCTCGACGCCTGAGGCCGCAAGGCCCGACCGCGTGCCGTCAGCTTCGGCGGCTGCGAGGACCTGCCGCCCCACCGTGACGATCCCGGCGACGCGAGGATCGCGGCGTCGGCCGCCGAGCGCCTCAACGAGCAGACGCCGGACCTCGACGCAGCCTCGCAGCTCCGTGGGATCGCGCCGAACTTCGTACACTCGCTGGACGCCGCAGCTCTCAC
This sequence comes from Methylobacterium tarhaniae, assembly GCF_001043955.1. Classification (GTDB taxonomy): domain Bacteria; phylum Pseudomonadota; class Alphaproteobacteria; order Rhizobiales; family Beijerinckiaceae; genus Methylobacterium; species Methylobacterium tarhaniae. Next base: position 1,441 of record NZ_LABZ01000025.1, on the reverse strand, counting down.
ACTGAGCCTCATCTCGGCCAAGGTGCGAGGCATCGCCGCGTTCACCTCAGTGCATGATGCTTACGGGATCCGAGGAGGCCATAGTCGCCGAAGCTGACGCGAGGGGAATTACCTGCCCTCACCGCGCGCGGCAGGATGCTGCCTTTCCCTTGGGACACCACGGATGCGCGAGCCCTACATCGCGCCTGCGCACGTCGCCCAGGCGCTCCTCGCCGCCGACCGGTGCGGCGACTTCGAGGGGATCGTTGCGATCCTCCGAACGCTGCCAGGCGTCATCTACGCGGAGGAGAATGCGGGGGCTCCCTTGTGGATGTGTGGGCGGCCGGGACACGATGCGGCGACCTGCGCCGGCCGCACACGATCCCCTATCTCTGCGACGCCTTCGGCATCCCGTACGTGCCCGAGGCCATCCTTTGACCGGCGTCCTCCCATCAGCTGTAGGATGACCCGCACGCAGGCAGCCCCGCACTCTGACGGGCTTGCCTCCGCGCCTGGGCGGACCCAGAATCGCGCACATGACGACCGAGATCTCCGCCGACGCCCGGCTCGTGATCGCCCAGTGGAAGGGCCGCCCCGACGCAGTGCTCCACGTGATCCACGACGTGTGCGTGCCCGCCGGGAGGATCGCCGATCACAGCCTGATCCCCGCGGTGGAGGAGGTCCGCGCCGCGGGGCTGACCGATCTCGTGTGGGACGGCCACATCCTCACGAACGCCGGCAAGGCGCTTCTGGCCGCCCTCGATCCGGGCGCGCCATGCGGCGTGCCCGGGGGACTGCCCAAAGCGCCGGGCGAGCCGATCGAGTAGGGCGGCCGAGGGGGCGGGCAGGGTCACCGCACGATCTCCCAGCTGTCGCTCTCGATCCAGGCCTGCCCGAGAACCGGGTTGTCTATGACGTCGCCGGCGCGGTGCCAGATGTCGGACACGGTCGCGATCTCGATGAGGTTGCCCTCAGCGGTCTGATACAACTTTTTCGTGCAACACTCGGGGCAGCGCGTCGTCGCCCCCTCCCGCATGGCCTTCATCGCTTCGAGGATCATCATCCCTTCCTCCTCAAGGCAGCCTGCGCCCTCGCGCAGGAATCCCGGCACTCCGGCTCGCCGACCGCCCGCTCCTGGCAGGCGTCCTGGCAGGCCTGGTAGGCAGCCATCCCTCGGGCGAAACGAGACCCCTCGGAGGCCTCCGGCAGGTAGCGGGCTACGGCCTGGCGGGCCCGGGCCGGCGCGGTGGCGGGGGCGCTCATACGGCGACGGGCTCCGGATGGAGCACGTTGAAGAGGTCCAGGGTCCGCGCAGCCTCGCACCAGTTGGCCCACGCCGTGGCCTTCGCCTCCTCGGACTCGGGCGCCAGCTGTCCGGTCCGGCGGTCCCAAACCTCATGGGCGCGCGCCAGCTTCACCTCGGTGACCGCCTCGTCGAGGAGGGCCTGCAGGCCCCGGCGCG
>NZ_LABZ01000249.1 GCF_001043955.1 Methylobacterium tarhaniae | reverse complement strand
GGTCTACGCCGCGCCGCCGCCGCGCCGGGTCTATGTCGAGGAGCCGGAGACCGTGATCGTGCGCCCGCGCCGCGGCCCGATCTGCCATTTCGAGCGCCGCAAGGTGTGGCTCGACGACGAGTCCTTCACCTACAAGCGCGTCGAGGTCTGCGAATAATCGCGGGCGCCTCGCAGGATGTCAGGGGCCGGCACCCGGGGACGGGGCCGGCCCTTCTCATGTCTTCACCCCGTCCTTCACCAGGATCCAGTCCTCGATCACCACGGCGTCGAGCCCGGTGGTCGAGAACATCAGGATCGCGTCCTCGGCGGTGTGGAGGATCGGCTTGCCCATCACGTTGAAGCTGGTGTTGAGCAGGATCGGCACGCCGGTCCGCTCGGCGAAGGCGCGGATCAGGGCGGCATAGGCCGGGTTGCGCTCGTCCGTCACGCTCTGGAGGCGGCCGGTGCCGTCCTCGTGCACTACAGCCGGAACCCGCTCCCGCACCTCCGGCCGCCAGACCAGGGTGCGCTCCATGTAGGGGCTGTCCTGGTAATCCTCGAACCAGTCCGGCCCGGCCTCGGCCAGGATCGAGGGCGCGAAGGGTCGGAACGCCTCGCGATACTTCACCTTGGCGTTCAGGACCGCCTTGGCGTCGGCCGGGCGCGGATCGGCCAGGATCGAGCGGTTGCCGAGTGCCCGCGGCCCGAACTCCGCCCGCCCCTGCACCCAGCCGACGAGCCCGCCCGCCGCCAGGATGCCGGCCGCGGCTTGCGTCACCCCGTCATGACCGAGCCGGCGCAGGCGCGGCTCCCAATCGACCATCCGCTCCAGCGGCTCGGTCGAGACGCGCGAGCCGAGATAGGGGGTGGCGAGCATCCCCGGCCCGGTCCAGCCCGGGTTGTCCTCCTGGAAGGCGAGCCAGGCGGCCCCGAGGGCGTTGCCGTCGTCGGCCGGCGCGGACGGCACGTGGAGGCGCTGGAACCCGCAGCGCTGCAGCAGCCGGCCATTGTAGGACGAGTTCAGCGCGCAGCCGCCGGTGACGACGAGGTTCGCGTGGGGCGCCAGCCGCCAGGCCTCGGCGACCAGCACGTCCATCATCTCCGAGAAGACCGCCTGGCCGCAGGCCGAGAGGTCGGCCCAGCCCTCGGCCTCGGCCTCGGCCGGGCGCCGGGCACGGATCTCGTCGGCCACCGCCTGCACGGTGGCGGCATCCGCGAAGCGCAGGCGGCCGTCCTCGATCCGGTAGAGCCGGCGCAAGCTGGCCATCAGCTCGGGATCCTGCCGGCCGTAGGGGGCGAGCCCCATGATCTTCCATTCCTCGCCCTTGGTCTGGTCGAACCCGGCGAGGTCGGTGACGAGGCCGAAGAAGAAGCCGACCGATTCGCGGCCGCGATGGCGCTTCGCCTCGACGAGGCGCCCCGCCTCCATCCGGTAGATCGCCGAGGCGCCGGTCTCGCCCATGCCGTCGACGACGAGGCAGGTGGCGTCCCGGAACGGCGAGCCCCAGAGGCCGTAGGCGGCGTGCGTCAGGTGGTGGGGGTAGCGCCGCAAGGCCGCGATCGTCGAGCGGCCGCCAGAAGCCGAATTCCCATGGGCCCGGTCGAGGCCGAGCAGCGTGCCGTAGCCGGCCCGGCCTTGCGCCAGCGCCAGCTCGGCGATGAAGGTGCGCTCGGCCCGCTCGGGCACCAGCGAGCGGTTGAGGGCGGGGGAATGGCCCTTGAGCGCATCGAGCCCGAAGGCGCCGGTCGCCGCCTGGCCGGCGAGGTAGCGGCTGAACTCAGGGCCCCAGGTGGTGGCGATGACGAGCTCGGCGCCGGGCGGCAGGTGGGCCTTGAGCAGGCCGGCCATGCGGGGCGCCGAATCCGGCTCGCAATTCGGCGCGCGCTTGTATTGCAGGTAGCGCTCCGTCGCCTCGGCGAAGAGCACCGTGCCGTCCGGCCCGACCAGGGCGAGGGCCGGGTCGTGGAAGGTGGTGGCGAGGCCGAGATAGTAGCGCATCGGATCCGTCGATCTGGTCACGCCGCCGCTCTAACAGTGTCCGCCCCCCCTGTCAGGCGGGCATGGAGCGTTGCGCGGGCGCATCGGGGGGCGGCACTCTCTGCGTGATCGCGCCGGATTTCGCCCGCGTTTCCGATCCCGATATGCTAGCGCTGTCATCGGGGTACGGCCCGTCGGGCCGTCGACGGAACATGAGGCGGCGCTCTCCTCGCGGGGCGGCACGGACAGCTTTAAGGTGCGCGACATCCTGACCGCCCTGGCGGGCCTCGTCATCCTGATCCTCGCCGCGGCCCTCGTCGCGCCGCCCTTCATCCCGTGGGAATCCTATCGCGGCAGCTTCGACGCGGCGCTCGGCCGCTCGCTCGGGGTCGAGGCCCGCAGCGACGGCCGCCTCGAGGTGCGCCTCCTGCCCTCGCCGCGCCTGCGGATCGACCACCTGGTGCTCACGACCGGGCGGGACCGGCCGTCCCTCGACGCGCGCTTCGTCAAGGCCGAGATCGCCCTGACCCCGCTCCTCTCCGGCGAGATCCGCTTCACCGAGACCCGGATCGGCCGCGGCGAGGTCACCCTGCCGATGACCGAGGCGGGCAGCTTCCTGCCGCCGCCGCGCCTCGGCGACGGCCGAGACTTCGGGAGCCGCGACCTGGCGATCGAGGACCTGCGGGTCGCGCAGCTCCTCGTCACCACCCGGGTGGCGGCGACGGGGCGCACCGATCAGGTCTATGCCGAGACCGTCCGGCTCTCGGCGCCGCGCCTTGCCGGCCCTTGGCGGGCGGAAGGCAGCGTCGAGGCGGTGCCGTTCCGCCTCACCACCGGGGCGCCGGGCCCGGACGGGACGGTGCCGGTGAAGCTCGGCGCCGGGGGCGACACGGTGCCCCGGCTCGACCTCGACGCCCGGGTGAGCGTGTCGGCCGGCCCGGAGGGCGGCGGGGTGCCTGAGGCGAGCGGCACCGCCCGCCTGGTGGTGGGGCCGCCGGCCCAGGCCGCGGGAAGCGCACTGCCGGTCTCGGTGCAGGGCGGGTTCAAGGCGAAGGGCCGGCTCGCCACCTTCGAGGCCTTGAGCGTCGAGGTGCCGGGCGAGGCGCCCCTGCGCTTCACCGGCCGCGGCAGCCTCGACCTCGCGGCGGCCCGGGCGACGATGAGCCTGGAGGCCCGCCGGCTCGACCTCGACGCCTTCCTGATGAGCGCCATCGGCCAGACCCTGCTCGGCCGGGGCCTGTCTCCCGGCCCCCTGCCCGGCACCCTGGCGCTCGACGTCGCGGTGGACAGCCTGGGGCTCGCCCGCGAGGAATGGACCGGCGCATCCTTGAGCGCCGTGCTGCGCCCGTCCGGCGCCGTCGCCCTGCGGCGCCTCGCCGGCACGGGGGGAGGCGGCCTCAAGCTGGCCTTGTCCGGCGACGTGACGCCGAGCGGCGGCGTCTCGGGCCATGCGGCGATCGACGCCCCCGCCTCGAACCGGCTCGCCCGCCTCCTCGACCGGCTCGGGATCAGCGGGCCGCTCACCGGGCTCCTCGACGGCCGGCCGTTCTCGGCCGAGGCCGACGTGGCGGCGGCCCTGCCGGTCCTGTCGCTGCGCAACGCCCGGGTGGCCCTGGGCACGGCGAAGATCACCGGCAGCGCCCGCTACAGCCCCGCCGGGCCCGACCAGGCCCGCCCGCGCTTCGACGCCCAGATCGTCGCCGACGGGCTCGACGTCGCGGAGCTGCCGCCGATGCGCGGCGCCATCGCGGCCCTCCAGGACCACGATGTCGGCCTGACCCTGCTCGCCCGCGACCTGCGCTACGGCCCGACCGGGACCCGCACCGGCGAGATCGCCGCCAGCCTGCAATCCGAGGGCGCAGCGCTTCGCCTCGACAGCCTGGAGGTGCGCGACCTCGCCGGGGCGAAGGCCAGCCTCTCGGGCCGGATCGATGCCGACGGCGCCGGGCGCATCGCCGGGCGGGTGAGCGCCCCGGTGGCCGCCCCCCTGATCGACCTCGTCTCGCGCGCCTTCGTGGACGAGGCGCGGCTGCTGCCGGCTTTCCTCCGCGACGGGCCGGCCGCCCTCGACGTGACGCTGGAGCGGGATTCCGGCGCGGAGGCGGGCCGCCTGCGCGGCCAGGCCCGCGGCAGCGCCGCCGGCGGCCGCCTCGCCCTGTCGCTGGCCGCCCGGGCCGGGCGGCTCGACGACCTCGACGCGCGCCTCGACGGCGTGGCCTCCGGCCGCTGGCTCGGCCGGGCGGACGATCCGGCCCTGGCGATGCCGGCGAACCTGCACCTCGTCGGGCGCCGGGGGGAGGCCGACGGCCCCTTGAGCCTGACGCTGGACGCCCAGATCGCCGGGGCCGCCATCGGCACCGCCCGGCCGCTGCGGCTGCCGGCCGCGGGCGGCCCGTTCCAGGACGGCGCTCTGACCGTGGCCTCGCCCGACCTGCGGCCCCTCGCCGGCCTCCTCGGCCGCGCCGCCACGCCGCCGGATCCGGTGCCGGCGCGGCTGACGCTCGGCTTCGGCCGCGCCGGCGAGCCCCCTCGTCTCGCCCTGACCGGCACGCTCGCCGGATCGGCGATCGACGCGACCCTGACCCGGCCGGCCGGCGGCGACGTCAGCGGCAGCCTCTCGCTCGAACGGCTCTCCCTGCCCTGGCTCGCGGGAGCGCTGGTCCTCAATCCCGGCCCCGCGCCCGCCGGCCCCGAACCCTGGTCCGCCGCCCGCTTCGGCCCGACCCCGGCCCTGCCGGCCACCGGGCAGGTCGCCGTGACGGTGCGGCGGCTCGATCTCGGCCGCGGCCTCTCGGCGGATTGGGCACGGTTCGATCTCGGGCTCGGACCCGACGGCCTCTCGTTCCGCGACTTCGCCGCCGGCCTCGCGGGCGGGCGGCTCGCCGGCAGCGCCACCCTGGCGCGCCAGGGCGCCCAGGCGACGCTCTCCGCCGAGGGCAGCCTGACGGCGGCGTCGCTGGCCGCCCTCACCGGCGGCGACGCCCTGCAGGGCCAGGCGAGCCTGCGGCTGCGCCTCGGCGCGGCGGGCGACAGCCCGGCGGCCCTCGTCGGCAACCTTGCCGGCAGCGGCAGCCTGGACCTCGCCGGGCTCACGCTGCGCAACCTCGATCCGGCGGCGGTGCAGCGCGCCCTGACCCGGCTGCTGGCCGAGGAGGACCCGCTGCGGGCCGGCCGCGTCGAGCGGGTAGTGTCGGAGGAGTTCGACCGCGGGCCGCTGGTGCTGGCCGGCCCCGTCTCGGTGCCGGCCTCGATGGTCGGCGGCACCTTGCGGACCGGGAGCCTCGCCCTCGACCTCGGCCCCGCCACCTGGGCCGGCCTGGTGCAGGTCGACCTGAAATCCCTGCGCCTCGACGCCCGCGGCACCCTCACCACCATTGCGACGCCCCGGGCCTGGACGGCCCCGGCGCCGACCCTGGGCCTCGCCCTCGTCGGCCCGCTGGCCCGGCCGCAGCGCGAACTCGACGTCGTCCCGCTCGGCAACGTGCTGGCGGCGGTGGTGCTGCAGCGCGAGCTGGACAAGATCGAGACCGTCGAGGCCGACCGCAACGAGCTCGCCCGCCGCCGCAGCCGTCTGGAGATGGACCGCGCGCGGGCCGCCGAGGAGGCCCGGCAGGCCAGGCAGCGGGCGGACGAGGCCGCCAGGGCGGCGGAGGCGGCGCGGGCCGCGGACGCAGCAAGGGCAGCCGAGGCCGCGCGGGCGGCGGAGGCGGCACGCGCGGCGGAGGCGGCCCGCGCGGCCGAAGCGGCACGCCACAAGGCCGAGGAGGAGGCGCGCCGCCAGGGCGCCGGAGCACCGGAGGCGGGCAGCCCGTGAGTGGCGCGAGCGGCGTTGCCGCCGGCTCGGTTCCGTCCGGCCCCCCGGCATGGTAGCGAGGCCCCTTCCGCCCTCGAACCC
>NZ_LABZ01000248.1 GCF_001043955.1 Methylobacterium tarhaniae | reverse complement strand
GACCTTCGGTTTACAAAACCGGGAAAAGTAGCTGCCACAAACTGACACGGGCTGCCAAGAAGCTCTCTGCGCAAGCACCTGATCTGCCTTGGTTTTACCGGCGTGTCCGCCTGTGTCCACGCCATGATAGGACAGGACGAGCCACATGCAAGATGTTACCCTGAGGCTACCCTATTCCGACCAACGGATTCGGAGTGATCTCGTGGCGAAGGCCCTAACGGTTCGAGCGATCGAGGCGCTGAAGCCCGGGCCCGGGCGCGCCGAGATTCCCGACGGGCTGATAGCCGGCCTGTACCTCGTGGTGCAGCCGACCGGCCGGAAATCCTGGGCCGTGCGTTACCGCTCGGCCGGCCGCACCCGCAAGCATACGATCGGAGCATATCCCGGCATCGACCTGAGCAATGCGCGGGAGCTCGCCCGGCGGGCGCTCGTCGCGGTCGCCAGCGGTCGGGACCCGGGCGCCGAGAAGGCCGAGGCCCGGCGCTCCGGCGAGGCAGCACAGCGGGCGGAGCGCGACCGCTTCGAGCGGGCGGCCGAGAGCTACATCGAGCGATACGCCAAGGCGAACACGAAGGCGGACACCTGGCGCGAGAGCCAACGGCTCCTCGCCAAGAACGTCGTCCCGCTCTGGAGGGCTCGGCGGCTGCAGGACATCGCGAAGCGCGACATCATCGATCTGCTCGACACGATCGTGGACCGGGGCTCGCCGGTGGCGGCCAACCGCGTTCTGGCTGTGCTGCGCCGGATGTTCGGCTGGTTCGTCGAGCGCGGCGTGATCGCCGCCAACCCCTGCGCCGGCGTGAAGGCGCCGACGGCCGAGAAGAGCCGGGATCGAGTTCTCACCGACGACGAGCTGCGTGCCCTGTGGCAGGCCTGCGATGGCCTCTCGGAGCCCTTCGGCTCGCTCGTGAGGCTCCTGATGCTCACCGGCCAGCGGCGCGATGAGGTCGGGCAGATGACGTGGCTCGAGGTCGACCTCGACGCGAGGCTCTGGACCATTCCGAAGGAGCGAGCGAAGAACGGCCAGGTGCACGATGTGCCGCTCTCTGACCAGTCCGTCGCGGTGCTGTCCGGTATCAAGCGTATCGCGGGCGATCGGCAGCTCGTCTTCACCACCACTGGCGAAACGCCCGTCAGCGGCTTCAGCAAGGCTAAGCAGCGGCTCGACAAGGCAATGCCCGGCGCGCCGCCCTGGGTGCTCCATGACCTGCGCAGGACCATGGCGTCCGGCATGGCCCGGCTCGGGGTCAATTTGCCGATCATCGAGAAGGTCCTGAACCACACCTCGGGATCGTTCGGTGGCATCGTCGGCGTCTACCAGCGCCACAGCTTCGCCGACGAGAAACGGGCAGCTCTTGCAGCCTGGGGATTGCATCTGAGTCGGATAATCAAGGAGCAGCAACCCGATGGATGACTTGCCCTCGTGGATTTCGCTTGAGAAAGCGTGGCGAGCGGTCACAAAAGGAGCGGACGCTCCTCGACTCCAGGAGAAATTGTTACAGAATGCGCTGCGTGATGGTGAAATAAAATCTGTAGCCGCGCACGTAACTTTTGGCGATCCAGGCGATCTCGGGTCTTTAGTAGAGAAAGAAGGTGTCCGCTTAGATCGTGACTTTTGGAGATTTGCTATTATAGAGTGGAAAGATAGTTCAGCTGTACGATCCGAGATGAGCGTCGAAATCGAACCTAATGTCGTCAAGCACTTGTCTCATATGGAAGTTCTAGGCATTGCTGTGGACCAAGACGATTTGATTATAAGATGGTATCTTCCAGATTTTTTTGAAAATACAAGTCGAGATGCCGTTCAAGACACCCCCGCTCGCAGAAAGGGTGCAGGAGGTAGGCGAGGGAATCACGATTGGGAGAGATGTCTTATTGAGGCAGCTCGATGGATGCACCATGAAGGTGTTCCTAACCGGCAGGCCGATCTGATCCGTTACATTGAAGAATGGTTTGGTGACGATGCACCTAGCGGAACTCAGCTCAAGGAGCATTTGGGTCCGCTTTACCTGGCCTTCGTCAGCGGCAATCCACAGCCCTAGTTTCCGGCTGATTCCGGCCAATTCCGGCTGACTAGATCATGCTTGGCCTACATCGTCTTCCTGTCACACGACAGGAGGCGACATGTCTTCCAAAACGAAGCTCCTCACATCCGGCAGTGTCGCAGCACGCTATGGGCGTTCACTGCGCACGCTGATGCGGTGGATCAGAGATCGTCCGAGCGGGTTCCCAGCGCCGACGCAGATCAACGGACGCTACTACTGGTCTGAAAACGATCTCGAGGCTTGGGAGCATTCCCTCGCCAGCAACGCTGCTCTTGCAAAGAAGGCCGCGTAATCAGCATGGCCATAAACGTCGAAAGCCGAGGCGCTGGCGGGCGCACTCGGCTCTCGGGAAATGTCGTCTTGCAGGCCGACACCCGGGACATATCACAGCGCCCGATCGACATTCAAATGCGGCGCCTGCTTTTCCGCTTCGATTTTTCTCCCGAGCGAGCTCGTGCCATTGCCGAGCTGGCGTTCGCTACGACAGGGCAGCGCTCATGAGCGCCCCTACCTCCAAGGCTGATCCCTTCCAGGATCTCGCTCACGGCAGTCTCGAGATGATGCGGGCCTGCATCGGAGAGACGGTCGCCGGAGCTTCCATCCATGCCGACCTGGCAGCGACCTACGCCGGCATCCAGGACGATGTCGGCCTGGATTACGCGCTTCGCTGTCTCGTCGCCGACGTCCGCGCCGCCATCAGCCTCCTGGCTCACCTGAAGGAGCAGAAGGCTACTGAGCGGGCCCGGGCCGCTGCTGAGGAGCTGCGATGACGGACGACCCGTTTGCGGCGGAGTGGGCACGCTTGGGGCCCGTTGACCTCGAAGCCGTAGTTGAAGCCTCTCAGCGCCAGGAGGCGGCTAGCATTCGGTGGCCGAACGGCTTCCGGATGCGCTCCTCCGGCCTTTGGTTCGATCCAGCCGGGGATGAGGAGCCGATGAGGCTGTCCGGCCCGTTCCGTGTCCCGGGCCTCGCCCGCGATCCGGCTGGCGCCGGATGGGCGGTCACCATCGAATGGCAGGACCGAGATGAGCGTCGCCACCGTGGCTTCATCTCCCATGCCGACCTGATCGGCGACGGTACCGAGTGGCTGCGCCCCCTGGTGGATGCCGGCCTTCCAATCTCGATCGGACGCAAGCCGCTCGGCCTGCTCAAGCGCGCCCTGTACGAACTGGACTGTCAGGCCCGTGTCCGGCTCGTCCGTCGCTCCGGCTGGTTCAACAGCGTGTTCGTGCTGCCGGCGCGGACGATCGGCACAGCCGACGGCGAAGAGGTGATTTTCGAAGGTCGCGTGGATGCTGCGCGCTATGCCGAGGCGGGGGCCCTCGAGGAGTGGGTCTCAGCCGTAGCTGCCCCGGCGGCCGGCAACTCGCGCCTGATCCTCGCGCTGTCGGTCGCCTTCGCCGGTCCGATCGCCGACCTGCTGCAGGACGAAGGCGGTGGGGTGAATCTCAAGGGTCCGTCGTCGGTCGGCAAGTCGACCTTGCTGGTGGCAGCCGGCAGCGTGTGGGGTGGAGGCGCCCGCTCCGGCTTCGTCCAGACTTGGAGGGCGACGGGCAACGGGCTCGAAAGCGTCGCCAAGGCGCATTCTGGCACGGTGCTGATTCTGGACGAGCTCGGTGAGCTGGAAGCCCGGGAAGCCGGCTCGACGGCGTACCTGCTGGTCAACGGACAGGGCAAGGCGCGAGCGACGAAGGAAGCCGAGCTGCGCGCCCGGCACGAATGGCGCGTGATGCTCCTCTCAGCCGGCGAAGTCGGCTTGGCTGACAAGATCAGCGAGACGGGCAAGCGGGCGCGGGCCGGGCAACTGGTGCGCCTCGTCGACGTTCCGGCCGATGCTGGACGCGGGCTCGGCATCTTCGATCACACCAACGGCAGTGAGCCCGCGGCCTTCGCCAACGGCATCAAGGCCGCCGCGCTTCGAGCATACGGCACGGCCGGTCCGAGCTTCGTGGAGGCGCTAGCCCGAAACCCGGATGGCACCGCATCCGCCGCCCGCCGGATGATCGCCGACGTGACGAAGCGGCTGCTGGCCGACCTGCCAGAGGCGGATGGTCAGGCATCCCGATCCGCGCATCGCTTCGCCCTGATCGCGGTAGCCGGCGAGATGGCGCGCGTCGCGCTGCAGCTGCCCTGGGCTGAAGGCGAGGTCGAGCGGGCCATCCGTACATGCTTCGATGCCTGGCGCTCCGCACGTGGTGGTGACGGTCCCGGAGAGCTCGTGGCGGCTCTGGACGCGATCCGGTCCGCGATCGAGCGGCACGGCGAGGCGCGCTTCCGCAACCTGGATGGTGTCGAGCCGAGTTCGGCGCCGATCCGCGACCTCCTCGGGTACCGGCTGAGCCGAGATGGCGTGCTCGTCTATGCCTTCACGGCGACCGGCTGGAGTGAAACGCTGGCCGGTGTCGCGGACCCGAAGAGCGTGGTTGGCATGCTGTTCGAGCGCGGGTTGCTGCTCACCGGCAAGGACCGGACGCACCGCCATTTCGTGAAGGTGGATGGGCGATCGGTGCCGACCTACGCGGTGCGTGCGAGTGCACTGTTCGACGCGGAGGCAGCGTGATGCCGGTCGATCACAGCGCCTTCGAACGCCTGATTTCTCTCGCGAGTACCCCAAAAATACGCGTGACGCGCGTGACTTGCGTGACCGTCAATGATTTCAATAGCTTAGGCGGTCACACGGGGCGTGACGAGCTCGTGACTTGCGTGACCGGCACCAGGTCGTCAGCCGCTCGTCACGCGCTGAGTGACTGCATGACGCCACACCTCGTGACCGACAAACACCAGCAAAATCAGCATCTTGCTGGTGCCAGTCACGCGGTCACGCGGTCACGCACGAAAAATCGAGAGCAGGAGAAATGTCGAGGTGACGGCCTCAAGGTGTGTCCGATTGGGCACAGCGATTGGCTCGCCGAGTTCGAGGAACGCGCCGCCATCCTGGAGTTCGATGGCGGTCACGGCCGCGCCGAGGCCGAACGACTGGCGGGCTCCGAGACCGTCGCGGTCCTCAGTCCCATTCCGCATGGGGATGCCCGATGATCCCCGCCTCCGATCAGTTCGGGCCCTGGCTGCCGGGCCTCGACCGCACGGAACAGGTGGCCCGGCTTCGCGCGCTGCGGGCCATCGTCCGCCTGCTCACGGGGTCGCGCGGCGCCGAGCTCTATCAGCTGCTCAAGGCCGCCGAGACACACCCCGAAGCCCTGGAGCCAGCCGCCCACGCGCTCGCTCACCTCGAACCCCTCGACCGCCGGCAGGTCCTGGCCTGCTTCGCCGCACTTCACCGTCCCGATCGAGTTGCGTCATGACCGAAGCCGAGCGTGCCATTCTGCTGTCGATCGTTGCGGACTCCGAGCGGCTGGCCGCGCGAGCCCGGGAACTTCTTGGTGACCTAGACGGTGCCCAACCTGCCAATGACCTCGTGCCGCTCGCTCGCGCCGCACAAGCCTGGTCGATCTCCAAGGAAGCGGCGCTGAAGCGAGCCCGCCGCGGGCTCGGCGTCAAGGTCGCAGGGCGATGGTTCGTGCGGCGTGACGACCTCGAACTGCGCTATGGGCGACGCTGACCACGGTTGGCAGCGTCGTGCCGAACACGAGAGCGATGGACGAAACTTCCGATCCTGGACACGGTACCCCAGCGATGATCAGGGCGTGCGCCGCGGAGTGTATGGAACTGGCTGGCACGTTCTTCGGAGCAGCTGCAGAGTGTCTGCGGGAGCAGGATCTGGCCGGCTATCGTTGTGCAATGCGCTGTGCCGCCGCGGCTGCGAAGTGCGCCCGCGAGTTGGCTGCTTTGTTGGGGGATGACACTGCGCTGGGCCAAGATCGGGGTTGAGTCCCCATGGGGCGGAAATCCAGCCTAAGTCATTGATGTGCGGAGAGATGCGTCCGAGTTCTTTGCAATGGTGGGTGCTGATGAATTGTAGAGTTGCCTGCGCTGGCTGTAGCTAAATTCGCTGTTCCGTGTCTGTCCTGTCTGTCCGGTTGTACGTCCGGTCGCGTCCTCTGCCGCTGCCAGCGCCTGGAGTGCACGTTGCACTCATGAGCGCCGAACTTTCCTTCCTTGCCCGACTGACCGTGGCTGTACCTCAGGACCTCGCCGACGCAGTGCGCCGGACAGCTGAGGCCCGCGGTCTCAGTACGGCGGATTATGCACGCGGAGCCCTCCAGGGCCGCCTGCTGATGGACGGCGCCTCGTTCCGCACCTTGCCGAATCTCGAGCGTCTCACCGGCCGCCCCGGCCGTGATCGCAACGTTTGACTGGAGCCAGCATGCGCCGTCCCAAGCTCGTCACCGCCCCCGAAGCCGCTCTGACAACCGATGCCGACCTCTCAGGCCTCCTCACCCGCCGCGAAGCCTTGGTGATCCGTCAGGCCGGGCTGTCGGCGGACCTTGAGCGGGCCATCTCGGCGCGCCGGGAGCTGCTGATCCAAGGCGGTGACGCCGCCGCAATCGCCGACGCAGAGCGCGCCGTCCGGGACCTGGAGAGCACCGCCCTCGGGGTGACCGACGCGGTCACCGAACTCGACCGCCGCGTGGCCGCCGCCGAGGCGCGCATCGCCGCCGACCAGGAGGAGGCGGAGCGCGAGGCCGCAGCCGCCGGCTTGGAGCGCAACGCGACCGACATCGAGAAGGCGGCCGCCGGCCTGAAGCGGGCCCTGGAGGGCGTCGCCACCGCACACGCGGCCTTGTTGAGCAGCATCGCCCCGGCCGCCGCCGGCCAGTACGATCCGCACATCGGCATCGCCAGCCCGGCCGACATCGCCCGTGCCTTCCTCCTCCACGGCCTCGCGGAGGCGCTACCCAGCCTCGACGTATCCGCCGAGGTGCGGCGCTGGTCGACCTATGTCATGGCGAGCACGGTGGAGGGTGCGGACCCGGTCGCCATGGCCGCCGAGTTCGGGGCTCGCCTGCGGGAGACGGCCGGCAGCATTCGGGAGCGCGTCATCGGGCCCGCCCTGCCGGCTCATGTCGAGGTGATGCCCCACATCGAGGTGCCGCGCCCCGAGATGCAGATCGTGGCCTTGGAGCCTTTCACCTTCACAGATGCTGGTGGCAGCCCCGCCTATCTCCCAGCCTGGACGCACACGATTGCGACCCCGGCGGCCGAGCGGGCGATCGAAGCCGGCCTCGCCCTCGAACTGGACACCGAGGAGGGTCGCGACGCCTTCGAGAAGCTGAAGCGCCGGCGGGAGAGCATGACCACCAGCCCGCCCGAGCATTATGTCGACCTCGGCTTCAGCCTGAAGGAATGGCGCGCCGCCGAGCTGTCCCGGCTCAAGGACGCCTGGAGCGCCGGGCAGGATCGCCGCGCCGCCTGATCGCTGCCCGCCGGGGCTCCCCGTCCCCGGCGAGGCACCTGCGGGTGCCACCCGATCACCAGCAGAACGAGGGTCGTGATGACCATCCGCACCGAGACAGAACGCGCTGCCGCCGTCGCCAAGATGGAGGAGATGGTGTTCGCCGGCCGGCAGGGCCGCCCGATGACCGACAGCGAGCACCACCTGTTCGAGAGCCTGGCCAGCGACGTCGCGGAGTTCGACGCGGGGGCGACCGCCGCGAAGGTGGAGCCCACACTTCCGCCGGGCCCGTCACCCGCTCTGCCGCCGCCGACGACGCCCCCGGCAATGCAGGCTCAGGGGATGATCAATAACGACCACGCCGCCGAGATCTGCCGGATCTGCTTGGCGGGCGACGCCGCGCACCTCGCCTCCGGACTGATCGCCGAGGGCGTCAGCATCGCGGAGGCCCGCGAGCGTGTCGGCGCCACCTCAACGATCCGGGAGGCGGTTACTCATGCCCATCGCATGGCCCCCCACGCCGTGCCCCGCGATCAGGCCGCGGCGTATCTCGCCCAGGGGCTCAGCGTGCAGGCTGCGCGGGAAGATCTCTTCGCCCGTATGGTCGCCGCTGAGGAGGCAACGAGCATCTCCTCTCACATCCCGGCAACCAGGGGCAACGCCGGCCACGCCGCCTCGATCTCCAGCATGGAACGCGAGCTCCGCCGCGCTGGCCGCGGCAAGCCCGAGTCCCCGTAGAGGCAGCAGGGCCCCATCATGCCTCCGCTTCCTCGCCTGTCGCCTTCGCCCATCCTGGTGTCGCCCCGCCCGGCACCCATCCTGGACACCATCTGCCGCTTCGAACTCGCCTGCATCGCCAGGACGATGGTCGGAGCCGGGTTCATCGAGCTGCTGCCGATGGCCCTACTGACGGCGCCCAGAGCATCGGACGTCGTCACGACGGGGCGGCAGCAGTGACCCGATGGGGTGCCCAAGCATCAGCCCCGATCGTCAGGGCCCCTGGGGCGTCCAGGCCTACATGGGTGGTCGGGGCCCCAGGCTTTTCTAGCGCTGGGGTCCCAAACCCTCTTAACACCACCCTGAAGGCGCATGAGCCGTGACGATCACCACCAAGGCAGCACTTGCCGACGAGTTGGGCGTTACTCGCGCCCGCGTCTCGCAATACGTCAAGGCAGGCCTTCCGGTGCGCTCGGACGGTAAGTTGAATCGTGCGGACGTACTTAACTGGCTGAGCGCAAATGTCCGCGGACTTCACAGTCAGGACGATCGAGGAGTGAACCGAGCGACGCGACTCGCAGAGGCCACCCGTTCGAAGCCTCGGCCTGCGCCCATACCTCCGCCTGAGCCGGTAGAGGACGGTGGAGCCGACGAGTTCGCTGCCCGGTGCGTTCGGGCCGCTCTCGGCCGCGTGCTGGACCGCTGCCAGCCCATCGTGGCGGCGATGATCGTGGAGGCCGGCGTGTCGGTCCCGGTCGCCTACAGCCTCACCGCAATCCTGCGGATGGAACTGCACGGGCTCGCCAACGAGGCCATGGATCACTTCCTGCATTCCGAGCACGCGCCCGACCCCAACAGCCCGATCGATCCACGACCCTGGCCCGGTATGTGGCCGGACGCGCCGCAGAAGCCGGATTGGCCGAAGCTAGCCGCGCTCGCTGAGGAGTCCTTCGATCAGGCCGCCTGCGAGGCCCACACCTCCGCCCTGCCGTACTTCGCCGACGACACCTACAGCACCGATTGGGTGCCAGTGGCCGCGGCGTCCCCTGCCTCAAGACCGTAGGAGGCCACCCATGCCCACCAGCGTTGCAATCCGTCTTGGCGTCGAGGGCGGCCCCGAGCTGAAGCGTACCTTCGAGGAGGCCGGCCGGGCCGGACAGGCTGCTTTCCAAGGTGTCGCCACTGCGGCCGATGGTGCCGGCGCCGCCGTCGACCGGCAGACTGCGAAGTACCAGCGCATGGCCGAGGCTGCTCGGCTGGCCGAGAGCCAGGCCAGGGCGCAGGCGAACGTCAACGCCGTGCTCGGTGTCGATCGTGGCGGCGCTGGGTCGGCCAAGTCCTCCGCTTCAGCCTTCGAGGCTGCCTTCGCGCAGCAGGAGGCCGACGCCCGCCGCGAAGCCGTCATCCAGCAGATTCGAGTGCGAGCCGTCGCCGAGGGACAGGCCGCGGCCACGAAGGGCTTCGAAGAGCAGGCGCGGGCGAGCGCCGACCTGGAGCGCCGGGCCACCACCCTCCGCGCCAGCATCGATCCGCTCGGTGCCTCCCTCGCCCGACAGAACAAGGAGGTGGCCGAGGCCGACGACCTGCTGAAGCGTGGGGCCATCACGCAGGACGAGCATACGAAGGCGGTGACGCGGGCGCGGGAAGCCCACAGCAAGATGTCCGACTCGATGAAGTCGGTGAACGACAACTCGCGCCTCGCCGCCTACCAGGTTCAGAACCTCCGATCCCAGTTTCTCGACATCGGCACCACCCTCTACGGCGGGATGAGCCCACTGACCGTGCTGGCGCAGCAGGGCCCGCAGATCGCTCAGATCTTCGGCCCGGGTGCCGGCGTCACGGGCATCATCAAAGGCGTAGGCGTCGAGCTGTCCCGGCTGGTGCCCTTGTCGGTCGGCATCGTCGGCGGCCTCGCAGGCGGTGCCGGCGCCGTCGCGCTGGCCTACGCGAACTGGGACACGTCACAGAAGCTGGTCGCGATCGGCATGACCGGCCTCGGCAAGCAGTCCGGTCTCACGGCGGCCGAGATCGAGCGATTCGCCCGCTCGAGCGAGCTCGCCACCGGCACAGCGCGGACGTTCGCCACTGCGTTCGCCTCGTCCGGCAACGCCTCGCGCGAGACGATCAACCAGGCGCTCGCCAGTACCCGCGACTTCGCCACCACCTTCGGTACCAGCCTGGAGGATGCGGCCAAGATCCAGCAGGAGTTCTTCACCGACACCTCGACGGCCTATGACCGGTACTCCGTCCGGGTCGGAGCCTACAGCGCCACCACAAGCCGCATGGTCAGCGAGCTGCAGAAGCAGGGTCGCGGCGCGGAGGCGGTACGGCTGGCCTTCGACACCATCAACCCGGCGCTGGCCCGCTACAACGAGCTCGCCGGCATTGGCCAGAAGGCCACGGACAAGTTCAGCGACTCGTGGGGCAACTTCTGGTCCAACGTCAGCCGCGGCGCGGGCGTGCTGAACTCCATGACCGGCGGACGGCCGATGCCTACCGTCGACCCGCAGCAGAGCGCCGAGGCGGCGGTGCAGGGCGAGCTTGCCCGGGCCCGAGCCTCCCAGGAGCGAGCCGAAGCGGTTCGCACGGAGGTGTCCCGGGCCAACCAGGTCCTGCGTGAGAACCCGGTGCAACGCGAGGTGCTGGCGAACCAGGAGCGGGCCGGCGTTCGGGATCGCTACCAGACCATCGAGGAGCGATTCGCGGGCGTATTCGGCACTGCCGCCAATCCCAATCTCGGCTCCTACCGCAACGAACTGCGCGAGCGGCCAAGCACGCAATACCCGAACGGGCAGAGCCTGAAGGATCTGGCCGAGCGGGCCGAGCGCTCGATGATCTCCTCGCCGGAGCAGCTGCGCGAGGGCATTCGCCAGACGACGGAGCAGAGCAACACCATCGCCCAGGCCCGGGTGCTGGATGACACCGCCAAGCAGGCGGCCCGGTCGCAGGAGGCGCAGGCTGCCGCCATGGGCAAGACGGCTGGCGAGGCGGAGCGGCTGACCACCCGGGCCGGGCTGCTGAACCGCGCCACCGCCGATGGCATCCCCCTGGCGGAGGAAAACCGCAAGCGGATCGAGGCCGTGGCCGCGGCGATCGGCGCCAAGACGCAGAAGCTGGCGGAGCGCAGCCTTCAGCGGGATCTCGAATTCCAACGTGCGCAGCTCGGGCGCACTCCCACCGAACAGGCGGTGTCGGCCGGCCTGCGGCCCGTGTTCGGCGACAATCCGACCTCCTCGGCCTCGCGGGAGTACGCCGAGCAGATCCGCCTCAACGCCTCTATCCGCGACACGCAGATGGCGCTGTCCTCTTTCGCCCAGATGGGAAACAGCCTGATCGATCCTCTCCTCGACAGCACCCGGTCGTGGTCGGACGCTTTCCTCGACCTGAGCCGCAACATCGGCCGCGCTGCGCTCCAGGCCGCCCTCTTCGGGCAAGGACCGCTCGCTGCACTGATGGGCACACAGGGCCAAGGCGCCGGCCCGGGTGGACTGTTCGGCTCCGGCGTGGACCTCGCCAAGAGCCTGTTCGCCGGCGGGTCAGGCAGCAGCTACGGCGCGTCCGACTTCTTCAAGTCGGCAGCCGCAGCGGCACCGGGCGCCTACGGCCCAGGGTTCTCGGATGGCGGATGGACCGGCCCCGGCAGCCGGCTCGAGGCAGCCGGCATCGTCCACCGCGGCGAGGTGGTGTGGAGCCAGGACGACGTGAAGCGATGGGGCGGCCCTGGTGTGGTCGACGCCATGCGGCGGGGCACGCGAGGCTACGCCGATGGCGGCATCGTCGGCCGTGACGCCTTCACCATGCCGCGACCCGGGGCCATCACGCCGGCAGCTTCGGGCGCGCCCACCATCAACTTCATCGACCAGCGCCCGGCCGGCTCGCCCGACATTCAGCAGGAGGTGACCCGCAGGCCGGACGGCAGCATCGACGTGGTGGTGAAGGCACTCGAATCGAAGATGACAGCTCGGGCGCAGAGCGGTCGCGGTGGGCTCGCACCGCATATCTCGAGCGCTGCATACCGGAGCGGGTGACAGCCGCCTCGCTCAGGTGGCGTTCGTCGGGCCTGAAGGGTGCTCATCTGCACTCGTGCATCGGTAGCCGGACGTAGTTGGATAGATGCTCAACCTGGATGCTGACGCACCAGTCGCCTGCTGACATGCATCGCCAGTGTACAATGACGAGATGTTGCCGCGGGATGTATTGTGAAAATGGCCAGAACGCGCGTACATGAGTGTCATGGCGTGAGGTTCGTCGACATAGCCAGCGCCATTCCGTTCTAATCACATGTTAAACGGAGAGGTTAAATGCGCGATCAGACCGACGTCCTTCCTCACGACGTCACGCTCACGGCCGACATCGTTTCTGCCTACGTGGCCAACAACAGCGTGACGGCCCACGACCTGCCGACGCTCATAGCGTCGACGCACGCGGCACTGACGCGGCTCGGCGCACCAGCCGAGCCTGAGCCTGTGAAGCTCGAGCCGCCGGTCCCAATCCGCCGGACGGTCACCCCAGACCACATCATCAGCCTCGAGGACGGGCGACCCTACAAGACGCTGAAGCGCCACCTCGCCGGTCGCGGTCTCACGCCCGACGAGTACCGGGCCAAGTGGGGCCTGCCGCGGGACTACCCGATGGTGGCCGCTAACTACGCTGCGCAGCGCTCCGAGCTTGCCAAGAGCGCCGGTCTCGGCCAGTCGCGCGCCCGGGCTGCGGCCGCTACCGCCTCCCGCGACGCGACGGTCAGCAACAAGCCGGCCCGACGGCGCAAGGGTGGCGAGAGCGAGTAAAGGAAAAGGGGGCTCTCCGCCCGCGCCGCGCCTGGATATCGGTCTCAGGTGCAGAACATGCGGCGAACCGGTCGCTGGGACCATCGCGGCGGAGAGCATCGATCTCGCATTGCGCGGGGTGCCCGAAGCTAATGTGGGGGCCTCCTAGCAACAGGCCGTGTCCGAGGTTTATGTTCAGGCGCGCACGGTCGGTTCGATGGTTGTCGGACTGGGTTTGGCAGTTTTACACTGCAGAGAATGAAAGCCGCAGCGATGTCACCACCCGAGCCATAAGGCCTCGACCTCCGAATATTGCGCAAGAGCTCCTGCTGGAGGTGCGCGCGGAAGCTCACCAGCAGTTCGCAACCTGCTGGCCGGTGAGAGTGCACACAAGCTACTACCGTCAAAAATTCTATGTATTCATCCATCGGTTTCATCTTCCGCCGTATCGGCTGCATTGATTGCTGCCTGGGCTTGGATCTGGGCCTGGGTCTCTAGATCTCGCTGTTGCGCAGCAACTATCGAACTTAAGCCTCTTTGTGCAGCCTTGATCCGCGCTCTTTCGTCCACAGATAGACTTTCGTCATTTTCGTGTTTGTTGGCAGCAGTAAGGAGTTTTGAAAAATCGTAGTAGGACTCCCTGGGTCGAGTATGCATCGTGTATTTTCTTGGTTTTGAACCGACGGTATATCCGAGCATCCCAGAGCATATTTTAGCCAGAAATTTGCCGTTTATAAGCGAGGTGTCAGATATCCAATCTTTGACTACTTGCTCGTTTCCATCAAAGGCCCAAGCCTCTGCTATGTAGTAGAAGAATGGCTCTATTATGATAGAGCCATCATGTACACCGGCTTCAATCCTTCGGACTAGAGTAGAATGCAACTTCCGAATCAGCGGCTCGTCTAGGGCCGGCTCATCTGTGCGCCCATCTGAGCCGATCAAGCCATTTTCACTTGCTCTCCGACCCCAAAACTCTGCGCAAAAGCTAAGCGTAGATCCGCTAAGGAATAGCTCATCTAAAACAGATGATATTTCAGATGATTTGCTGTTCTTACATATCGCAGCAAGGAGAAGAAATGCATTATCTCTTGGTGATATAGCGAAAGCTCCAACATCGTCATTGGCGCTAAGGATCTCGCTTCCCAAATCAAAAATAGCCTCAAATAATGTTTTTGGTATTGGCATGTCTTGAGAATCTAGGACGCGATACCTCAGATCCTGAAAATATTCACCGATCAATGGCTTATTCGTATCTCCGGCTCCCGCAAGGAAATACTGCATGATAGCAACCTGCGATGCCCTATCGGTACTCGGCGTCAAGGCCTTGTCAAGAACGCGCCTTGATATTGTCTCAGCTGATTGATGTAGGCTAAAGTATGTATCGTAGCCGGACTCGCTTCCGATGCCTCTACGATTGGCGACCTTGTAGTATGGCTCGCTACTTAATCCAAAAATCCGCTTATGTTCAAAAAATTTAGAGGCTGCAGGAATCAATGTACACAGCAGTTGGATAATACTTTCTTGGTTGGAGCCGGTCGTTTTATCAAGAAATTCGTCCCCAAATTTCTCACGACGCTTTTCAGACATCATACCCCAGTTCGACCCAAAAAAACTATCACGATTGTGCCTAATCCATTCGAAAACAATCGGATTGAACAACCTCAAACCCTCAATAGCCAAGACATCTTGAGGATCAACTTCTGCTTCAATAGCCGGCCACGTAAACTTCACAGCGTTTGAAAGTCGTGCAACATCACGAGGGTATTCGATCCATTTTTGAATGCCATCAGTTACAATGTGATACCACCTTTCGTCTTGTGGGGTATCCTGAGTTAAGAAGCCAATCTCGACATCAAGCATTCTAAGTAAATCGTTCTTTTTCGGTCTCGGTAAATCGACTTCTTGTTGGATAATTTTTTCCACAAAATGGGGCGCATTTTTTGATTTATCTCTTTCTTGCTCCAAGGCTGTCCAAACAATGCCTCTATCATAAGCTAGAAGATAAACTACGTTCGGGAGTCGTCCAAGAGTTTTGACCATCTGCATAATGGTCCTTATTTCTACTTGTGTAAGTCTATCAATGTCATCAATGATAACAAGGAATTTTTCATCCTGTTCAACAATACGACTGCGAAGTTTATCGTATGCAGATTGCAAGGACGGCTCGGCCAACCATTCATCTAATTTGCTTGAACCTGATTTTTTGATAGCTTCGCTAGCGAGCTTTAGGCCGACACCGCCGAGCGTACCTATTCCTGGCGCGAGAATGCTCCCAACTGAAGCAGCGGCGTCAACAAGAGGATCAACGTTCTTTCGCAAAGTGCGTAAGCCGGCTTTACCTCGCTTCGTCCAGGCATCCTTCTGATCCGCCAATTTTTCAGTCATGATCTTAAAGAATGATGCTATCAAATCTTGATGACCGGAGACAATCCAAGGCTTGAAATCAATTATATGAATCTGTTTTTGATCTTCCGCGGCCTCGTCATTGTGTTTTTTGATTACTGCTTGCACAAAATTTAGGGCCGTTGATTTGCCGGATCCCCAAGCGCCCTGCAAGCCAATTACATAACCATTTGGTGCTTCTACCTCTATAATTGACGAAGCAAGTCTTTTGGCGAACGGCGCAAATCCCAGCTGATCTTCTGTCCAAGGATTTGACTTGGGGTTGTCATCTGAAAACTGGGGATTGGGCATGTTCCATCCACGATCGAACGCTGCGGATCCCCACTAGGTGCAATGGGGTACTCCAAGGCTACGGTTCAGGCACTCTGTGGCGCAAGCCGTCTGCTGCAACCCACAACCGTTCTGGAGGCAGGTGTGCCTGTGCGGTGGTTGAGGGATTCCATTTGTTGACTTCGTGAACGGCAGGAGGGCGTGACAGCGCATGCCCTCCATCCGTCATTCGTCTTGATAGCTTGTGATCTCGGCGACAGCGGCACCACCGTCGGGGCGATACTCGGGCATGCCAGTAGGATGATCGCCAGCGGGTACGTGCATCACCTCGGTGCGATGTTGGTTGCGACGGCGGATCAGGTGGCGGGGCGGGTTGCGGAGACGATGATTGTGGAGATACCTGCCGCGAGCACCCCGGAGGGCGAGGAGCTGAAGGCCTTCGCCACCTTGGTCCGAGCGATGGCGACACGGCCGAAGGGGGCGGGGCTATCAACTTCGGGCTATCGAGCAAGTCACTCTATCTAACTACGTTGAGTTGTTTAGTCCAAAAATTCGTATTGGAGTTTTCTCCCAAAACCCAGCCTTTGTTCATTTCATAATTAATTTCTCGCGTTCCATTGTTGATTATGAACGGAAAAGATCCAATTGCCGAACCATCTGCGACAAGCTTGCGAAAATCATATATCGTTTTGGCATGACTTGTGAAATGGTACTTATTACCGTTATTTTCGCCTCGCTTTGAGAAAGAAATCCTTTGGTTGCGCAACAAAAATTCTAAATCTTTGTCTGAAATATCATCTTTATTACTAATATCAATGACGTCATAAAGTAGGTTGTCTTGATCAAGTATGCGCGTAAGTATTTCGACTTTTTCACGACTTTGTGGGCAGACGAGCACCATGCGGCGGTCATGCTCTAGTCTGCAAAGATCAATGAAACTATGTCTTAACGAAAATTGCTTCCACGAATTTGCTCTCATGTCACGATGCGGCTCATCAGTCGCAACGTGCAATACCCTCTGGCCTTGATCTTTAAGAAACTGAAGTAACGGTATGAAATCTCTGTCGCTAGATACGATGGCAAGATATTCGTGCTCTCGCATGTATGCATGCTTGATCATCTCTACACAGAGCAAAACGTCCACGCCGCTCTCAGACGAGCGCTGGACTGAATTGCCACAATTGTCGCATTTATTAGAGGTTTCTTTGCCCACTCGTTCTTTGAAATCAAAGAATAAACCTGGATAGGCGCCATATCTATCGAGCGTTTGATTTACAAATTCCAACTGCCTGGCATTGCTCTTAGAGAAAGATCCGAACACAAAACAGCCTGCCAGAGTAGGTTGCTGACTACGAGATTTATACAAATCGCCTTCGTATAGTACAAATCTTACAAGATCGTCCCATTTAATCGAGATATTAAGATTTTTAGTTTGCTTTTGAGCATTTATTACTACATTCCAAAAATCGATAAAGATCTTCTTTCTATCAAGATCTGTCATATATATCCCCGAAAACTCCGAGTCGCCCATATTAATCGCAAAAATGCGAGAGATCATTAGGCAAACTGCTTGCGAAGCCTCACCCTGGCCCCTCGCCATTCTCCTCGATGAAGGTGGCGCCGGCGGCTCGCATCATCCCCTGAGATCGGCAGCACGCCTCAGCATCGCACGCACTCGGCATAGAGCGGCATCATCCTCTGCCCCTGCAGTACCAGAGCCATAATCTGATAGCGATCGACATAGGGCGGTGGAATAGGTAGACCACGCGGCCTGTTCCTTGTTGAACGAGATGCGAGCGCGATCGGCGGTCTCGCTGCTGTTCGGCGGCCCATCGTCTTGGCTGCGCTTCGCAATCTCGCCGATAGCAATGAGCTTCTGGCGCACGGTAGCGTCGAGCTGGCGCTTTGTGTGGGTTTTCCTGCCGAAACAAATCCTTCCCGACGCCGTGCTGCAGTTTTGGCCCGTAGAAGTGCGGCTGTGTGTGGCGTGCTTTGGGTGCCGGCGCTCGTTAACTAGCGCCGACAGTTGGTTTTCGCGAAATGCTCAAGCGCGCAATAATGTTACTTCAAGCGATAATATCGCGCGTTGAGCTTAGTTTTGGTTGTATCTTCTGCATGAACGCCGTGATGGCTGGAAAATAAACGTCCCCTTCAGTTTTTCTATATTTTTCGATCGCTGTCTTATTGCGCGATCTATCAAGTAGATATTGAAATTGATCGACTATGATATCTTCGTCTGCGACTCCGTAATGCCAAGCCGCGAGAGAGCTTTCTAGCATGTTCAGATATCGAATCGCGGCATTTCTCAAAAACAAAATATTCTTGCCGGATATTACAAAGTCTGTTCCAGTGAGATGCTCGGAATCAAACTTCATATCTGGTGCCGATTTTTGAAATATAGTTGATAGTAGCTGCGCATGTTTTCTGTTGACTCGCAGTTCGCCTAGGCTGCGAATCGAACGACATTGTTCCTCATCAAATTCTTCGATGAGTCTTGTTACTGCCGTGATTTCTGCGTCAACAAACCGACTCCAGTCCATGCAAATCGAGATTGCGAGACTCCTTCGTGAGCGCTCGTGGTCGGCCTTTAGTGTTTCTTGATTCAACCTTATCTGGTCGAGGGCAGCCCCGAACTGACCCATGTTTGCTTTGAGCTGACGATACAACATAAATATAGTAACTATAGCGACCAGTAATCCAAGGGAAGAGATGGCTAGCGCACCCACATCAGTCCATTTGACCGCTTCGGACGACATGTATTTAACCTTCCCAAAGCTAGTGATTAACTTCTTGTTAGGAGCTTTGTGCTACTGGTCAGGGCCAATTGCAACCTCATTATTTTGCAATCTTTAACTTGATTCTCTAGGCTTGCTGGACTAGGGCGCTGTCGAGCGGCAGGTCGACATCGTCAATGAGCCTGGTCATAGATGGCATGAGAATTGCGCGCCTACTCGCCGCATTTACAGAGAGCACGCTTCTGGCCGCGAAGGCTTCGGATCAAGGTCTCATCGCAGGCCCATGGAAACCCGCCTCACGTCGGATTCATCGGCAGTTCGGGCCCGGCGCCTTGCGCGCGGCCGTCATAGCCCTCCATCCACTCCTCGCGTTCCTTGCTGTCGAGTGGGTACGGGCAGGCGTCCCTCGGCCTACCCTGGTGGCGTGCACAAGCTCCCTCCGTAGTGGGATCGCGGGTTGTCTTCGTCGGATCGGGATCGCTGGTCGACATGCGCATGCTCCAATCGAAGAGGCATGTAGGGCGGTCAGGCGAGACGATCGCTCCCATCGTCATCTTCCCCCAGGCCGTTGATTTGCGCCGCGGTCCCCATTGCCTCGCGAACCTCCCGGATCATCCTCTCTAGAGAGGGTGGCATCTCCTGCCCGTAATCCTCCAGCAGCATGGCCGCATCCACGAGGGCACGGATATGAGCGATCGGGGTTGAACCTCTCCCCAGTCCTTCAGCGAGTACCCGCTCTGCCAGGAGGTCGGCGAGACGAGCCATCTCAGCAATGCCACTTGGCTGTTCTACCGGGCTGACCTGGGGCGCAGCGGCGTCGGTCACTTCAGATATCCCTTTGCCTTGAGGTGCTCTGCCAGGGCCTCGCGGATCGCCTCCGGGCGCGAGGGCTTTGGCTCGGGTTGGTCTGCGATCCAGGCATCAAGGGGCGCAAGCTGCTCAGGTGGCAGGCGCACGTTCACCGGGGTTGCGTCGATGCGGGGACGGCCCCGGGAGGAATTTCTAGCGCTAGCTATTGCCAACCCCCATTTTCTAGCGCTAATTATACCGGGCCGGACAAGTGGCTGCAACCACTCAACCGGCCCTGACCACGCACGTCGTTAGAGGACGTCCAATGGCTACCCGTCATTCTACAGCACCGGCCCGTGCCGGTGAACGCTCTCGCTCGCCTTCTGCTGGCCCGCTCTACGCCTACGACGCTCCGCTTCTGACGCCGGACGAGACTGAGGCCGCCGAGGCCTGGGAAGCCGTCCAGCCGGTCCGGCCTGACACGCCCCACGTCCGCGCTCTGCGCTTCCTGAACGCCACCGGCGAGCTGCTGGCGGCCGTCATCCTCGTGGCCGGTACCATCGCCGGCTACGGCGTCCTGCGCCCGTTCTGAGGGAGGTGGTGATGAACAACGACACTCCCGCGCCGGCGCCGGCCGATCAGGATCTCAGCCGGGACACCGGTGCGCTCGAGGCGCTGCGCGAAGGCCTGCGCCGCTACTTTTCTGCCCTGGGGCCGGATGAGGGCGCCGCCTTCGATGCTCTGCTCGCCGAGAGGGGTCTGTGATGAAGGCCTCTCGCAAGATTGCCGCGACGTCGAGCCTCCGGGAGCGCGCGGCTGCGCTCTCCGCCAAAGCCTCGCAGGTCCTACGCCCCGGGCCGATCACGGACGAGCCGGACCTCGGCCGGCGTGCCCTCGTCGTCGGTTCGCTCGCAGCTGGTGCTGCGCTCCCGGTGCCTGCGTTGGCGGCACCGGCCTCTGCGCCCGATTGCCATCCAGATCATGAGCTGTTCGAGGCTGAGGCTGCGATGCGAACGGCTAGGCTGGACGCGAGGGCTGCTTCTGATGCGGCCGTGGCCGCGACGGAGGCTTTCTACAAGGCTCGAGGACGACCGCCGGTGGAACTGATGATGAACCACCGGGAGGAGCGCCTGTTCGCCTCTCTCCCGCGATGCCCAGGGGTTGGATTCGTGCCGACGTACATGGTTCACCGGCCGCCAGGCCCGGATGGCAATTGGCGCAATCCGGGGCATGCCTGGACCGAACGAGGGCTACAGCATGTCATCGCCCGGGCTGTCGATGTCTTCGGCCAGGGCGGACAAACCCCGCACCGGATTCGGCGGTGGAAGTGCCTCCTGCCGACCGCGGCTGCTTTCGACGCCCATCACGAGCGGCTGAGAGAGCATTTCCGGCTCGCCGAGCTGGGTGCTGCTAGGGATGCTGCAGACCGAAAGGTTGCCCTCGCGGTCGCGCGCCTCGAAGCACTGGTCGCGGGAACCATCGAAGGACTAGCGGTGAAGGTGCGTTACGCTGGCCTCACCTCTTGGGACCAAATGCCGAAGTGCTGGAGCACTCTCCTGCAGAGCGCCGCAGCCGTGTCCGGCGTCACCCTCGCCGCACGCTCAGACCTCGAGGCTTGAGCCATGTCGAACATCCTCCGCTTCCCCGCCGGCCGCATTTCGAGTGTTCAAGCAAACCCTGCCGCGCTCGCAGCCATGCGCATCCCCCGCGAGGAGTTCGAGCGCCTGGCCGAACTCGCCCTCGACGTGGTCGACCGGATCATCAGGCTGCTCGATGAGTCGGACGGTGATTCGGACCTCGAGCCGGATGCCGATGCCGAACCGTCCCTCGCCGCGCCGACCGGCGGGGCGTCGCAGGTTCTATGGGCTGCCGGCACTGACTCTGACGAGGAGATGTGACCCGCGAAATCGGTCCGCCGTTACCCGTGGTGTTACCCCGGAGCGTTCCACACTCCGACGCCGATCAATTTTACGGGCTAAGTCGTTGATATTATTGGTGCCGGTGGAGAGGATCGAACTCCCGACCTTCGGTTTACAAAA
>NZ_LABZ01000247.1 GCF_001043955.1 Methylobacterium tarhaniae | reverse complement strand
GATATAGCCGGCCCCGCCCGTCACCAGAACTGCCATGGTTTAGCCCCTGCCTTCAACCAGTAGGCTGTGTCATCGGCGGGCGCCGGCCGAAGGTCAAGCTGTCACGGCCCGGTTCGCACCCTCGATCGCGACGGCCGGGGCGCCCGATCGTCACGAATGTCGCAGTACCGCTCCCTCGCTTTGCCATCCTGTGCAGGTCTCCTCCGGTATCGTCCTGCCCAGTGCGATCCGTCGTCGAGATCCCGGGCCGGGAGGACGACGTCATGAGGTCCTCGATCACCGTGGAGGCGACCGTCGACACGGCGCGCGGACAGGCGATGGAGAGAAGCGGGGTCGTGGTCCTGCCCGCCCGAATGCCCCATTCTCTCTGGACCTCGGCCGAGCCCGCGACGCTCCAGGTGTCCGGCGTGGGGCCGTTCGGGCTCATCGACGTGAATCCGGCGGACGAGCCGAGCCGGACCGGGCCCGCCCGGCGCTGACCGGGAAGCCCGCCTCAGCCCTCGGCCGCCCGCAGCGAGCGGGCGCAGGCCGAGAGGATCGCCCGCGCCGTCTCCGGATAATCGTCCTGCAGCACGGCCTCGAGGGTGCCGACGGTCTCGGCCAGGAGTGCCTCGCCGTCGGCGACGCCCTGCTTGTGCAGCGCGACGGCGAGCGCGGTCGCCAGGGTGGCGAAGGCCACACCCACATCCTGATCGGTCATGAGAAGAATCCCCGTCGTCGAGGGGCCGGTCGCTCGAGGGCAGATCCTGGCGGCGAATGCGGAATGGGGATGGTGGGCGCGACAGGGATTGAACCTGTGACCCCTACGATGTCAACGTAGTGCTCTCCCGCTGAGCTACGCGCCCATGGGCCCACGACCCAGCCGCTCGTCGCGACACGGGCCTCGGGGCCTATTTCGGCAACGCTCGAAGCCGAGGTGCCGATACTTTCGTTCAACTGTTCCGGGCCGTTCGGTCCGGCACCGCTCCGAGGGAAAACCCCTGACATCCGGAGTGGCGATGGTGGGCGCGACAGGGATCGAACCTGTGACCCCTACGATGTCAACGTAGTGCTCTCCCGCTGAGCTACGCGCCCTCGGAGCCGTGTGTCGCGGCCCCGGTGTGAGAGGGCGTATAGAGGCTGTTGCGGCGAGTGACAAGCGGGTTCCTGCGCCAACTCAGTTTTCCGTTCCGGCCTCTCGACGGCGGCGGCTCCGCGGGCCGACCATGCACCTGGAGCGAGGAGCAGGCGAACGATGGACCCGATGCGGGAGCACGCGGCGCGGATCTTCTGGGGCAAGGCCCGGCCCGGTCCGGGTGCGCCGCACGCCTTCCATCCGGCCTGGGCCCACGGCCTCGACGTGGCGGCGGCCGGCCGGGCGCTGCTGCGGGCCCGGCCCCGGGCGGCCCGGGCCCTGGCGGCGGGGCTCGGGCTCGAGGCCCCGGCCTTCGAGGCGCTGTGGCTGCACCTGCTGGCGTTGCACGACATCGGCAAGTTCTCGCCCCTGTTCCAGGCCAAGGTGCCGGCGCTCTACCCCGCGAACCTGCCCCCGCCGCCGCGCCTTGCCGATCCCGGCCACCCGGCGGCGGGCCTGCTCCTGGTCGGCGGGCTTTTGATGGACCGGGCCGCCCCCTCCGGCCTGATGCGAGGCTGGACGGCCGGGGAGCGCAACCGCCTGCTCCAGCCGATCTTCGGGCATCACGGCCGCCCGGTGCCGCTGCGGCAGGGTTGGCAGCCGGAGGATTGGCAGCCGCACTTCCCGCCGGCCTCCGCCTCGGCCGCCCTCGCTGTCTGGGAGGCGGTGGAGGCGCTGCTGCCGGCCCCGGCGGTGCCTGCCCCCGCCGTCGAGGCGGCGGCGCAGGCGAGCTGGCTCCTCGCCGGCCTGACGGCCCTCGCCGACTGGATCGGCTCCAACCAGGCCTGGTTCCCCTACGCCTCGCCGCAGGCCGACCTGGCGGCCTACTGGGACGAGGCCTGCAGGCGGGCCGAGGCGGCCCTGCGCGAGGCCGGC
This sequence comes from Methylobacterium tarhaniae, assembly GCF_001043955.1. Taxonomy (GTDB): domain Bacteria; phylum Pseudomonadota; class Alphaproteobacteria; order Rhizobiales; family Beijerinckiaceae; genus Methylobacterium; species Methylobacterium tarhaniae. The sequence continues at coordinate 376 of NZ_LABZ01000247.1, read as the reverse complement.
CTGGTGCCGGCGCCCCCCGGCCCACGCCTCGCCTTCGCGGATCTGACCGGCCTGCCCTACCCGCCGACCGCGATCCAGGCCTGGGCCGAGACGGTCGCCTTGCCGGACGGGCCGCTCCTGATCCTGATCGAGGACGTGACCGGGGGCGGCAAGACCGAGGCGGCCCTGATGCTCGCCCACCGGCTGCTCGCCGCCGGCCGGGCCGACGGCCTCTATCTGGCGCTGCCCACCACCGCCACCGCCAACGCCATGGTCGACCGGATCGCCCCCCTCGCCGGCCGGCTCTACGCGGAGGGCGCCCGACCGTCCCTCGCCCTGGCCCATGGCCGGGCCGGCCTGCACCCGCGCTTCCGCGCCGCCGCCGCGGGATTTCCGC
>NZ_LABZ01000246.1 GCF_001043955.1 Methylobacterium tarhaniae | reverse complement strand
CGTCAACCCGACCTTCGCCTGGGTGCGCCTCGCCCAGCGCATCCCGGTCCGGATCAAGCTCGACAGCGTCGCCGACGAGGTTCGGCTCGTCTCCGGCCGCACGGCGACGGTCGCGGTCGAGCCCCGGGGGGAGACGCCGCGCCTCGACCTGTTCGGGTTCTGGCGCCGGGAGCCCGCCTCTCCCCGCGGCGACGGGCGTTGAGGCATCGCACCGCCCGTCGCTTCACGCCGCCGGACCTGCGCCGCCCGCAGGATCGGCCCGAAGGAGGAGGTGATCGTGACGATCACGTCGGCCTCGGCGCCCAGGCGGTCGAGATCGACGGCCTCGAACGGGAGGCTGCGCTCGCGCGCCACCTCGGCGAGGCGGGCGAGCCGCTCCGGGTGCGGGTTCCAGCCGAGGACGCGCTCGAAGCGCCGCTGGTCGAGGGCGGCGCGCAGCTGGACGGTCGCTTGATGGCCGGCGCCGATCATGCCGAGCACCGCCGCGTCGGGACGAGCCAGGTACTTGATCGAGATCGCCGAGGCGGCGGTGCGCAGGGCCGTCAGGAGATTGCCGCCCACGACGGCGCGGTACCGTCCGGTCCCGGCCTCGAAGAGGACGATGGTGGATTGATGGTTGGTCAGTCCCCGGGGCGGCATTGCCGGGCCGGAAGCCGCCGGATCTCAGGCCGAGCGCCAGGCTCTCGCGATCGAAGCCCGACTTGAAGCCGTAGAAGGCGTCCGCGTGGCCGATCGCCTCGCGCACGACGGGGAAGTTGCGGGCCGAACGAGGCGTCATGGCGGCGAAGGCCGTCTCGACGGCGGCAAGGCGTTCCGCGGGCGTGATCAGCCCGGCGCTCTCGCGTTCCGGAACGATGATCATGATGTGGCGCTCTCGAATCGAGGTTTGAAGCGCGGCGGCTGCGCCGCCGCCGGTGGCCTCAATAGGCCTTGCCGCGCGCCGAGACCGGCCACAGCGTCTCGACCCGTCCGTTGCGCACCCCGACATACCAGTCGTGGACGTTGCAGGTCGGGTCGCAATGCCCGGGCACGAGGCGCAGCTTCTCGTTGACCCCGAGCACGCCGTCCGGATCGTCGATGACGCCGTGCTCGTCCGAGCACTTGACGTAGGCGACGTCGCTCCGGCCGTAGACGAGCGGCAGGCCGGAATCGACCGACTGCGCCTTCAGCCCGGCATCGCAGATCGCCTTGTCGGGCTTGGCGTGGCTCATCACGCTGGTGAGGATGAACAGTGCGTTCTCCCACTCGCCCGCGTCGATGCGCGCGCCGTCGCCGTCGCGGATCCGGCCGTAATCGGCATCCATGAAGGCGTAGCTGCCGCATTGAAGCTCGTTGTAGACGCCCGAGCCGCTCTCGAAATAGTAGCTTCCGGTGCCGCCGCCGCTGACCAGCTCGGGGTCGAGCCCTTCCGCCTTGAGGGCGCCGATCGCCTCCCTGACCTGCGCGATGGCGGCGTCGAGCTCGGCGCGCCGCTCCTCGTAGCGTTCGAGGTGCTGCATCGCCCCCTGATAGGCCTGGAGCCCGGCGAATCTCAGATGGGGGGCGGCCTCAATCGCCTTGGCGATCGCCACCACCTCCGCTGCGGTCCTGACGCCGCAGCGGCCCGCCCCGCAATCGATCTCGACGAAGCAGTCGAGCGTGGTGGCGTGCCGCGTCGCCGCCGCGGAGAGGTCGGCCACGTTGGCCGGATCGTCGACGCAGACGATGACCCGGGCGCCGTAGCGCGGCAGCCGCGCCAGCCGGTCGATCTTGGCGGGGTCGCGCACTTCGTTCGAGACCAGGATGTCGGTGATCCCGGCGCGTGCGAACACCTCGGCCTCCGAGACCTTCTGGCAGCAGACGCCGACGGCGCCGCCGATCTCCTGCTGCAGGCGCAGCACGTCGACCGACTTGTGCATCTTGCCGTGGGCGCGGTGGCGCATGCCGTGGGCGCGGGCATAGTCGCCCATCTTGCGGATGTTGCGCTCCAGCGCGTCGAGATCGAGGATCAGGCAGGGCGTCTGGATCTCGTCCTCGCGCATCCCGGGAAGGGCCGGGACGTCGTAGCCGACCTCGAGGCCGGCGAAGGGATCGGCGGGAGCCGGGGCGGGCTTCATCGCGACGGTCATGGCGTTCGTCTCCTTCGCTGCCAAAGTTTGTTCACTGGAAAAAGTTGGTCATGGCCCAAGTTTGCTCCTGGCCCAAGTTTGCTCCTGGCCAAAGTTTGCTCATGGCCAAAGTCTGCTCATGGCCAAAGTCTGCTCATGGCCAAGGCAGGCGGTCGACGGTTCCGCCGGTGAGGATCACCCCCACGCGCTTGCCGGCGAAGATTCCGGGAGTCTTCAGGGTCGTCGCGAGCGGGACGGCGCTCGACGGCTTGACGACGATTTTCATCCGCTTCCAGATCAGCTTCGTCGCCGCGACGATCTCGGCTTCCGAGGCGGTGAGCACGTCGGTGACGTGGCGGTGGACGAAGTGCCAGGTCAGCTCCTTGAGCGGCACCTTGAGGCCGTCCGCGACCGTGACCGGGGCGTCGTCGGCGATGATCCGCCCGGCCCGGACGCCGCGGCAGGCGTCGGGTCGAGGCATTGCCCGTCGAACAAGGCTTGCGCAAACCGGTTGTTTCGTAGATTATCGAGTTAGTTCAATAGGTTAGCGAAGCAAATGCTCTCAGCTGCGCGAATCGCGATCACGCCCTTCTCCGGTCTCGCGGGGGTGGGAGGACGTTCTTCCCTACCGGTCCTCGAGAGGAATCGGGTCGCGGCGGGAGCGCACCCGGAGGATCAGGCCATGGCTTCGGCGACGATGGCGAGCGGGGACGAGGTGGTGTTCGAGCGGCTCGACCTCGCCGACGCGTTGGGCATCTGGCGCAACGCGAAGGGTCGGATCGTCGGCATCCACGGCCAGGGCAGCCTCACGCCGACCGTCGACGTCAAGTTCGACGGTCACGAGACCCTGCAGCGCTACCTGCCGGACCTGTTCCGGCGCGTGCAGTAGCAGCCACGCTCCGGGGTTCGGACGGTCCACGCCGGACCCCGGTCTTTCCAGAGCCGGGAACCGCCCCGCTCTGGGGTGCCGTTGCCGGGCCGGGCCATTCCGGGGCCAGGGGGGCTTGCGCGAGCCCTCGGCTTCGTGTCTGCAAGGGCGGCATTGGCAGTTGTCGTCTTTCGGTAGTCGATTCGACGGCCTGACCAAAGGGAAGATCCCACCAGCATGGATTCGGTACTGTCGGCCGACCCGTTCACGCGGCCGGTGCCGTCATCCGCGCTCGGCGCGGGCGCGTCGGCGCTGCATCAGCCCCCCTTGCGCGCGACGAGCCACAGCATGGCGGAGGCCGATGTCTGGGCCGAGCTGCGCGCCGAGGCGGAGGCGGCTTTGATCGAGGAGCCGCTCTATGCCGGGATCATCCAGGCAACGATCCTCGACCAGCGCGGCCTCGCCGAGGCCCTCGCCTACCGCCTCGCCCACCGGCTCGGCGACGGCGACCTCGCCCGGCTGGCGATGCGCGACCTCTGCCTCGCCGCCTTCGAGGCCGACCCCCATGCCGGCGCCCATGCGGTCCGCGACCTGATCGCCATCCGCGAGCGCGACCCGACCTGCCGCCGCTACCTGGATCCGTTCCTGTTCTACAAGGGCTTCGCCGCCCTCGAGGGCTACCGGGTCGCCCACTGGCTCTGGCACCGGGGCCGGATGACGCTGGCCCTCCACGTCCAGAGCCGGATCTCGGAGGTGTTCGGCTGCGACATCCACCCGGCGGCGCGGATCGGCTCCGGCGTGTTCATCGACCACGCCACCGGCGTCGTCATCGGCGAGACCACGATGGTCGCCGACGACGTGTCGATCCTGCAATCGGTGACGCTCGGCGGCAACGGCAAGGAGAGCGGCGACCGCCACCCCAAGATCGAGCGCGGGGTGCTGCTGAGCGTCGGCGCCAAGGTGCTCGGCAACATCCGGGTCGGCGAGGGCGCCAAGGTCGCGGCCGCCGCGGTGGTGCTGCACGAGGTGCCGCCCCACACCACCGTGGCGGGGGTGCCGGCCCGGGTGGTGTCGCGCATCCCGCGCTCGGAGGAGCCGGCCCTGACCATGGACCAGTTCTTCGGCGAGGGAATCTGAGGCAACCCGAGGCACCGCCCCGGAAGACGGTTCATCGCGCGGGCGCCCCACAGTCGCGGCCGCACGAAAAAATATTCCACGCTCTTCGCCAGAAAGGGACGGATTTTATTCATTAGGCGACGTAGAGAAAATTTTAGCTCTACAACTCACCAATAAGCGAAAAAACATTCTATTGACTCCGGCGCCCGCCAGCCGCTATCGCTGCGGAAGCGGGACGGCAGGACATTTCAGAATTCAGAAGTGTCAGCCGCCATCGCACCGATCGAGATGCTGCGCCGGGCAAGATTATCGACTGACGATGTCTTTCTGCGACTTGCGATCCCTTGCGGACGGGGTCGAATGCCGGCGTCTCTCTACGCGGAATGCCGGGCCGGGAACGGGCCCCCATGGCGACACGGAGACGAAATACGATGAGCGGACCGGGTTTGAGCGTCAGCGCCTCAGCTGCACGCAATCTCGCCACGGCGACCGTCACCTCGGTCCAGAACGCGGCCAACACGCCGCGCTTCCTCCTGAGGCTCCTGCCCTTCGTCGACGTCGCGGGCGGCGTCTACCGGGTCAACCGCCGCGCCGTCGTGCTGGCCAAGCCCGGCCGCATCGACCTCGCGGCCGAGGGTGAGACCCGCAGTGTCAAGGCCGGCTCGCTGCGCGCCGTGCCGCTGTTCAGCCGCCTCGGCGATGCCGAGCTGGCGGCGCTGGCGGGCAAGTTCACCGAGAGCCGCCACCAGGCCGGCGACGTCATCGCCGAGGAGGGCTCGACCGGCCGCAGCCTCGTCGTGGTTGCCGACGGCACCGTCGAACTGACCTTGTCGGGTCCCTACAAGGGCCGCCTGCGCCAGGGTCTCGCCACCCGCGGCGACTATTTCGGCGACGGCGACCTCGTCGGCGAGGTCGCGCCCGCTCCCGCCGTCAAGGCGCTCTCGGCGGTGACGCTGCTCACCCTCGACCGCGCCGCGATCGAGGACGAGGCCATCGCCTCGCGCATCGCCCAGCACCGCGAGGAGCGCGACCGGCTCAAGGGTCACACCAACTCCTACGGCGAGCAGGGCATCGAGCTGCTGGCGGTCCATACCGGCGAGCCGCGCCTGCCGACCACCTTCGTCGATTACGAACTCGATCCGCGCGAGTATCACCTCTCGACGATCCAGACGATCCTCAACACCCATACCCGCGTCACCGACCTCTACTCCAACGAGATCGACCAGCTGCGCGAGCAGATCCGCCTCACGGTCGATGCCGTGAAGGAGCGCGAGGAGTGGGAGCTGCTGAACAACTCGCAGTTCGGCCTGCTGCATGAGGTCGCCGGGCGTCAGCGCATCCCGACCCGCGGCGGTCCGCCGACCCCGGACGACCTCGACGAGCTGCTGACCCTGGTCTGGAAGAAGCCCGCCTTCTTCGTCGCGCATCCCCGCGCCATCGCGGCCTTCGGCCGGGAGGCGACCCGCCGCGGCGTGCCGCCGGTGGTGGTGCATCTGTTCGGTGCGCCCTTCATCACCTGGCGCGGCGTGCCGCTCGTCCCCAGCGACAAGCTGCCGATCGACATCGACCCGGTGACCGGCGCCCAGACCACCTCGATCCTGCTCCTGCGCGTTGGCGAGGGCGAGCAGGGCGTGGTCGGCCTGCACAAGTCGGGCGTGACCGGCGAGATCGAGCCCGGCCTGTCGGTGCGCTACATGGGCACCAACGACCACTCGATCGCCTCGCACCTCGTGACGCGCTACTTCTCGGCCGCGGTGCTGGTCGAGGATGCGATCGCCCGTCTCGATAACGTGCTGCTCGGCAATTACCATGACTATGCTTGAGGCGCCGTCCGGCATCCCCTCCGGGACGCCGGCCGAGCTCGCCCACGCGGATCTCGTCGGGCGCCTCGCCCGCGAGATCTACGGGCAGGGCCAGGCCGCCAGCGCCCCCGTCGCCCCGACGCTGCCGGCGGGCCCTCAGGTCCCGCAGGCTTTCTCGGCGCTCCCCTCGTCCCCGGCTCCGGCCGGGGCCACCCCCTCGGGAGTCGAGCCCGGCCTGTCCGCCCTCGGTGCCCGGTCCTTCGGGGCGCCCCCGGTCGGCCTGCCGGGCCTGACCGGCCCCTCGGCCGCGAAACCCCTCGGCGCCAATCCGGCGCCGACCGGCGCGAACGTCCTCGATCTCGGCGCGATCGCCCCGGTGCATCCGCTGAGCGACCCGCTGCGCCCGAAGGGCCTGCCCGAATACGCCGTGCCGAGCCTCGCCGAGGTCGCGGCCGGCCTGCCCGGCGGCACCGACCTCTACCGGCAGATCGCCGCCGACCACCCGCGCGCCCACGCCTTCGCGCAGGCGGTGGCGCCGGCGCTCGTCCCGGCGGATCCCGCGCGAGCCGGCGGGGACGTCGTGCCTCCCGTGCCCTCGGCGGAGTCCGATTACTACTTCCTCGCTCCCGCCCCGGCGCGCGGCGGACGGCAGGCGGCCCGGCCGCGTGTCGAACCGTCACGCCATGAGGGCCCGGCCCCGCGGGCGGTCGCCCTCGGATCGAGCCCGGCCGCGGCGCCCTTCGACGTCGAGCGCGTGCGCCGGGACTTCCCGGCCCTGCACCAGAGCGTGAACGGCCACCGGCTGGTCTGGCTCGACAACGCCGCCACCACCCACAAGCCGCAGAGCGTCATCGACGCGACAGCTGAGTTCTACGGCCGCCACAACTCGAACATCCACCGGGCGGCGCACACGCTCGCGGCGCGGGCGACCGACCTGTTCGAGGGCGGCCGCGAGAAGACCCGCCGCTTCCTCAACGCGCCGAGCAAGGACGACATCGTCTTCCTGCGCGGCACCACCGAGGGCATCAACCTCGTCGCCAACTCGTATGGCCGGGCGAATATCGGCCCGGGCGACGAGATCATCGTCTCGACGATCGAGCACCACGCCAACATCGTGCCCTGGCAGTTGCTGGCGCAGGCGACCGGGGCGACGCTCCGGGTGATCCCGGTCAACGACCGCGGCGAGATCATCTTCGAGCAATACGCCGCCCTGCTGTCGGGCCGCACGAAGATCGTCTCGGTGACCCACGTCGCCAACGCGCTCGGCACGGTGAACCCGATCCGGGAGATCATCGCCCTCGCCCACGCCTACGGCGTGCCGGTGCTGGTCGATGCCGCGCAATCGACACCGCACCTCCCGATCGACGTGCAGGCGCTCGACGCCGACTTCCTGGTCTTCTCCGGCCACAAGGTGTTCGGCCCGACCGGGATCGGCGCGCTCTACGGCAAGAGCCACCTCCTCGCGGCGATGCCGCCCTGGCAGGGCGGCGGCCACATGATCGAGGACGTCACCTTCACCCGGACCGTCTACAAGGGCGCGCCGGAGAAGTTCGAGGCCGGCACCCCGGACATCGCGGGCGCAGTGGGTCTGGGTGCCGCCCTCGACTACCTGGAGGGCGTCGGCCTTCCCGGCATCGCGGCCTACGAGCACGACCTGCTCGAATATGCCCAGGAGGGGCTGGCCGAGGTGAAGGGCCTGCGCCTGATCGGGACGGCGCGCGAGAAGGCGAGCGTGATGTCGTTCGTGATCGAGGGCTTCGAGAACGCGACGGTCGCCCACCATCTCGACCGGCACGGCATCGCGGTGCGCTCGGGCCATCACTGCGCGCAGCCGGCCCTGCGCCGCTTCGGCGTCGACCAGTCGATCCGGGCCTCGCTCGCCTTCTACAACACCCGCGAGGACGTCGACGTGTTCCTCAAGGCGCTGCACACCCTGCCGCGGCGCTGACGCGCGGCGTCGCCCGGTCGCGCGACGATCGGGCGACGCTCCGGGGCGCCGGCGCGGCTTCCGCGCCGAGGCCGAGACGCGCACGCTCTGCACCCTCGACGTGCGCGATCCTGCCGAGCACGCCCTCGGCCATCCGGCGGGCTTCGCCTCGGCGCCGGGCGGGCAGCTCGTCCAGGCGACCGACGAGTGGCTCGGCGTGCGCGCCCGGATGCTTATGCCGATGGTCGAAAGAAAACGACCTTTGGTTCCGTTCTCGAATTGTCGCCCAGCCCAAGGTCCCTGACTTCCGGGTTTGGTGTTGGAAATTCGAGATGGGTCAACGGCCTCGTCGATCTCGGGCTTGCCCGAGATCGACGTTGATGCGTCAGCATCTTGGCCCGCTGGTATGAGATCATCGAGGGGCCGGCGAGCGCTTCGTCCCCCCGCCCGGTTGGCCTTCCACATGCGCCCGACCGGCCCGGCCCGCGGCACCCTCGAACGAGTCGGTCCGAGGGCATCGCGGTCTCATTTTTCGGTCACGTCCGGCCGCGCATCGGCCACGAAGCCGTCCCGGTTCGGCATCGCCACCGCGGGCAGGCTTGCAGCGTCCAGGACGGCATCCGCCGGCACGACCCCGTTGAGGTGCAGGAGGTAGGCCGAGACGGCATAGACCTCGGCATCGGACAGCGATTGCGGCGCGTCGAACGGCATCGCCCGGCGCACGTAGTCGAACAACGTCGTGGCATAGGGCCAGAAGCTGCCGACCGTCCGCACGGGCTTGCTGCTTGCGAGCGTGCCCTGCCCGCCGACCAGCCGGTCGGCCGCCCCGCCCTGCCCGGCCTCGCCGTGGCAGCCTGCGCAGCGGGCGGCATAGATCGCGCGTCCCTCCGCGACGCCGCCGCGGCCGGGCGACAGGCCGGCGCCGTCGGGGCGCACGTCGATGTTCCACGGGGCGATGGCCTCCGGCGTCGCCGGCCGGCCGAGGCGATGCGGGCCGAGGGGGTCGGCCGAGGCCGGGCCGGCGGGCATGAGGCCAAGGAGGAGGCACGCCGCGAGGCCGGCGGCCCTGGAGACGGTCTCACGCCACATGCCGCACGCTCCCCCCGGCCGCGACCTGCCAGCCATAGATGCCGTTGAAGTGATAGATCGAGTTCGTGCCGCGGGCGGCGATCAGCGCTCCCCGGGTCGGCTGGCGATAGCCGGTCTCGTCGGTGGCGCGGCTCTGGATCAGGGCCGGACCGCCGTCCCAGCGCCAGGGTAGCCGGAAGCGGGTGAGGCAGCGCGACAGGACCGGCTCCTGCAGGGCGGCCGGGCGCCAGGAGGCGCCGCCATCGACCGAGACCTCGACCCCGGTGATGCGTCCGCGGCCCGACCAGGCGAGGCCGGAGATCTCGTAGGCGCCCGGCTCCTTCAACCGGTGCCCGCCCGAGGGCGTGGTGACGACGGACTTCGCCTCCATGGTGAAGGTGAACTGGCGCGCCGTGCCGTCGGGCAGCAGGTCGGTGTATTTCGAGGTTTCTTCCCGGGTCTGGAACGGCCGGTCGCCGAGCTTGATCCGGCGCAGCCACTTGATGCTGAGATTGCCCTCGAGCCCGGGCAGGAACAGCCTGAGGGGATAGCCCTGCTCCGGCCGCAAGGCTTCGCCGTTCTGGGCATAGGCCAGGATCGCGCCGTCGAGGGCCGAGAGCGGCAGGCTGCGGGTCATCGCGGCGGCATCCGCCCCTTCCGCCAGCAGCCAGGAGGCTTCGGGCTTGCACCCGACCTCGTCGAGGAGCGTCGCCAGCTCGACGCCGGTCCACTCGGCGCAGCTGAGGAGCCCGTGGGTGTCCTGCACCGTCCAGGCCGGGTTGGTCTTCTGCCAGGCCGGGGTGTTGCCCGAGCATTCGAGGAAGTGCAGCCGCGACACGCTGGGGAAGCGGACGAGGTCGTCCATGGTCAGGATCAGGGGGCGCTCGACGAGGCCGTGCACCACCAGGCGGTGCTGCCCGGGGTCGATCGCCGGCACGCCGCCGTGGTGGCGCTCGAAATGCAGCCCGCTCGGGGTGATCGTGCCGTGGAGGTGCTGGAGCGGCGTGCCGGCCGAGGCGGCACCCGGGAAGGCCGGGGATGTGCGCGGCTTGCGGGTGAGGCGCTCGAAGGAGGAGGGCACGCCGTAGCCGGGGCTGGCGACGCCCCTGCCCGGCTCGCGGGTCCAAAGCGGAACCTGGAGTGCCGGGACCTGCGGCGGTCCCTCGGCGGCGAGCGCGCTGCCGCCGACGCCGAGCGCCCCGGCGAGGAAGCTCCGGCGCCCGAAGAGCGGGACGGAGGTTGGTGGCATGAAGACATCCTTCAGACGGTGCGCCACCGCAGCGCACGGGCGGCGAGCGATGCGGCGGCGGCATTGGGCAGGAAGCCGACGAGGCCGAGGATCACGCGCCGGGCAGCGCCTGATCCTCTCCGGAAGCGCTCGCGCCCGGATGATCGGGCTGCCGACGCCGCGGCCGAGGCGAGCCACTCCTCGCCGAGCGCCGCCAGCGGGCGGCGTCGCCATGCGCCATGCCGTCAGCCTCGTTCGGAAGCGCCGGGCTGCATCCGCCGGCGGCGCGGTTTTCGCGCGGAAAGACTATATAGTCAATCATTTTTATGAACTATAAGGGTCTCCGCTGGCTGCAGGCGTCTCCCGCATGCCGCACCGGCATCGCCCCGGGAGGAAGTCTACCGAACGGATCGACAAATCCCTATCTCTCCGGCACCGCTTGCCGGCCCGCCTCTCGCGCTGACCTCCGCCACACGCAGGACGACGATGCTCACCAACAAGGGCAAGTACGGGCTCAAGGCGATGGTCCACCTCGCCGGGCTGCCGCCGGGCGCCCGCATCGGCGTCGCCGAGATCGCCGAGGCGCATCGGATTCCAAAAAAATTCCTCGACGCGATCCTGGGCGACCTGCGCAATGCCGGCTTCGTGCACAGCAAGAAGGGGCCGGGCGGCGGCTACGCCCTGGCGCGCCCGGCCGAGGAGATCCGCATCGGCCACGTCGTGCGCGCCCTCGACGGCCCGCTGGCGCCGCTTCCCTGCGCCAGCCGCACCGCCTATCGCCCCTGCGAGGATTGCGCCGACGAGGCGGCCTGCGCGGTGCGTCTCACGATGCTGGCGGTGCGCAACAGCATCGCGGGCATCCTCGACAACCTGACGCTCGAACAGATGCGGGCGTTGCCGCAGGCGGAGGCCGAGGCAGGCTTCACCTACCACATCTGAGCGCCGCGTCCTCTCGCGCCTCGGCCGGCGCGACGGCCCCCTCCCCGACGCGCCCGGCGAGGGCGACGCGCCCGGCGAGCCAGGCGCAGGCGGCATCGAGGTCGAGGAGGCGGGGTGCCGCGTAGGGCATCAGGTCCGCCGGATGCCCGGCGAAGAGCCGGTCGGCCGCTCCCGGCGCGACGGCGAGGCCGGTGGCGCGCGGCAGCAGGAGCCCGCGTACGACGAGGTCGCGCAGGAGGGCCTTCGGCCTTGGCGCGTCGCGGCGCGTCGCCGGACCGGTTGCGTCGCCGCCGAGGACCCGCTCCCAGGCCCGCCGGCCATGACGCAGCAGGCGCTCGCGCGCCTCGTCCGGCAGATCGTGCCAGAGGGCGGGGGCGCTCAGGCGTAAACCCGCCACCGCCTCGTCGAGGCCGACCCCGCGGTCTCCCGCCTGCCGCACCAGCGTCCGCAGGGCACGCACCAGGGCGGCGGCTCCGGTCCCGAGGGGCAGGTCGGCCGGGTCGAGCCGCAGCGCGCGGATGGAAGTCGCCTCTCCGCGCGGCGGAGCGGTCGGGGCCGGCGGTTGCAGGGCGAAGGCCAGGACGGCGGCGCGCCCGAGATAGGTGGTCCCATCTGCCGCCCGCGCCGCCACGCCCTGCGGCGTGGCGGCGACGGACAGGCAGGTCGTCTCGGCGACGTGGAGACGCCCGGCATGCCGCTCCAGCGCCTCGATGAGGTGCAGGGGGCCCAAAGGCAGCGGCCCCATCTCCGCAGAGAGCAGGGCCGCGAACTCGCCACGGCGCAGGCGGCGACAGCGCGAGGGCTGTGTCTCGATCACGGTGACCTGCACCCGCGCCTCGCGGCGCAGCAGGTGAGAGGCCAGCCCCAGGCCGCCCGCGCTCGCCCCGATCACCAGGACGTGTCGGCCGCGGGCAGCCTTTGCGGGCCCGGCACTCCGAAGGCTGGTTGCTGTGTGCTGCGTCTCCGGCATCGATCGGTCCCCGGCACGGTTGGGCAGGCTCTCACGGGGCACCAATTTCCCCACGCCGCACCGGCTGGTCAACAAAAATGTTCTTTTTAAAGAACGAGCGTTGAAGAAATTATCTGCTGCCATTGGCTCTCTGCGGAGGAAAACCATGAAAATCATCTCTTTTGAATTGCGAGATTGATCATGCCCCGAAAAATCTCGCACAGGCCCGGCGGGCCATATTCTTTTAAAAGAACATGGCCCAAATCTCTCTCCTGCCGGCAGCGCCCGTCTCACGTCCCGCCTGCGCATGAGCGCCGCCTCGGTCGATGTGCCGGTCCACGGCCGCACGCGCGACCGGGGATCCTTCCTCTGGTCACGGGCTCCGACGTTTCGCCGGACGTCGTGACGCGCAAGGACGGGGACCGAGGCGTGCCCGCTCGAGCGACGCCGGCATCGCCGTGAGGGGCCCGGCGCAACGATCCCGCCTGCGTTCGGGATACCGAACGACACGCCCTCGACGGGGCGAGCCGGCTCCCGGCATGGCCCGCACGGACCGCCGCCTTTCCGGTCAGAATCGGACCCTTTCGCGGTCACGGCAGACAATCTTCTCGATTCGCCCGCCGTTTCAAGGTCGATCCTCTCCGCAACGGAGTTCTTTAAAAAGAACAATCTCGTTGACGGGGCGAACGCGTCCGGACACCCTTGGGCCATCGGATGCGGCCCCCGATGCGGGCCCGTCCGGTCGTCATTCCCGATCAGGAGGCTCCACCGATGGCCTTTCGGCCCCTGCATGACCGCGTGCTGCTGCGCCGCCTCGACGGCGAGGAGAAGACCAAGGGCGGCATCATCATTCCCGAGACCGCCAAGGAGAAGCCGCAGGAGGGCGAGGTCGTCGCCGTCGGCCCCGGCGCCCGGGACGACCACGGCACCCCGACGCCCCTCGACGTGAAGGCTGGCGACCGGGTGCTGTTCGGCAAGTGGTCCGGCACCGAGGTCAAGATCGACGGCGAGGACCTCTTGATCCTCAAGGAAGCCGACATCCTCGGCGTGATCGCGGCCTGACCGCCGACAGTCTCGAGAAGGACCAGACGACATGGCTGCCAAGGACGTGAAATTCTCCGCCGACGCCCGCGAGCGCCTGTTGCGCGGCGTCGACATCCTGGCCGATGCGGTCAAGGTCACGCTCGGCCCGAAGGGCCGCAACGTCGTGATCGAGAAGAGCTTCGGGGCACCCCGGATCACCAAGGACGGCGTCACCGTCGCCAAGGAGATCGAGCTGGAGGACCGGTTCGAGAATCTCGGCGCCCAATTCCTGCGCGAGGTCGCCTCGAAGACCAACGATCTGGCCGGCGACGGCACCACCACCGCGACGGTTCTGGCCCAGGCCATCGTCAAGGAGGGCGCGAAGGCGGTGGCCGCCAACCTCAACCCCCTCGACCTCAAGCGCGGCATCGACCTCGCGGTCGCCGCGGCGGTGAAGGACGTGGCGAGCCGCGCCCGCAAGGTCACGACATCGGACGCCATCGCGCAGGTCGGCACCATCTCGGCCAACGGCGATGCCGAGATCGGCCGGCTGATCGCGCAGGCCGTCGAGAAGGTCGGCAAGGAGGGCGTGATCACGGTCGAGGAGGCGCGCACCGCCGAGACCGAGCTCGACGTGGTCGAGGGCCTGCAATTCGACCGCGGCTACCTCTCGCCGTACTTCGTCACCAATCCCGAGAAGCTGACCGTCGAGCTCGACGACCCCTATATCCTGATCCACGAGAAGAAGCTGTCCTCGCTCCAGCCGCTGCTGCCGGTGCTCGAGGCCGTGGTGCAGTCCGGCCGGCCGCTCCTCGTCATCGCGGAGGACATCGAGGGCGAGGCCCTGGCGACGCTCGTCGTCAACAAGCTGCGCGGCGGCCTGAAGGTCGCGGCCGTGAAGGCGCCGGGCTTCGGCGACCGGCGCAAGGCGATCCTCGAGGACATCGCGATCCTGACCAAGGGCCAGACGATCTCCGAGGAGCTGGGCATCAAGCTCGAGAGCGTGACGCTCGCCGATCTCGGCCGCGCCAAGCGGGTGCGGATCGACAAGGAGACCACCACGATCGTCGACGGCGCCGGCGAGGCCTCGGAGATCGCGTCCCGCGTCGCCCAGATCAAAGGACAGATCGAGGAGACCACCTCCGACTACGACCGCGAGAAGCTCCAGGAGCGTCTCGCCAAGCTGTCGGGCGGCGTCGCGGTGCTGCGGGTCGGCGGCGCCACCGAGGTCGAGGTCAAGGAGCGCAAGGACCGGGTCGACGACGCGTTGAACGCCACCCGGGCGGCGATCGAGGAGGGCATCGTGCCGGGCGGCGGCACCGCGCTGCTGCGCGCCCGCGGCGCCGTCGCGGCGCTTCAGGGCGGCAACCCGGACGTCACGGCCGGGATCAAGATCGTCTCGAGGGCGCTCGAAGCCCCGATCCGCCAGATCGCCGCCAATGCCGGGGTCGAGGGCTCGATCGTGGTCGCGAAGGTCGCCGAGAGCGACTCCGACACCTGGGGCTTCGACGCGCAGGCCGAGACCTACCTCGACCTGATCGAGGCCGGCATCGTCGACCCGGTCAAGGTGGTGCGCACCGCGCTCCAGGACGCGGCCTCGGTGGCGGGCCTGCTCGTCACCACGGAAGCCCTCGTCGCCGACCGGCCGAAGGACAAGCCCGCCCTGCCGGCCCCGGCCGCCCCGGACTTCTGATCCTCGCCGCGCCTCGGGGGGAGCCCCGGGGCGCGCCACCGTCCCCACGCGTCGTTCGAGAAGGTCATGCCGCAACTCCCCGATCCGGCCGTCCCGTTCCATCCCTCCGAGCCGAGCCCCGGGCTCGTCATCGTGGCGCTCTGCGTCACCCTGATCCTCGCCGCCTTCGCATTCCTGCTGCGCGCCGCCTGACGGGTCAGTCTCGATGAACCCGGTCATCGCGGTTATCGGCGCCGGCTTCAGCGGCAGCATGGCGGCGCTCCACCTGCTCTCCGCCCTGCCCCGGTCCTGGTCGGTGCTGCTGTGCGAGAAGGCCGGCAGCTTCGGGCGGGGGCTCGCCTACGGCACCGACGCCCCCGCCCACCTGCTCAACCTGCGCGCCGCCAACATGAGCGCCTATCCTGACCGCCCGGAGCACTTCTCGGCCTGGCTCGGGCGCCTGCCGGATGGCGAGCGGTCGGGGGTCGTGGTGACGCCGGCCGGCACCTTCGCGCCGCGCGCGCTCTACGGCCGCTACCTGGCGGAGCTCCTGACCGAGGCGGTCGTGACGCCGGGCCCGCCGCGGCTCCACCTCGTCCATGACGGCGTCACCGACCTCGTCCCGGAGGCGGGCGGCTACAGCCTGCGCACCGAGGGCGGAGCCTCCTACCCGGTGGCCGGCGCGGTGCTCGCCATGGGCAACCTCACCGGCCCGGGCGCGCCGCCGAGCCGCCACCGGCTCGACCCCTGGCGGCCGGAGGAGTTCGGCCGGCTGCACCCGGACCGGCCGGTGCTGGTCGTCGGCACCGGCCTCACCATGGTCGACGCGGTCTCGTCCTTGCGAGGCCGGGGCTTCCCGGGACCGGTCGTCGCCCTGTCACGCCGCGGCCTGGTGCCGAACGTCCACGCGCCGACGAAGCCCTGGCCGGTGCCCGACCTCACGGCGGCCGACCTCGCCTCCCTGACCCGGCTGACCCGGCGGATCCGGGCCGAGATCGCCGCGGCGGCCCGGGCCGGGCGCGACTGGCGCGACGTGATCGACGCGCTTCGCCCGGTCATCGGCTATCTCTGGCGCGGCCTGCCGTCCACCGAGCGGGCCCGGTTCCTGCGCCACCTGCGGCCGTTCTGGGACGTGCACCGCCACCGTGCCGCCCCGCCGGCCGCCGCGGCGATCACGGCCGAGATCGGTG
>NZ_LABZ01000245.1 GCF_001043955.1 Methylobacterium tarhaniae | reverse complement strand
GCAGCCATCGCGGCGCGATGGTGTGCCGGCACAAGCGCGGCAACAAGGCGACCTTCACCTGCCCGTTCCACGGCTGGACCTTCAGCAACGGCGGCAAGCTCCTCAAGGTGAAGGATCCGGAGGGCGCCGGCTATCCCGAGAGCTTCAACCGCGACGGCTCGCACGACCTGACCAAGGTGGCGCGCTTCGAGAACTATCGCGGCTTCCTGTTCGGCAGCCTCAACCCCGACGTGAAGCCGCTGACCGAGCATCTTGGGCAAGCGACGCGGATCATCGACATGATCGTCGACCAGTCGCCGGACGGGCTGGAGGTCCTGCGCGGCTCCTCGACCTACGTCTTCGACGGCAACTGGAAGCTCCAGACCGAGAACGGCGCCGACGGCTACCACGTCAGCGCGACGCACTGGAACTACGCCGCCACTACCAGCCGGCGCAAGGAATCGCACGTCGTCGACAAGACCCGCGCCATGGATGCGGGCGGCTGGGCCAAGCAGGGCGGCGGCTTCTACTCGTTCGAGCACGGCCACTTGCTGCTCTGGACTACCTGGGCCAACCCGGAGGACCGGCCGAACTGGGACCGCCGCGGCGAATTGGCGGAGCAGCACGGGCAGGCGATGGCGGATTGGATGATCAACCGCTCGCGCAACCTCTGCCTCTACCCCAACGTCTACCTGATGGACCAGTTCTCCTCGCAGATCCGGACCTACCGGCCGATCGCCGTCGATAAGACCGAGGTGACGATCTACTGCATCGCCCCGAAGGGCGAGGCACCGGATGCCCGGGCCCGGCGCATCCGCCAGTACGAGGACTTCTTCAACGCCAGCGGCATGGCGACCCCGGACGAC
>NZ_LABZ01000244.1 GCF_001043955.1 Methylobacterium tarhaniae | reverse complement strand
CGCGATCCTCGGCGGCGGCGCCTCCTCCTTGCGCTTCGTGAAGGAATTCCCGCAGGCGGCGGAGGGCGTGATGGATTGCAATCACTGGCCCGATCCGAAGAACCCGCTGACGGCCGAGCTGCGCAAGCGCACCGAGGCGGCGGGCCGCGCCTTCGCCTACAACGTGCCGATGAACTACTCGGCCGTGCGGCTGATGGCCGAGGCGATCGAGAAGGCCGGCGCGCCCGACCGGCTCAAGATCATCGAGGCGCTCTCCACCCAGAGCTTCGCCAGCGGCGTGATGCCCTACGGCCAGTCCAAGTTCGCCAACGGCCAGAACACCAGCGCGCTCCCGCTCAACACCCAGGTCCAGGGCGGCGACGTGAAGGTGGTCGCGCCCGAGCGCTTCGCCGAAGCCAAGACGAACTTCCCGTTCAAGGCGTGACGATGTACTCGCCCCAGATCCTGATCGAGGCAGCCCTCAACGGCCTGATGACGGGGGCGGTCTACGCCCTCATCGCCCTCGGGCTGACCCTGGTCTACGGGGTGCTGCACATCATCAACTTCGCCCACGGGGCGCTGCTCACCGTCGCGATGTTCGCGGTCTGGGGTGCCTTCGCGCTGTTTCACGTCGATCCGTACCTGGCGATGCTCGGGATCGTGCCGCTGATGTTCGGCCTCGGCTACGCCCTGCAGCGTTTCGTCATCGGCCCGGCGAGCCACGGCAGCGACAACAACGTGCTCCTCGTCACGCTGGGCCTGTCGATCGTGCTGGAGAACGGGCTGCTGGCGCTGTTCCGCTCCGACACCCGGGCCCTGGATTCCGACGCCGCGCTCCAGGTGGTCGAGCTCGGCCCCCTCTTGCTCTCGACGCCGCGGCTCATCGGCTTCGTGGCGGCTTTGGCCGTCACCGGGCTGCTCTGGCTCGTGCTCAACCGTTCCGACACCGGCCGGGCGATCCGGGCGGTGGCGCGGGAGAAGCTCGGCGCCCGCCTCGTCGGCATCGAGGTCGACCACGTCTACGCGGTCACCTTCGGGATCGGCTGCGCCTGCCTCGCCGTCGCCGCCTGCCTCTTGATGCCGACCTACTACGTCAACCCGCGCTCGGGCGCCGCCTTCGTCCTCGTCGCCTTCACCATCGTGGTGCTGGGCGGCATGGGGTCGATCGCAGGCGCCCTGGTCGGCGGCCTCGTGATCGGCGTGGTCGAGAGCTTCTCCGGCCTGCTGCTGGGCGACAGCCTCGGGCAGATCGGCATCTTCCTGATCTTCATCCTGGTGCTGCTGGTGCGCCCGACCGGCCTGTTCGGAGCCCGCGCATGAGCGCCCGCGACCTTCTTCCCCTGATGCTCGTCCTGGCGGTGCTCGCCGCCCTGCCCTTCCTCGGGCTGTCGGGCAGCGCCCTCAACTTCCTGGTCACGACGCTGATCATCGCGCTGGCCGGCCTCGGCTGGAACGTGCTCGGCGGCTTCGGCGGCCAGTACTCCTTCGGCCACGCCGCCTTCTTCGGCACCGGTGCCTACGCCACCGCCGTGCTGCAGATGAAGTTCGGCTGGAACGCGTGGGGCGCGCTCGCCGCCGGGATCGGCCTCGGGGCGCTCGTCGGCCTCGCCATCGGGTTCTTGAGCTTCCGGGCGGGCCTGCGCGGCTCCTACTTCGCCCTCGTGACGCTCGCCTTCGCGGAGGTCTTCCGCATCCTGGCGAACGCCGCCGACATCACCGGCGGCGCGGCCGGCCTGCTCATGCCCCTTCGGCCGGGCCTCGCGACCCTGCAATTCGCCGACCGCCGCGTCTTCTATCTCCTCGTCCTCGCCTTCGTCGGCCTGGCGCTCCTCGCCTCGCGCTGGCTCGAACGCTCCCGCTTCGGCGCCCACCTCATCGCGGTGCGCGAGAACGAGGAGGCGGCCCGCGCGCTGGGGGTCGACGCCCTCTCGGTGAAGCTGCGCGCCATCGCCCTCTCGGCCGCGATCACGGCCGCCGCGGGCGGGCTCTACGTGCAGTACTTCCTCTACCTCGACGCGGGCGTGGCCTACGGCACCTGGATCTCGGTCGAGGCGCTGCTGGCGCCGATCGTCGGCGGCATCGGCACCGCCTTCGGGCCGCTGGTCGGGGCGCTGGCGCTGCAGGGCCTCGGCGAGGTCACCAAGCACCTCGCCGGCGGCATCCCGGGGGTCGACCTCATGGTGTTCGGCGCCTGCCTGGTCGCCGTCATCGCCTTCGCGCCGCAGGGGCTGCTCGGCCTGCGCCCCTTCCGCCGCCGCCGCAAGGCCCGCGACGCGCGCACCGCCCCGGTGGGAGCCTGACCCATGCTCGCCGTCGATTCCCTCACCAAGCGCTTCCAGGGCCTCGTCGCGGTCGACCACGCGTCGCTCGCCGTGCCGGCGGGCTCGATCACCGGGCTCATCGGCCCCAACGGCGCCGGCAAGACCACCCTGTTCGGCATGATCTCGGGCTTCCTCATCCCGAGCGAGGGGCGGGTGCTGTTCGAGGGGCAGGACGTCACCGCCGAGGCGCCGCACCTGCGGGCGCGCCGCGGCATCGCCCGCACCTTCCAGATCGTCCAGCCCTTCGCCGGGCTGACGGTCGCCGAGAACATCGCGGTCGGGGCCTACCTGCGCCATCCGCGCCGCACCGAGGCCGTGGCGAAGGCCCGCGAGGTCGGGATCCGGGTGGGCCTGGGCGACCAGCTCGACAAGCCGGCCTCCGACCTCACCGTGGCCGGGCGCAAGCGCCTGGAAGTGGCGCGCGCGCTCGCCACCGAGCCGCGGCTCCTCCTCCTCGACGAGGTTCTGGCCGGGCTCAACCCCTCGGAGATCCGCGACATCCTGCCGGTGGTGCGCGCCATCCGCGACGGCGGCGTCACCATCCTGATGATCGAGCACATCATGCAGGCGGTGATGACCCTGTGCGAGGAGGTCTTCGTCCTCGCGCAAGGCAAGATGGTCGCCTCCGGCCCGCCGCGCCAGGTCTGCGCCGACCCCCACGTCATCGAGGCCTATCTCGGCAAGGGCGCGGCGGCCCGGCTGAAGGCCGAGGAGCCCGCCCATGCTTGAGGTCTCCGGGCTCCGCGCCGGCTACGGCGCCACCGAGGTCCTGCGCGGCATCGACCTGAGCGTGCGGGCGGGCGAGATCGTCGCGGTCCTCGGCGCCAACGGCGTCGGCAAGACGACGCTCAACAAGGTCCTGTCCGGGGTGGTGTCGGCCAGGGGGGGCGAGATCCGCTTCGACGGCTCGGCCATCACCCGGGCCTCGGCCGCTTCCATCGTCGAGGCCGGGCTGGTCCACGTGCCGGAAGGCCGCAAGATCTTCCCGAACCTGAGCGTGCGCGAGAACCTGGTCCTCGGCAGCTACCGGCGCGGCCGGGCGCGGCGGGCGCAGAACATCGAGCGCGTCTTCTCCACCTTCCCGCGCCTGCGCGAGCGGGCCGGCCAGGCCGCCGGCACCCTCTCGGGCGGCGAGCAGCAGATGCTGGCCATCGGCCGCGGCCTGATGGCCGAGCCGCGCCTCCTCATCCTCGACGAGCCCTCGCTCGGGCTCTCGCCGCTCCTCGTCGAGGAGATGTTCGCGCTCGTGCGTACCCTCAACCAGGAAGGGCTGCCGATCATGCTGGTGGAGCAGAACGTGGTGCAGTCGCTCGATCTCGCGACCCGCGCCTACATCCTGGAGAACGGCACCGTCGCGCTGGAAGGCGACGCCGCGGCGCTGGCCGCCGACCCGGCCCTGCGCCGGGCCTATCTGGGGCTTTGAGCGATGGGCATCGTCACTCCCGGCATCGTCCCGGCCACCACGCTGCTGGCCGAGCCCAGCCCCGCCTGGCTCGGCCGCTGGACCGCCTTCGCGGCCGGCCTCTCGCCGGCCGACATCCCCGACGTCGCCCTCGACCGCGCCCGCCTGGTCCTCCTCGATTGCCTCGGCGTCATCGCCGCCGGGATGCGCGAGCCGGAATGCCGGGCGCTCGCCGAACGGCTCGCCGCGCGACGCTGGGGCCCGGCCCCGGCGATCGGCAGCGGCCTGGCGCTCGATCCCCGCGACGCCGCCCTCGTCAACGGCGCCGCCGGCACGACCCTGGAACTCGACGAGGGCAACCAGTACGCCCGCGGCCACCCGGCCATCCACGTCGTCCCGGCGGCCCTCGCCGCCGCGCAGGAGGCGAACGCCTCGGGGCCGGAGCTGCTCACGGCCCTCGTCCTCGGCTACGAGATCGGCGCGCGGATCGGCATCGCCTCGCGGTTGCGGGTGACGATGCACCCTCACGGCACATGGGGCACGGTCGGCGCGGCGCTCGCGGTGGCGAAGCTCCATGGCGCCGATGCCGCCATGACCGGCCGGGCGATCGGCCTCGCCTCGTCGCTGGGCCTCAGCACCAGCCGGCGGACGATGCTGGAGGGGGCCACGGTGCGCAACACCTATGCGGGCTTCTCCAACCAGCTCGGGCTCACCGCCTGGGACCTCGCCGAATCCGGCTTCCTGCCGGAGCGCGACGGGATCGGCACGGTCTATGGCGGCATCCTCGCCGACGACTTCTCCGCCGACGCGATGGTCGAGGATCTGGGGGTGCGCTGGGAGATCGCCCGCAACTACTTCAAGCGCCACGCCGCCTGCCGCTACACCCACGGCGCCCTCGACGCCCTGGCGCAGATCCGTGCCGAGGCCGGACCGATCGATCCGGATTCCGTGCGCTCGGTCGAGGTCGCCACCTATGTCTGGGCGGCGCAGCTCGACCATCCGGCGCCGGGGACGATGCTGGCGGCGAAGTTCTCCCTGCCCTTCGCCCTCGCGGCGGCGCTGGTGCGGGGCGAGGCGAATACCGACGCCTTCCGGGACGAGGCCCGGGCCGACCGCCGCATCCTGTCGCTGGCCCGCCGGGTGATGGTGCAGGAGGACCCGACCATGACGGCGCAGCTCCCCGGTCTGCGTCCGGCCAAGGTCACCCTGACGCTGGCCGACGGCCGCAAGCTCTCGGCCCAGGCGCTCACCAATCGCGGCGACACCGAGGACCCGTACTCGGCCGACGATGTCCGGGAGAAGTTCCGGGCGCTCGCCGGGCCGGTCTGGGGGGCGGAGCGGAGCGAAGAGGTGATCCGCGCGGTGGCGGGGATCGAGCGGGCGGACGGGGTCGGGGCGTTGCTGGCGCTGGTGGCGTGAGCGTATGCCAGCCCCGTGCAGCGACCCGTGATGAGACGAGACTAAGCAGATTTCGCAAAAGCGGTCGCCGGTTTTGCGACAAAAATCTGCGACCGAACAAGAACCTGAGCGGACGAAGCGTCGGCTTGCCAACGCAAGTCTGCTTAGACATTTAAAGCCGCGTCTATCGACTGCAAGATCAAGCGCGAGCGCACGCCAGAAAGGCACAGGATTTCTCCTCTCCCCGCGAGCGGGGAGAGGAGAAGCGCGCACTCACGAATGCGATGAAACCGAACGAGGAACACCCCGCGTCATGTCCCTGAAGTCCCGTCTCGCCGAGGATCGCGTCCTCGTCGCTCCGGGCGTCTACGACGCCCTCACGGCCTCGATCGCCACGGATGCGGGCTTCGAGGCCCTGTACCTCTCGGGCGCGGCCATCGCCTATACCCGCCTCGGCCGTCCCGATATCGGCCTGGTCTCGATGAGCGAGGTCGCCGAGACCGTGACCCTGGTGCGCGACCGGGTGGCGACGCCCCTCGTGGTCGATGCCGATAACGGATACGGCAACGCCCTCAACGTCGAGCGCACCGTGCGGCTGTTCGAGCGGGCCGGCGCCAGCGCGATCCAGCTCGAGGACCAGAGCTACCCGAAGCGCTGCGGCCACCTCCAGGACAAGACGCTGATCGGGCAGGCCGAGATGGTCGGCAAGATCAAGGCGGCGCTCGACGCCCGCCGGAGCGACGAGACCCTGATCGTCGCCCGCACCGATGCGGTGGCCGTCGAGGGCTTCGAGCGCGCCATCGAGCGGGCTCAGGCCTATTCGGAAGCCGGGGCCGACGTGCTCTTCGTCGAGGCGCCGCGCTCGGCCGACCAGCTCGCTTCCGTGACGAAGGCGCTGGGCAGCACCCGCCCGCTGCTCGCCAACATGGTCGAGGGCGGCGACACGCCGCTCGCCTCGGCCGCCGATCTCGGCGCGATCGGCTTCCGCCTGGTGATCTTTCCCGGCGGCATCGTCCGGGCCCTCGCCCGCACCGCCCAGGCCTATTACGGCTCGCTCGCCAAGGCCGGCACCAACATGCCCTTCGCCGACCGGATGTTCGATTTCGGCGAACTCAACGCGCTCATCGGCACGCCCGAGATGCTCGCCCGCGGCCGCTTCTACGAGGGGGCGGAACGCGCCCCCGCGGGCGCTATGGAGGGAAGCGCCCAATGACTCCGATCGATCCCGTCACCCTGGCGGTGCTGAAGGGCCGCCTGGAGCAGATCGCCGACGAGATGGACGCGACGCTCTATCGCTCGGCCTTCAACCCGATCATCGCCGAGGCCCGCGACGCCTGCCACGGCCTCTACCACGCCACCACCGGCGACACCCTGGTCCAGGGCACCAAGGGCCTGCCGATCTTCGTCGGCGCCATGGCCTTCGCGGTGAAGGCCGTGATCGCCAAGGTCGGGCGCGAAGGGGGCTTGCACCCCGGCGACACCTTCCTGTTCAACGATCCCTATAGCGGCGGCACCCACCTCAACGACTTCCGGCTGGTCCGCCCGGTCTTTCGCGATGGCACGCTCTTCTGCTGGCTCGCCTCGGTCGGCCACTGGCTCGATATCGGCGGCAACGTGCCGGGCGGCTACAACCCGAAGGCGACGGAGAGCTTCCAGGAGGGCGTGCGCTTCCCGCCGGTGAAGCTGTTCTCGGCCGGGCACCTGAACCAGGACATCGTCGACATCCTGGCCGCCAACACGCGCGTCCCGACCTCGAACTGGGGCGACCTCAACGGCCAGCTCAACGCCCTCGACCTCGGCGAGCGCCGCTTCTCCGCCTTGCTCGACGAGTACGGCGACGCGACGGTGGACGCCGCCTTCGCGGCCTTCTCCGACCGGGCCGAGGCGCTGATGCGCGCCGCGATCCGCGCCCTGCCGGACGGCCGCTACAGCTTCTCGGACGTGCTCGACAATGACGGCATCACCGACGAGCCGCTGACCATCGCCCTCGACCTGACGATCGACGGCGATCGGCTGGTCCTCGACTTCTCGCGCTCGTCGGCGCCGGCCCAGGGACCGATCAACATCTCGCACGCCACCACGGTGGCGGCCTGCTACGTGGCGCTGAAGCACGTCTTCACCGAGGTGCCGGCCAATGCCGGCTGCCTGCGGCCGATCACCTTCACGGTGCCGGAGACGACCCTGCTCGGTGCCGGCGCGCCGAAGCCGATGGCGGGCTATACCGAGACGATCCTGCGGCTGATCGGCGTGGTCTTGGGGGCCCTGGCCGAGGCCGATCCGGAGCGGGCGACCGCCGCGCCCTTCGGCACCATCAACGCGCTCTCGCTCGCCGGCCACCGGGCGGACGGCTCGCGCTGGGTGATGTTCTCGTTCTTCGGCGGGGGCCTCGGGGGCAACCCCGAGACCGACGGCCTGAGCCACGCCAACAACCCGATCTCGACCGCGACGATTCCCCCGGTCGAGATCCTGGAGGCCGCCTATCCGGTGGTCTTCACCCAATGGTCCTTGCGCCCCGACAGCGCCGGGGCCGGCGCGCATCGCGGCGGGCTCGGCGCTGTCTACGAGATCGAGACCCTCACCGATGCCGACGTGTTCCTGCTCGGCGAGCGCGGCAAGGTGGCGCCGTTCGGCGTCAAGGGCGGGCAATCCGCGGCGCTGAACCGCTTCGCCTGGCAGACCCCAGAGGGCTGGGCGAGCCCGCCGATGGTGTCGAAGGTCACCGACGTGCGGATCAGGGCCGGCGAGCGGGTGCGGCTCGAGACCCCCGGCGGCGGCGGCTTCGGCCACCCGGCCGAGCGCGACCGCGACGCCCTGAAGCGCGACCTGCGCCTCGGCTACGTCACCCCCGAAGCGGCTGCCCGCGACTACGACCTGACGACCGGAGACGAGCAATGACCCCCCGTGCCATCGTCGGCGTCGATGTCGGCGGCACCTTCACCGACCTGTTCTACTACGACGAGGCCGCCGGCCGCTTCCAGACCGGCAAGGTCCCGTCGAACCGCGGCGACGAGGCGGTCGGCTTCCTCGCCGGGCTCAAGGGTTTCGGCCCGGTCGCCGGCCTCGCCTCGATCGTCCACGGCACCACCGTCGGCACCAACGCGCTCCTGGAGCGGAAGGGCGCCCGGATCGGCCTCATCACCACCCGCGGATTCCGCGACGTGCTGGAGATGCGCCGGCGCGACCGGCGCCACACCTGGGGCCTGTGGGGCGACTTCGTCCCCGTCGTCGACCGCGACCTGAGGCTCGAGGTCGACGAGCGCACGCTCGCCGACGGCACGATCCGTCAGGTCGTCGATCCGGACCAGGTGGCGGAAGCGGCCCGAGCCCTCCTGGAGAACGGCGCCGAGGCCCTGGCGATCTGCTTCGTCAACGCCTACGCCAACCCGGAGAACGAGCGTGTCGCCATGGAGGCGGCTGCCGCCGTGTGGCCGAACGCCAACGTGGAGCGGTCCTCGGGCATCCTGCCGGAGATCCGCGAGTTCGAGCGCACCTCGACCACGGTGCTCAACGCCTATCTCCAGCCAGTGGTCGGCAGCTATCTCGGCAAGCTCGACCGGGCGCTCGAATCCGAAGGTTTTTCCGGTCGCTTCCACATCGTCCAGTCGAACGGCGGCGTGATGTCGACCGCCACCGCCCGGCGCCTGCCGGTGCGCACCGCCCTGTCGGGGCCGGCGGCCGGCGTCATCGCGGCGGCGGCCATCGCCAAGGAGGCAGGCTTCCCGAACGTGATCACCGGCGATCTCGGCGGCACCTCCTTCGACGTGTCGCTGGTGGTCGAGGGCGAGACGGCTCTGGCCGCGCAGACCACCATCGATTTCGGCCTCGTCATCCGCACGCCGATGATCGAGATCAGCACGATCGGGGCCGGCGGCGGCTCGATCGCCCATGTCGATGCCGGCGGCCTGCTCCAGGTCGGGCCGGAAAGCGCCGGATCGCGGCCGGGCCCGGTCTGCTACGGCCAGGGCAACACCCGCCCGACGCTGACCGACGCCAATGTCGTGCTCGGCCGCATCAATGCCGAGCGGCCGATCGGCGGGGCCCTGAAGCGCCTCGACGTCGAGGCGGCCAAGGCCGCGATCCAGGAGCACGTCGCCGCCCCGCTCGGCCTCGACGTGATGGCGGCGGCGGAGGCGATCGTGCGCGTGGCCGACGGCAAGATGGCCGGCGCGATCCGCCTCGTCTCGATCGAGCGCGGCCACGACCCGCAAAAGTTCGCCGCGGTGCCGTTCGGCGGCGGCGGGGCCTTGCATGTCGGGGCGCTCATCAAGGATGTGGGCCTGCGCGGCGCCCTGGTGCCGCGCTATCCGGGCGTCACCTCGGCGCTGGGCTGCGTCATCGCCGACATCCGGCACGATCAGGTCCAGACCCTCAACCTGTCGCTGGCGAACCTCGATGCCGCCGCCCTCGACCGGCGCATGGTGGCGGAGGCAGAAGCCGCCCGCGAGGTCGTCGAGGCCGCCGGCCTCACCGTCTCGCGGATCGACACGGTGTTCGAGCTCGACATGCACTATGTCGGCCAGACCCACACCGTCGCGGTGGCTCTGCCGGTCTCGGTCGAGAGCGGCACCACCGGCATCACGACGGCGATCATCCAGGAGGCGTTCGAGGCCGCCTACCGCACCTCGTTCAGCCGCCTGCTGCCGGGCCTCGGCACCCGGATCGTCAACCTGCGCACCGCGGCGATCGGGCGGCGCCCGCATTTCGATCTCGCCGCCCTGGCGCCGGGGGCGGATGCCTCGCTGGAGGCCGCCCGCCTCGGCAGCCGGCCGGTCTGGTTCAACGGCGCCTGGCACGAGGCGGCGGTCTATGCCCGCCTCGCCCTCCCCGTCGGCGCCGAGATCCCCGGCCCGGCGATCCTCGAGCAGCCGGACGCGACGACCGTGGTCGATCCCGACCTGACGGCCCGGGTCGACCGGCTCGGCAACGTCGTGGTCACCCGCACGGGGGAGCCCGCATGAGCCATCCCGCGATCCCGATCGCGCGCACCGCGCTCCTGATCTGCGATTTGCAGAACGACTTCCTGCATCCGGACGGCGCCTATGGCCGGGCGGGGCAGACCGCACCCGAGATCGCCGCCGTGCCGGCGACGGTGCGGCCGCTGGCCGGGCTGATCCGGGAGCGGGGTGGGTTCATCGTCTCGACCCATTTCACGCTGGTGCCGGGCAAGGGCGGCGAGCCGATGATCTCGCCCCACCTGCGCGAATTGCGCCCATTCCTGAAGAAGGGCGATTTCCTCCCCGGCGCCTGGGGCCACGCGCTGGTGGACGAACTCCAGCCCGCCGACCTCACGGTCGAGAAGGTCGCCTACTCGGCCTTCTACATGACTCGGCTCGAGTGGGTCCTGCGCAAGGCCGGGATCGAGCGGCTGCTGGTGTCGGGCATCGTCACCAATGGCGGCGTCGCCTCGACGGTGCGCGACGCCCATGTCCGCGACTTCTCGGTGACCGTGCTGTCGGATGCCTGCGCGGCCTTCTCGCCTTCCGTGCACCAGACCGCGATCGACGCCCTGAAGCCCGTCTGCCGGGTGGCGACGGTCGCCGAGATGCTGAAGGAGCTTTCGGCATGAGGGTCGAGCCCGCCGGATCGATCACCTTCGACATCGACGTCCCGGTCGCGGTGATCGGCGCAGGCGCCGCCGGGCTGGTGGCGGCGCTGGCCGCCGTTGAGGCCGGGGCCGAGGTGCTGGTGATCGAGCGCGATCCCGTGCCCCGCGGCTCCACCGCCCTCTCGGCCGGGCTGGTCCCGGCCCCCGGCACCCGCTGGCAGCGCGAGGCCGGCGTGGAGGACAGCCCGGAGCTGTTCTCCGCCGACATCATGGCGAAGGCGAAGGACGAGCCGGATCCGGCCCTGGTCGCGCGCCTCGCCGGTTCCGTCGGCCCGGCCCTCGAATGGCTGAGCCACCGGCACGGCCTGCCCTTCTCGGTCATCACCGATTTCCGCTATCCGGGCCATTCGGCCAACCGGATGCACGGCCTGCCGAGCCGGTCGGGGGAGGAGTTGGTCGATCGTCTCGCCCGGGCGGTCGAGGAGGCCGGCATCCCGATCCTGTGCGACGCCACGGTCGACACGCTCTACCGGGAGGGCGACGCGATCCGCGGCTTCGGCCTCGTGCGCCCCGACGGCGCGCGCGAGCGCGTCGCCTGCCGGGCGCTGGTGCTCGCCTGCAACGGCTATGGCGGCAACAAGGCCCTGGTGGCGCAGCACGTGCCGGAACTGGCCGGCGCCCTGTATTTCGGCCACGAGGGCAACCAGGGCGACGCGCTGCTCTGGGGCGAGGCCCTGGGCGCCGCCACCCGCCACCTCTCGGGCCACCAGGGCCACGGCTCGGTGGCGCATCCGCACGGCATCCTGATCACCTGGGCCACGATCACCGAGGGCGGGTTCCAGGTGAACGCGGAGGGGCGCCGGTTCTCGAACGAGAGCAAGGGCTATTCCGAGCAGGCGGCGGAAGTCCTGCGCCAGCCCGACGGCCTCGCCGTGACGGTGTTCGACGAACGCATCGCGGCGATCGCCCGCCAGTTCGAGGATTTCCGCCGGGCCGAGAGCGTCGGGGCGATCATCGCTGCGGACAATGTCGCGGAGCTGGCGGCGCGGCTGCACCTGCCGGAGGCGGCCCTGGCCGAGACGCTGGCGGAGGTCGAGGCGCTGAAGGCCGCGGGTGGACGGGACGGGTTCGGCCGCTCCTTCGCGGGCGTGCCGGCGCTGACGGCGCCCTACCGGGCGGTGCGGGTGACCGGGGCCCTGTTCCACACCCAAGGCGGCCTCGTGGTCGACGACGAGGCGCGGGTTCTGACGCAAGGCGGCACGCCGATCCCGAACCTGTTCGCGGCGGGCGGCGCGGCTTGCGGCGTCTCCGGGACCGGGCCGGGCGGGTATCTCTCGGGCAACGGGCTGCTGGCGGCCGTGGCGCTCGGGCGTATCGCCGGGCAGGCGGCGGGGGCGATGGCTCAAGGCCCGCCGCGCAAGCCGCTTCAACAGGTATCGCCCGGAGAGGGGTAGGGGCGATCAAAGATCGCACGAGGGTGCTACGGTTCAGTGTAAAGCGGGAGCCGTCGTGCTGGCAGCGGGACGGTTCAGTCGTTTTACGGAACCGTCTCCACCCTCAGCCCTAACCCCTCTCCCGTGTGGGAGAGGGGAACGCGCTTTGCCTAGAAGCAGAAGATCTATTCGAGGCCCCAAATTTGTCTTCCCGGTCTCGCTAAAACACCAACGCCGGACCACATCCAACCCTCTTCTCGCGATCCCATATCAATGAACACGGCGGAGGACGCCCGATGACCCCGCAACCCCGCACCCTCCTCGACAAGGTCTGGGACGCCCACGTCATGGCGACACGGCCCGACGGGCAGGCGCTCCTCGCCATCGACCGGCACCTGCTGCACGAGGGCTCGTTCCATGCCTTCGGGATGCTCGACCATGCCGGTCGAAACATCCGACGGCCGGAGCTGACCTTCGCGGTGGCCGACCATTACGTCCCCTCCCGCGACCGCGACGGACCGATCCCGGATCCCGAGATCGCCAACATGGTCGCGACGCTCGCCGACAATGCCGGCCGGCACGGCATCCGGCATTTCGGCCTCGATGACCGGGCTCAGGGCATCGTCCACGTGCTGGCGCCGGAACAAGGTCTGACGCTGCCGGGCCTCACCATCGTCTGCGGCGATTCCCACACCTCGACCCACGGCGCCTTCGGGGCGCTCGGCTTCGGGATCGGGGCGACGGAAGTGGCGCATGTCCTCGCGACGCAGGCGCTGTGGCAGCGCCGGCCGAAGACGCTGCGGGTCGGCATCGACGGCGTGCTCGGCCCGCACGTCACCGCCAAGGACGTGATCCTGGCGATCATCGCAGGTGTCGGCGCCGGCGGCGCGGTCGGGCACGTGCTCGAATATGCCGGCAGCGCCATCCGCGGCCTGTCGATGGAGGGGCGACTCACCATCTGCAACATGTCGATCGAGGCCGGCGCGCGGGCCGGCATGATCGCCCCCGACGACACCACCTTCGCGTTCCTCGAAGGCCGGCCCTACGCCCCGAAGGGCGCCGTGTTCGAGCAGGCGGTGGCGGCCTGGCGGCAACTCCCCAGCGACGAGGGCGCCCGGTTCGACCGCGAGGTCACGCTCGACGCGGCGGCCATCGCCCCGGCCGTCACCTGGGGCACCAGCCCCGAGACGGCCCTGCCGGTCACTGCCGCGGTGCCGGATCCGGGCGCCGAGCCCGATGCCACCAAGGCCGGCCAGATGCGGGCGATGCTCGACTATATGGGCCTCACCCCCGGCACGCCGCTCGAATCGGTCGCGATCGACCGGGTGTTCATCGGCTCCTGCACCAATTCGCGCATCGAGGACCTGCGCGCCGCCGCGACGGTCCTGCGCGGCCAGAAGGCGCGGGTTCCCGGCCTCGTCGTGCCGGGCTCCGGCCCGGTGCGGCGCCAGGCCGAGGCGGAGGGGCTCGACCAGGTGTTTCGCGAGGCCGGCCTCGAATGGGGCGAGCCGGGCTGCTCGATGTGCGTCGGCATCAACGGCGACCTCGTGCCGGCGGGCGAGCGCTGCGCCTCCACCACCAACCGCAACTTCCCCGGCCGCCAGGGCCCGAACGCCCGCACCCACCTGATGAGCCCTGCCATGGCGGCGGCCGCCGCCGTCACCGGCCGCCTCACCGATATCCGCCGGCTCGGGAACCGCTGACATGCAGCCCTTCACGACTCTCAGCGCCGTCGCGGCCCCGCTCGACGTGGCCAACATCGACACCGACCAGATCCTGCCGGCCCGCTTCCTGAAGAAGCCGCGCAAAGCCGGCTACGGCAACTTCCTGTTCCACGACGAGCGCCGCCGGAGCGAGGACTATCCCCTCGACGCGCCGGCTTACAGGGGCGCCGGCATCCTGGTGGCCGATCGCAATTTCGGCTGCGGCTCGTCCCGGGAGGGAGCCGTCTACGCCCTGGTCGATGGCGGCATCCGCTGCGTCATCGCCCCGAGCTTCGGCGACATCTTCGCCTCGAACGCGGCCAAGAACGGGCTCCTGACCGTGACCCTGCCGGAGCAGACGGTGGCGGCTCTGCGCGCACGCCTCGCGGCATCGCCCGGCGCCGCCGTCACGGTCGACCTGCCGGCCCAGACCGTGACCGGCCCGGACGGGGACGCGCTCCCCTTCGAGATCGATCCGTTCAAGAAGCGCTGCCTCGTCGAGGGCCTGGACGACGTGGCGCTGACCCTGGAGCACGCCGAGGCCATCGCGGCCTTCGAGGCCAGGGTGGCGGCCGAGGAGCCGTGGCGGGTGCCTGCCGGGACGTGACGCGATCCTAGAACAACGACCCCTGCGCCTCGTTCGGCCGCTCCGGCGGTGGCGGCGCCGGGGCTTCCTCGTCCGGCCGCAGCAGCCCGGACTCGTCGTTGCGCACGTCGTTGACCCGCCGGCTCGCCGGCGCGAGGTCCAGCCATTCCTCCGGCGCCGGCCGGCACAGGGCGGCCGCCGCCCCCGCATCGACGTCGCGCAGGTCGAGCCAGCGATCGACCCCCTCCGGCGACAGGATCGCCGGCATGCGCTCGTGGATCCCGGCGAGGAGCCCGTTGGCGCCGCAGGTGACGATCGCGGCGGTGTCGATCTCCGAGCCGTCGCGGCTGCTCCAGGTCTCCCACAGGCCGGCGAGCGCCATCGGGCGGCCGTCGGCCCGGCGGATCGCGTAAGGCGGCTGGCCGCGGGGCCCGCCGCGGCGCCACTCGTAGAAGCCGTCCGCGAGAACGATGCAGCGCCGGTAGCGCAGGGCATTGCGGAAGCTCGGCTTCTCCGCCGCGGTCTCGATCCGGGCGTTGATGACGAGGGGGAAATCGTCCGGATCCTTGACCCAGGCCGGCAGGAAGCCCCACCGCATCAGTACGAAGCGCCGCCGCCCGTGCTCGGCGGTGACGACCGCCACCGGCTGGGTCGGCGCCACGTTGTGGCGGGCCGGGAAGTTCGGCTGCTCGGCGTAGCCGTAGGTCTCCCGGAAGGTCTCGGGCGAGGAGGTGACGAAGAAGCGGCCGCACATGGTTCAGTGTATCACGCCGTCAGTCCGTCACAGCCAGCGCTTCCAGCGGAAGAAGGCGTAGGGCAGGATCGCCGCCACCACCATCATCACCACCGCCATCGGGTAGCCGAAGCCCCAGTCGAGTTCCGGCATCACCTTGAAGTTCATGCCGTACATCGAGGCGATCAGGGTCGGCGGCATGAACACCACCGCCATGACCGAGAACAGCTTGATGATGTTGTTCTGCTCGAGGTTGACGAGGCCGAGGGTGGCGTCGAGCAGGAACTGGATCTTGCCCGAGAGGAAGCTCGCATGCTCCTCGAGCGACTGCAGGTCGCGCAGGGTGGAGCGGACTTCCTCGCGGATCTCCCGCGGCGCCTTGCTGGCCCGGTAGCTCGCCGAGAGCGAGAGCAGGATGCGCTCGACCGAGACCAGGCTCTCGCGCTGCTGCGACAGCAACTCGTTGTGGCGTCCCAGGGCCCGCAGGGTGTTCTGCAATTCGGCGTTGCGGGCGCTCGGGTCGGCATGCTCGGCGAAGATCAGGCGCGAGAGCCGGTCGATCCGCTCGCCCTGGAGCTGGAGCACGTCGGCGGCGCGGTCGATCACGGTCTCGATCAGGCCGGCCAGGATCGCCTCGCCGGTCAGCATCACCCCGGCCGGCCGTGCGGCACGGTGCACGAACATCCGGAACGCCTGCGGATCGTCGTAGCGCACCGTGGCGAGCTTGTTGTCGCGCAGGATGAAGGTGACGCCGGTGAGCATCGCGTCGTCGGTATCGACCCGGCACAGCAGCCGCCCGGTCATGTAGCGGGCGCCGTTCTCGACGTAGAGCAGCTCCGAGGGCTCGATGTCCTGCATCTCCTCCCGGGTCGGAATCGAGATGCCCAGATACGCCTCGACCTTGTGGTCCTCCTGGCGGGTGGGCTCGATCAGGTCGATCCAGAGCGCGTCCGGCGGGATCGGCTCCGACATCTCGAGCAGGCGCCGCTCGAGGAGCGGCTGACCGGTGCTGGCGCAGGCATTCGGCTGATGGACGAAGATCAAGGGACGATCCCTGGCGGGGGCGGGAGAGGCCTTCTGGCCCGGCCGCTTGAAGGCTCCGTGACAGCTAGGTCTCGGGCGTCCCGATTGTCGATGACGCCCGGTCCACAGCCGCCCGGTGTTTTCGCGCGCGGTCAGGCCCCCACGGTCTCGCCGGCGGCATTCACCCCGGCCTCGGCCGGCGGCTGGCAGACGTCGACCCACTCCGCTCCGGTCAGCGCCGCCATGCGCTCCGGGGCGATCCGCACGGCGCTGTGGGGCGAGCCCGCCGCCGGCACCACTTCGTCGAAAGCCTTCAGGCTCACGTCGCAATAGACCGGGAGCGGGGTGGCGAGGCCGAACGGGCAGACGCCGCCGACGGGATGGCCGGTGAGCGCCTCCACCTCCTCCGCGCCCAGCATCCGGGGCTTGACCCCGAAGGCGGCCTTGACCTTGCGGTTGTCGAGGCGGGCATCGCCCCGGGCGACCAGCAGCACGACGCGCTCGCCGAGGCGCAGCGACAGGGTCTTGGCGATGCGGGCCGGCTCGACGCCGTGGGCAGCCGCGGCCAGGGCCACGGTGGCCGAGCTCGCCTCGGTCTCGAGCACGGTGAGATCGGGGGCGCGCGCGGCGAGGTCGGCCTTGACGGAGGCGAGGCTCATCGGCGGGCGGCCCCGCGCGGCAGGAGAGTGTCGATCACGGGCGGGCTCTCAGGTTCGAGGGGTGCCGGTCCGGCTTCCTTCCTCCGGCTTCCCTTGGCTCCGGCTTCCCTTGGCCCGGCGCGCTCGCCCGCGCAAGCCTTGTGGCGCGTCCCTCCTCGCGTCTCCGGGGAACCCCGGATGCAGAAGGGACGCGGGGTCGCGGGCGGGGTCCCCGCGCCCGCGATCGGACATCAGTAGCGGGGACCGCCCGATGTGTTGCCGCGCTGCTGCTGGTAGCCCGGGCGCGACGGGTTGCGGGCGTTCGGGTCGCCGGCCCGCATGTGGTTGCGGCGCATGTGCCGGCGCATGTGGCGATCGTGCCGCTTCATGTGGCGGTAATGGTGGTGGCGGCGCATGGCGACGTGCTCGACGGTCGACTCGTGGCCGGCGACGGCCGGAGCGGGGCCGGTCACGGCAGCCGAGGCCGGAGTCAGGGCGAGACCGCCCAGCAGCACGCTCGCCGCCAGGGCCAGGGTCAGGGACTTCATCGAGGTCTTCTCCGGGCGTTGGCCCCCTCGGCCAACCTGTGCGTCAATGGCCCGCCTCGCGCCCGGTTCCGCTGCGGTATGGGAAATCATCGGGAAAACATCCTCGGCGGGCCGGTCTCTCGGGGAAGGCGCTCCTTGCCGTCCCTGCGCGCCCGCGGTCCGGGCTTGCGCCGGCGGACCGCCTCCGCCATCCCGGCGGCCATGCCTTCCGTCCCTTCCCTGCCGATCGATGCCGTCCTCGGCGACCTCGCGGCGGCCCTCGCCGCCCCCGCGGCGGGCGGCCGCCCCAACGCGGTTCTGGTGGCGCCGCCGGGGGCCGGCAAGACCACCCGGGTGCCGCTCGCCCTTCTGGGGGCGCCCTGGCGCGGCGACCGCCGCGTCATCCTCCTGGAGCCGCGCCGCCTCGCCGCCCGGGCCGCCGCCGAGCGCATGGCCGCGACCCTGGGCGAGGCGGTCGGCGAGACGGTGGGCCTGCGGGTGCGCCTCGGCTCGAAGGTGTCGGCCCGCACCCGGATCGAGGTCGTCACCGAGGGCGTCTTCGCCCGCATGATCCTCGACGATCCCGAACTCGCCGGCATCGCCGCGGTGCTGTTCGACGAGTTCCACGAGCGCTCCCTCGACGCCGATCTCGGCCTGGCGCTCGCCCTCGACGCGCAAGGAGCGCTGCGCGAGGACCTGCGCCTGCTGGCGATGTCGGCGACGATCGACGGCGCCCGCGTCTCCGCCCTGATGGGGGACGCCCCGGTGATCCTGTCCGAGGGCCGGGCCTTCCCGGTCGAGACCCGCTACCTCGACCGCGACCCGCAGGCGCGCATCGAGGACGCGGTGACCGACGCGGTGATGCGGGCGCTGCGGGCCGAGCCCGGCTCGGTCCTCGCCTTCCTGCCGGGACAGGCCGAGATCCGCCGCACCGAGGAGCGCCTGCGCGAGCGCCTGACCGAGCTCCCCGACATCGACCTCGCCCCGCTCTACGGCGCCCTCGACCGGGCGGAGCAGGACCGGGCGGTGCGGCCGAGCCCGGCGGGGCGCCGCAAGGTGGTGCTCGCCACCTCCATCGCCGAGACCTCGCTCACCATCGAGGGGGTGCGGGTGGTGGTCGATTCGGGCCTCGCCCGGGTGCCGGTCTACGAGCCGGATCTCGGGTTGACCCGCCTCGTCACCCAGCGCGCCTCCCGCGCCTCCGTCGACCAGCGCCGGGGCCGCGCCGGCCGCACCCAGGCCGGGATCTGCTACCGGCTGTGGGCGGAGGCGGCCACCGGCGCGCTCGAGCCCTTCACCCGGCCCGAGATCCTCGCCGCCGACCTCGCCGGGCTGGTGCTCGATTGCGCCGCCTGGGGCGTCGCCGACCCGACCACCCTGCCCTTCCTCGACCCGCCCCCGGCTCCGGCGCTCGCCGAGGCCCGGGCGCTGCTGGCCGGCCTCGACGCCCTCGACGGTGACGGACGCCTGACGGCCGCCGGCCGCGCCCTGCGCGCCCTCCCCCTGCCGCCGCGCCTCGCCCGCATGGTGGTGAGCGCCGCCGAAAGCGGCCGCGAGGCGGCGCGGGCCGCCGCCGACGTGGCGGCCGTGCTGGTGGAGCGCGGCCTCGGCGGCGACGCCGTCGACCTCGCCGACCGGGTCGAGCGCTATCGCCGCGACCGCTCGGGACGGGCCGAGGACATGCGCCGCCTCGCCGCCGGCTGGGCCAGGATGGCGGTGGCGATGGTCGAGGCCGCCCGCCCCGCCGGAACGCCCGACACCGGCACGCTCCTGGCGCTGGCCTATCCGGACCGGATCGCCCGGGCGCGCGGCAGGCCCGGCGAGTACGTCCTGGCCAATGGCCGGGGCGCCGCCCTCGATCCCGCCGCCGGCCTCGCCCGCGAGCCGTTCCTGGCGGTGGCCGAGATCGTCGGCAAGGCCTCGTCCTCGCGCATCCTCGCCGCGGCCCCGATCGCGCTTCCCGCCATCGAGGCCCTGTTCGCCGACCGCATCGAGGCCCGCACCCGGGTCGAGTTCGACCCCGAGGCCGGAGCGCTGCGCGCCCGGGCCCAGCGCCGCCTCGGCGCCGTCGCGCTGGCCGAGCGGATCCTGCCGGTCCCGCCCGACGCGGACAGCGCCGCGATCCTCGCCCGCGGCCTCGCCTCCCTCGGGGTCGCCGTCCTGCCCTGGTCGAAGGCGGCGCAGCAATGGCGCGAGCGGGTGATGTTCCTGCGCGCGGCCGAGGGCGAGCCCTGGCCCGACCTCTCGGATTCCCACCTCGCCGAGACCCTGCCCGACTGGCTCGGGCCGCACCTGACCGGCCTCACCCGCCTCGACGAGATCGGTGCCGACCGCCTCTCCGAGGCCCTGCACGACCTCGTGCCCTGGAACCTCCGGGCCCGCCTCGATGCCGAGGCACCGACCCATATCGAGGTCCCGACCGGCTCGCGCATCCCGGTCGACTACGCCGCCGAGGGCGGCCCCGTCCTCGCCGTGCGGGTGCAGGAGCTGTTCGGCCTCACCCGCCACCCGACCATCGGCGGCGGGCGCGTGCCGCTGGTGCTCCACCTGCTCTCGCCGGCCCAGCGCCCGATCCAGATCACCCGCGACCTGCCGGGCTTCTGGCGCGGTTCCTGGGCCGCGGTCCGGGCCGACATGCGCGGCCAGTATCCCCGCCACCCCTGGCCCGAGGACCCGACCACCGCCCCGCCGACCCGGCGGGCGAAGCCGCGGGGGACGTGACGGCGCATGCGCCTGAGGCCGGGGAGCCCCGACGCAGCGCGTCCTCCGGATGGCCGGGGAAATCTCGTCCGCGCACCCGCCCTTACCGCAGGTAGCGGGTCTGCCGCTCCTGCAATCCGGGAAACGAAATCGCAGTGAAGTTGTGAGACTTTCCGTCGGCCAGAAGAAGACCGTGCGATGCTGCCCGACGATCTCGACACCTTCGCCGCCGATTGGGTCTGGGCGACCGACGCGGAGCTGCGGCTGACCGAGATGCGCGGACGCTACGAGGCCCTGACCGGCGAGGCCGAACCGATCGGCCGGGCCTGGCCGGGGCTGTCCGGTCACGGCGCGGGCGACGATGCCCCGCTCCGGGGCCGGCAGGCGTTCCGGGACGTGGTCCTGCCGCACCGGCACCGCGACGGGCGCACCCGGTGGTTCCGGTTCGGCGGGGCGCCCCGCCTCGCGGCGGACGGGACCGTCGCGGGCTGGCGCGGATGCTGCGCCGAGCTGTCCGTGCCGGCAGTCGCGCAGGTCGACGCGGCGCGAGGCCTGGAGGCGCTGACGCGACGCTTCGAGGCGGTGGTGGCGAGCATGCCCATCGGCGTCAGCCTGTTCGACGCCGACCTGCGGCTGATCGCCGTGAACGATCGGCTCGGCGAGCTCTTCGGGCTGCCGCCCGACCTGATGCGCCTCGGCACACCGCTCGAGCAGATGGTCCGCGCCAGCGCCGGCACCGGCAACTTCCCGCACCTGAGTCCCGACGAGGCCTGGGCCTTCGTCTCCGCGCGCATCGCGCAGCGGATCCGGCTGCGACGCGAGCGGCATTTGCCGGGCGGCGTCCTGCTCACGACCACCATCGCGCCGCTTCCCGACGGCAGCACCCTGGTGCTCCACGAGGATGCGACCGATCGGGCGCGGGCCGACGCGAAGCTGGCCGAGCAGAAGAGCCGCCTCGACCACGCGCTGACCCACATGTCGCACGGCCTCGTCCTGTTCGACGCCGCGCACCGGGTCACCGTCGTGAACCGGCAGTTCCTCGACCTCTACGGCCTGTCGCCCGAGACCGTGCATCCGGGCATTACCGCGGAGGAGCTGATCCACCGACGCACCGAGGCCGGCAACTTCCCGGGGCTCACGCCGGAGGAGGCCTGGCGGCAGGTGTCCGAGCGGCTGGCCAGCCGCACCCGCTACCGCCTCGACCAGACCCTGGCCGACGGTCGGGTCATCGCCGTGACCTACGCACCGGCCCCGGAGGGCGGCTTCGTGACGGTGCACGAGGACGTCACGGCGGCCAAGCGGGCCGAGGCTCAGATCGTCCACATGGCCCGTCACGACGCGCTGACCGGCCTGCCCAACCGTGCCCTGCTGCACGAGGGCCTGGCCGAGGCGCTGGCGCGCGGCGGCGGGGTCACGGCGGTCCTGTGCCTCGACCTCGACCGCTTCAAGGCCGTCAACGACACCCTCGGCCACGCCGTCGGCGACAAGCTGCTGTGCCAGGTGACCGCCCGGCTGAATGCCGTGATCCGGAACGAGGCGGAGGGCGGGCTCGCGATCCTGGCCCGCCTCGGCGGCGACGAGTTCGCCCTTGTTCTGCGGCCGACCACGCGCTTCCGGGCCGGGCGCCTCGCCGGCCGGCTGATCGAGGCGGTCGCGCGCGACTACGAGATCGACGGCAAGCGCATCGCCGTGGGCCTCAGCGCCGGCATCGCGCTCACGCCGACCGACGGGCAGGATCCGGAAGGCCTGCTGCGGGCCGCCGACATGGCGCTCTACCGCGCCAAGGCCGAGGGGCGGGGCATCCACCGCTTCTTCGAGCCCGCCATGGACGTGGCGATCCAGACCCGGCGCGGCGTCGAGCTCGATCTGCGGACGGCGCTCGCCGAGCAGCAATTCGCCCTCGCGTTCCAGCCGTTCCTCGGCCTCGCGGCCAACCGGATCGCCGGCTTCGAGGCCCTGGTGCGCTGGCACCACCCGGCCCGCGGCGTGGTGAGCCCCGCCGCCTTCGTGCCGGTCGCGGAGGAGACCGGCATGATCGTGCCGCTGGGCGAATGGGTCCTGCGCCAGGCCTGCCGCGAGGCGGCACGGTGGCCGCAAGCCCTCCGGGTCTCGGTCAACCTCTCGCCGGTGCAGTTCCGCAGCGGCGACATCGACGCCACCGTGATCGCGGCCCTGCGCGAGGCGAATCTCGATCCGCACCGGCTCGAACTCGAGATCACCGAGGGCGTGCTGCTGCAGGAGGACGCCTCGACGCTCGCCATCCTGCACCGGCTCAAAGGGCTCGGGGTGCGCATCGCCATGGACGATTTCGGTACCGGCTACTCGTCGCTCGGCTACCTGCGGGCCTTCCCGTTCGACAAGATCAAGATCGACCGCGCCTTCGTGGCCGACCTCTCGGTGCGTCCCGACGCGCTCGCCATCGTGCGGGCGGTGACGACGCTCGCCGACAGCATGGGCATGACCACCACCGCCGAGGGCGTCGAGACCGAGGAGCAGCTGGCCCACTTGCGCGGGGCGGGCTGCACCGAGGTGCAGGGCTACCTCATCAGCCGGCCGGTGGCGGCGGAGGCGGTGGCGCCGATGCTGAGGGGCGCGTGACCGAAGCCGGTCAGTGCCGCAAGCCCGGCGCCTCGCGCCCGGTCTTCTCGACATATTCCGAGTAGCCGCCGCCATACTGATGGATGCCGTCGGGCGTCAGTTCCAGCACCCGGTTCGACAGGGCGGCGAGGAAGTGCCGGTCGTGCGAGACGAACAGCATCGTGCCCTCGTACTGGGCGAGCGCGGCGATCAGCATGTCCTTGGTGCCGACGTCGAGGTGGTTGGTCGGCTCGTCGAGGACGAGGAAGTTCGGCGGATCGTAGAGCATCCTGGCCATGGCGAGCCGGGCCTTCTCGCCGCCCGAGAGCACCCGGCAGCGCTTCTCGACGTCGTCGCCCGAGAAGCCGAAGCAGCCGGCGAGCGTGCGCAGCGACCCCTGCCCCGCCTGCGGGAAGGAATCCTCCAGGAACTCGAACACCGTGCGCTCGCCGTCGAGGGTGTCCATGGCGTGCTGGGCGAAGTAGCCGAGCTTCACGCTGGCGCCGATCGTCACGCTTCCCGCATCCGGCGCGGTGGTGCCGGTGGCGAGCTTGAGCAGCGTCGACTTGCCGGCGCCGTTGACGCCCATCACGCACCAGCGCTCCTTGCGGCGGATGCCGAAATCGAGCCCGTCGTAGATCGTGCGGCTGCCGTAGCTCTTGCGCACGGATTTCAGGCTGATCACGTCGTCGCCCGAGCGGGGGGCGGCGGGGAAGTCGAAGGCGACGCTCTGGCGGCGGCGGGGCGGCTCGACGCGTTCGATCTTGTCGAGCTTCTTCACCCGGCTCTGCACCTGGGCGGCGTGCGAGGCCCGCGCCTTGAAGCGCTCGATGAACTTGATCTCCTTCGCCAGCATCGCCTGCTGGCGCTCGAACTGCGCCTGCTGCTGCGCCTCGTTCTGCGCCCGCTGCTGCTCGTAGAAGGTGTAATCGCCCGAATAGGTGGTGAGCGAGCCGGCGTCGATCTCGATGATCTTGCCGACGATCCGGTTCATGAAGGCCCGGTCGTGCGAGGTCATCAGGAGGGCGCCGTCGAAGCCCTTGAGGAAGTCCTCGAGCCAGATCAGGCTCTCGAGGTCGAGGTGGTTGCTCGGCTCGTCGAGCAGCATCACGTCGGGGTTCATCAGCAGGATGCGGGCGAGCGCGACGCGCATCTTCCAGCCGCCCGAGAGCGCGCCGACATCGCCCTCGATCATCTCAGGGGAAAAGCTCAGGCCCGCCAGCACCTCGTGCGCGCGGCCCTCCAGGGCGTAGCCGCCGAGCTCCTCGAACCGGCCCTGCACCTCGCCATAGCGCTCGACCAGGGCCTCCATCTCGTCGGCCCGGTCGGGATCGGCGAGCGCCGTCTCGATCTCGCGCAGCTCCGCCGCGATCTCGCTCACCGGGCCGGCACCGTCCATCACCTCGGACAGCACGGAGCGGCCGGCCATCTCGCCGACATCCTGGCTGAAATAGCCGATGGTGATGCCGCGATCGGCCGAGACCTGGCCCTCGTCGGGCTGCTCCTCGCCGGTGATCATCCGGAACAGCGTGGTCTTGCCGGCCCCGTTGGGACCGACGAGCCCGACCTTCTCGCCGCGCTGCAGCGCCGCCGAGGCCTCGATGAAGAGGAGCTGGTTGCCGTTCTGCTTGGCGATCTTGTCGAGGCGGATCATGGGAGGCGGAGGTCCGGAGTGGAGGGCGCGCCGGAAGGCGCGCGATAGCGAGACGATCTGCCACGGCTTCGTGGCGCAGCGGTGTCAGGTGGAAGTGAGGAGAAGGTCCGGCGCTCAGTCCCGCGCCCTGCCGCGCCGGTCGACCACGTCGGTGGCGGCCCGGAAGGCGGCGTCGGCGTCGAGGGCCGTGGTGTCGAGTACCACCGCGTCCTCGGCCACCCGCAGGGGCGCCGCGCTGCGGTCGGCGTCGCGGGCGTCGCGGCGCAGGATGTCGGCCAGCACCGCCTCGTAGGCCACCTGCTCGCCCCGTCCGTCGAGTTCGCGGTGGCGGCGGCGGGCGCGCTCCTCGGCCGAGGCCGTGACGAACAGCTTCACGGCGGCGTCCGGGCAGACCACGGTGCCGATGTCGCGCCCGTCGAGCACCGCGCCCTCGGCCGAGCCGGCGAAGCGGCGCTGCCAGTCGAGGAGGGCGGCGCGGACCGCCGGTTGCGCCGAGACGATCGACGCCGCCTCGCCCATGGCGCTGCCGCGCAGGCGCGGATCGGCCAGGAAGCCCGGCGCGAGGTCCTGCGCGGCGGCGGCGGCCGCAGCCTCGTCGGCGAGGTCCTGCCCGGCATCGAGCAGCGTCAGCGCCACGGCCCGGTAGAGCAGGCCGGTATCGAGGTGCGGCAGGCGGTAATGGGCCGCCAGGCGCTTGGCCAGCGTGCCCTTGCCGGAGGCCGCCGGGCCGTCGATCGCGATGACCATCGCGACCCTCACGCGTCGAGCGCGGCGCCGAGCGCCCGCATGTCGGTGAGGAAGGCCGGGTAGCTCGTCGCGATCATCGCGCCGTCATCGACGGTCACCGGCGCCCGGGCGACCATCCCGAGGACCAGGAACGCCATCGCGATGCGGTGGTCGAGATGGGTCTCGACCGTGCCGCCGCCGGCGGGCGCGGACCCGTTGCCGTGGACGATCAGGTCGTCGCCCTCGACGACGTGGGAGACGCCGTTCGCCTTGAGCCCTGCCGCCACCGCGGCGAGACGGTCGGATTCCTTGACGCGCAGCTCGTGCAGGCCCTGCATCCGGGTGGTGCCGTCGGCGCAAGCCGCCGCCACCGCGAGGACGGGGTATTCGTCGATCATCGCCGGCGCGCGCTCGGGCGGCACCGCGACGCCCTTGAGGCGGCTGTGGCGCACCCGCAGGTCGGCGACGGTCTCGCCGCCCTCCTCCCGCTCGTTCAGCCGCTCGATGTCGCCGCCCATCTCCAGGAGCGTGGTGAGGAGACCGGTACGCAGGGGATTCATCATCACCCCCTCGATCACCACCTCGGAACCGGGCACGACCAGGCCGGCGACGAGGGCGAAGGCCGCCGAGGACGGATCGGCCGGCACCACCACGTCGGTGGCGTTCAGGGTCGGCTGGCCGGTGAGCGCGATGCGCCGGCCATGGCCGCCGGGTCCGATCGCCTCGACCGCGACGGTGGCGCCGAACAGGCGCAGCATCCGCTCGGTGTGGTCGCGGGTGGCGGCCGCCTCGATCACCGTGGTGGTGCCCGGGGCGTTGAGCCCGGCGAGCAGCACCGCCGACTTCACCTGCGCCGAGGCGACCGGGCTCTCATAGGTGATCGGCACCGCCTCGCGGGGGCCGCGCAGGGTGAGCGGCACCCGGCCGCCCTCGGCCTGCTCCACCACCGTGACGCCCATCTGCACCAGCGGATCGAGGATCCGGCGCATCGGCCGCTTGCGGAGCGAGGCGTCGCCGTCGAAGGTCGCGGTGACCGGGTGGCCGCCGACCACGCCCATCATCAGCCGCGAGCCGGTGCCGGCATTGCCGAAATCGAGCACGCCGGCCGGATCGGAGAGGCCGCCGACGCCGACGCCGCGCACCCGCCAGCGCCCCTCCCCGTCCCGGTCGATCCCGGCGCCGAGGGCCTTCGCGGCGGCGGCGGTGCGCAGCACGTCGTCGCCCTCCAGCAGGCCCGAGATCCGGGTCTCGCCGAGGCTGAGCAGGCCGAGGATGATCGCCCGGTGCGAGATCGACTTGTCGCCGGGCGGCCGCAGCCGGCCCCGCAGGGCCGTCCCGGCCTGGGCGGTGATCGGGGACGGAGTGGAATCGTGCGACACGGGCAGACGGCCTGGTTCTCGAGAATCGCGAAAGAAGCGCGGGAAAACGGCCGGGTCGTTACCACGCGGGCATCGCCGCGTCATCCGCCGGCCCCACGGGTATTTGACAGGGCTGGCGGGCGCGACTAACCGGACCCACTCTTACCGACATCGACAGGAACGTGACTACCGTGGCCAGACCGGAACTCGGCTTGAAGCGCCAGTGCATGAGCTGCGGCGCGAAGTTCTACGACCTCAGCAGGGACCCTGCCGTGTGCCCGAAATGCGGCACGGTCTACCAGGTCGCCGCCCTCACCTCCACCCGCGTCCCCGCCCCGGCGATCACCAACCGCGCCCCGCGCGAGGAAGAGACCGAGGAGGAGGCCGGCGCCCCCGAGATGGTCTCCCTC
This sequence comes from Methylobacterium tarhaniae, assembly GCF_001043955.1. Classification (GTDB taxonomy): domain Bacteria; phylum Pseudomonadota; class Alphaproteobacteria; order Rhizobiales; family Beijerinckiaceae; genus Methylobacterium; species Methylobacterium tarhaniae. The sequence continues at coordinate 529 of NZ_LABZ01000244.1, read as the reverse complement.
GACGAGGTCGAGGCTGCCGAGGACGGCGCCGACGTGTCGGTCGACGACGACGCCGATGTGGGCGATGCCGGCGGCGAGGACGACACCTTCCTGGAGGAGGACGAGGAAGGCGGCGACGACGTCTCCGACTTCATCGACGGCGACATCGAGAGCGACGAGGAATCCTGATCCTCGAGGGCGGGCGACGGCGGCATCGGGCTGCTGTCGTCTCAACCCTCTGATGCACCAGCGGAATTCGCGACAGTCACGAAAACTTCGCGAAGACCCGCCCCGAGGGCTTGTGTCCGGCGCCACACCCTCATATACCGCCGCTCACCGGCGACGCCCTCCCCGAGGGCATCGGCCGGTTCCGGGACGGATCCCATACGTCCTGCAGCGTGGGGCTATAGCTCAGCTGGGAGAGCGCCTGCATGGCATGCAGGAGGTCAGCGGTTCGATCCCGCTTAGCTCCACCAAATCACATCAGGCTCTGCCTGGCGTGATGCGGTCGCAACCAGCGACCCAGGCTTGACGAGACCCGCCGGCATCC
>NZ_LABZ01000243.1 GCF_001043955.1 Methylobacterium tarhaniae | reverse complement strand
CGGTCTCGGCGGGGGCGGCGGTGGCGGCCTGCTTCAGGGCATCGGCGATCATCGCCAGGACGCCGGTCTTCTCCAGCGCCTCGACGAGCACGAACAGGCCGGCGACCAGGGGCAGCACGCTCCAGGACACGTCCTTCGCCACCTCGACGGCGCCGCTGCCGCGGCGGAGCGCCAGCACGATGAGGGTGGTGGCGAGGCCGGCGACGAAGGTCGGCAGGCCGAGGTCGCGCCCGAGCGCCGAGGCGCCGATCAGCACCGCCCCGGTCGCCACGATGCCGAGGCCCGCGACGATTCCCGTGCGGGACAGGGTCGCCGTCTCGACCGCGGTGGCGACCGTCTGCCGGCGCAGGATCCCGTTCTGGGTAAGGCGCAGCACGAGGTAGGTCGCCAGGATGGCGAGCAGAGACGGCAGGCCGAACAGGGCGAGCCAGCGGGTCAGCGGCGGCATGTGCTCGGCGAACACGACGAGGTTCGCCGGATTCGAGATCGGCAGCACGAACGAGGCGGCGTTGGCGATGAAGGCGCAGATGAACAGGTAGGGCAGGGGATTCTCGACCTTCGCCGCGCGGGTGGCGGCGTAGACCGCGGGCGTCAGCACCACCGCGCAGGCGTCGTTCGACAGGAAGACCGTCACCACCGTGCCGACGAGGTAGACCAGGGTGAAGAGCCGCGTCGCCGAGCCCCGGGCGGTGCGCACCGCGATGCCGGCGAGCCAGTCGAACAGGCCCTCCTTCCGGGCGACCTCGGACATCAGCATCATGCCGACGAGGAAGAGGTAGACGTCGGTGCCCTTGAGCACGCCCTCCCAGGCGGTCCCGGCCGGCAGCAGGCCGAACAGCACCAGGGCGAGGGCGCCCGCCACCGCCCAGATCGCCTCCGGCCAGGAGAACGGGCGCACGATCACGCCGAGCGTGGCGAGGGCGGCGATCGCCCAGGTCGCGAGGTTGGGGCTGAACGTCAGCGCGGCCATGGGGGGAGAAGTCCTGTCGTCACGGGAGAGAGGGGTGCGGGAGGGTGTTCGGTCGATCGGACGGATCGTTCAACCCTCTCCGTCATTCCGGAGCCGCGAAGCGGAGCCCGGAATCCAGAGCGCGGATCGTTCAGGAGAGGGCGGACAGCGGTCCGCGTCATCCGCGTCCACCTGGGTTTCTGGATTCCGGGCTCGGCTTTCGCGGCCCCGGAATGACGCAAAGGGGAGATCGTCAGACGTGTCGTCGAACGGTTCCGGAGTTTCGGCGCGCCTCGCCCTCACCATTGCCGTCCGTTGCGGTTCGGCCCGAGCTGCGTCCCCAGCAGCCCGCGCCCCGGCCAGGCCCCGAGCGCGTCCGCGTCGCTGCCGATGCCCCGGGAGATCGGCAGTCCGTCCGAATCCGTCGCCGGCTCGATCGCGTCGATGTCCTCGGCCCCCCGGCCCGTCGCCCGGACGGTGATCGTCCGAGCCCCCGCCGGCCACGTCACCGCGGCGGCGTGGCAGCGCACCCCGTCCTCCCGCGCCATCGGCTGCCACGGTCCGTCGTCGAGGCGGACCTCCACCCGCTCCGCCGGTCCCAGCACCAGGGCGCGCACCGTGAACCGCTCGCCGATCGCGTGGCCGGCATCGAAGGCGAGGCGCCGGTCGGCCGGATTCGTGATCAGCACGAAGGGCCAGGGGCGGGCCAGTTCCTTGAAGCGCCAGCTCACCACCCCCCTATCGAGGGAAGCGACCGCGTAGCCGACCGGGCCCTCCTCGATCTGGCCGGTCGAGCGGGCCGCCGCGTAGATGGTGCGGCCGTCATTGGCGAGCTCGTTGTAGTGGGTGTGGCCCATCTCGACGAGGCGGACCGGCCCGCGATGGATGAGGTCGGCGACGCGGGCCGCCTCGCCCTCGCCCCGCAGGTCGGCGGGGTAGCTGTGCATGAACAGGGCGCAGTCCCTCCCGTGCGCGGCGTCGAGTTCCGCCGCGAGCCAGGCGACCTGATCGGGCCCGAGGCGGAAATCCGGCCCGCCCGAGCCCGGCCCGCACATGTCGAGGAACAGGCAGCGCACGCCGCGGACATCGACGGCGTAGGGCAGGCGCGGCACGCCCAGCCCGGCATGGAAGGCGTCGAGGCTGCCGCCCTCCCGATCGTGGTCGCCGGTGATGACGTGGACCGGCAGGCGCAGCCGGTCGAGGCCTGCCCGCACCAGGGCGTATTGCTCTGGCCGTCCGTGATCGGCGTTGTCCCCGGGCAGGAACACGAAATCGAGCCCGTCGACCTCGTTCAGCTGGGCGACGACCGACGCGAAGTCGCGGGCGTTCTCGGCCTCGCCGTCGGTCAGGTGCAGGTCGCCGATATGCGCGAAGGCGAGGGGGCCGGTCATGGTCCGGCCCTCAGGCGGTCGCCAGCGCCGCGCGGCCGGCCGGGCCGGAGGGCGTGCCGGCCTGCGCCGGCTCGAAGCCGCGGGTCTCCGGCATCACCAGCAGGTAGAGGGCGAAGCCGAGCCCGGCGATGGCGGCCAGCGTCAGGAAGGCCGCCGAGTAGCCCGCCGAGACGATGATGAGGCCGGCGAGCGTGGCGCTCAACGAGGCGCCGAGCCCCTGCGCCGTCGCGACCGCACCCTGGCTGACGTTGAACCGGCCGGTGCCGCGGGTCAGGTCGGCGACCACGATCGGGAACAGGGCGCCGTAGACGCCGGCGCCGATGCCGTCGAGGAGCTGCACCGCGACGAGGTAGAACGGGTTGTTCGAGAAGGTGTAGAGCACGCCGCGCAGGGCGAGGACGCCGAAGGCGGCGAGGAAGATCGGTTTTCTCCCGATCGCGTCGGCCTTGTGGCCGACGAACATCGCCACCGGCACCATCACGCATTGCGCGGCCACGATGCAGATCGCGATCAGCGAGGTCGCGTTCTCCTTGCCCGACAGGTGGGTGAGGAGCTGGCCGACCGAGGTCAGCATCGCGGCGTTGGAGAGGTGGAAGATCGCCGCGAGCAGCGCGAACAGCATCAGGTACTTGTTCTGGAACAGCACCGTCAGGCCGGAGGGCTGCTCGCACGCCTCGTCCTCGGCGCAATCGAGGCCGCGGGCGAGGTCGTTGTCGATGGCGTCCTCCGGCACCATCAGCATCGCGCCGATCGAGAGGGCGGCGAGCACGCCCATCAGCCAGAACACCACGATCGGCCCGAACAGGTAGGCCAGTCCCCCGGCGAGCGCCGCCGAGACGGCGTTGCCGGCATGGTTGAAGCCCTCGTTGCGGCCGATGCGCTTGGAGAAGAGCTTGGGACCCACCACCCCGAGGGTGATGGCGGCGAGCGCCGGTGGGAAGATCGCCCCGGCGATGCCGGCGAGCGACTGGGTGGCGGCCACCGCGTAGAAGTTCGAGATGAAGGGCAGCGCCAGGCAGCTGAGCGTCACGGCGAGGGCCGCGGCGATCACGATGGCGCGCTTGTGCCGCGACCGGTCGATGAGCGCCCCGGCCGGCGTCTGGGCGATCAGGCCGGCGATGCCGGCGATCGTCATGATCATGCCGGTGGTCGCCTCGTTCCAGCCCTGGTCGGGACCGCGCACGGCGATGAGGTAGATCGCCAGATAGGGCCCGAGCCCGTCGCGCACGTCCGCCAGGGTGAAGTTGAGCGCGTCGAGCCCCCGCAGGGCACGCCGGGACGGCTGTCGATCCGGCGCTCCGGACGCAGAGACAGGGGCGGGGGTTACCATGCTCACCGTGATGTCTCCCTGAGGAAGGACCGGCCGATCCGGAGCCGAGAACCGGTGGGACCGCGAAAAGTTGCGATGCCATCGGGATTAATCACCTGCGCGGCGCGTTCACGCCGCGCAGGTGATTAATCCCGATGGCATCGC
>NZ_LABZ01000242.1 GCF_001043955.1 Methylobacterium tarhaniae | reverse complement strand
ATGTATCTGACGATGTCATCTTGTTTTTTTTTTTTAAAGAAAAAGACGGCATACGATTTCTAGTACGGTCTCGTGGGCCCGAAGAGGTGAAAAAGAGACAGCCCTTGCGAACCGGGGGCCGTCCATACATGACGCAGGGGATCGTGAATGGACGTGGAGACTACTTGACCGACCGCGCCGCCCGCCACAGCCGCCAGATCCGGCGCCAGTTCGGCACCTCGATCACGCTGGTCAGCGGATCGTAGCCCGACCGCTCCATCGCGGCGAGGTAACCCTCGACGAGGGCGACCGGCAGGAAGGCGGGGGCGGCTACGCTCGCGATGCTCGCCCGCTCGTCGGCATAGGCGGCGAGGTGGCGGCGCACCAGGGCGCGCATGTCGGCGCAGGCGCCGAGCAATCCTGGGCCGCCGCGTCCCGCCACGATGTCCTCGCGGGTGACGCCATGGGCGGCGAGCACGTCCGCCGGCAGGTAGACCTGGCCGCTGCGCGCGTGCCAGGGCAAAGCCCGCAGGAGACCGGTCACCGCGTAGGCGACGCCGGCATGGCCGGCCGCCGCCGCGCCGCCGGGCTCCGAACCATTCGCCAGGACCAGGCTGCCGAGGCGGATCAGGCAGGAGGCGGTCTCGCCGCAATAGCCTTCGAGGTCGCGGATCGAGGGCATCGGGTCGTCGTAGAGGTCGAACACCCGGGCGTCGATCAGGTCGACGAGGGGCTGGCGCGGCAGGCGCGCCTTGACCAGGGTGTCGTCGAGGGCGGCCGCCACCGGATGGGCCCGCACGTCCCCGCGCGCCTCGCCCTGGAGCGCGTCGCGCCACCATTGCAGGCGCAGTTCGCCCGGCATCGGGCTCGACACGGCTTCGCGCACCCGCGCGACCTCCAGGCTGAAGGCGGCGAGCGCGTGGAGATGGGGCCGCGTCTCCACCGGGGCGTAGAGGCTGGCATACCAGCGGTCCGGGTCGCCCTCCCGGACCAGGGCCTCGCAATGGGTGTAGGCCCAGGCCGGATCCCGGATGTCGGTGCCGCTCATGACGCTTGGCTCAGACGCTTGGCTCAGACGCTTGGCTCAGGGATGTCGCCTCAAGGAACGTGGCTCAGGGCACGGCGATCAGGGCGGCGGCGACCTTGCGGTTCTCGGCCATCAGGATGTTGTAGGTCCGGGCCGCCGCGCCGGTCTGCATCACGTCGAGGCCGATGCCGGCCTCCTTGAGGAACCGGCGCAGGGATTCGGGCACGAACACGATCTCGGCCCCGGTGCCCAGCAGCAGCAGGTTGACCGCACCGGCCTCGGCCACGAGGGGGCTCAGGCTCTCCGGCGTGATGCCGGCCGGCTCGGTCACCTCCCAGGCCCGGACGCCGGAGGGCAGCGCCAGGATCGAGCCGCGATGCGACATCTCGGCAAAGCGGAAGCCCCCGCCGCCATAGGCGTCGATCGGGTGACGGCCCGGGACGAAGCCGTCGTGGAGCCGCTCCGGGCGGCTGTCCGGTGTCGCCGCCACTACTCGGCCGCCTGCGGCAGCGTCGAGGGGTCGCGCACCTGCGAGCGGCTGCCGCCCGCCTGGAGCCCGATATAGATCAGGAACGGAGTCGAGACGAAGATCGCCGAGTAGGTGCAGATCACGACGCCGGCCAGCATCACCACCGAGAAGCCCTTGATCGCCTCGCCGCCGAACAGCACCAGGGCGAGCAGGGAGAGGGCGGTCGACATCGCGGTCATCACCGTGCGCGACATGGTGGTGTTAATCGACAGGTTGAGCAGCTGCTCGGTCGGCATGGTCTTGTAGCGCCGCATCAGCTCGCGGGTCCGGTCGAACACCACGACCGTCTCGTTGAGCGAGTAGCCGACGATCGTGAGGATCGCGGCGATCGAGGTCATGTTGAACTCGATCCGGGTGATCACGAACAGCCCGACCGTGATGACGATGTCGTGCAGGGTGCCGACGATGGCGCCGAGGGCCAGCTCACGCTCGAACCGGAACCACAGGTAGAGCAGCACCGCCACGACCGAGAGCACGACGCCGATCGTCCCCGACTGCACCAGCTCGCCCGAGACGCGGGGGCCGACGGTCTCGACGCGGTCGAAGGCGTAGTCCTTGTCGAAGGCGGCGTGCGCCTTCTGCATCACCAGGGTCTGCCCGGTCTCGCCGCCGGCCTGGAGCGGGAAGCGGACCGAGATCGAGCCCTGGCCGAGCTCCTGCACCTCGGTTTCGCCGAAGCCGAAATCGTTGGCGGTGTGGCGCACCGTGCCGACATCGGAGGTGACGCCCGGCTTCGGCCGCAGCTCGACGAGGGTGCCGCCCTTGAAGTCGATGCCGAAATTGAGCCCGATCTGCAGGAACAGCACCACCGTGGCGACCGAGATCACCGCCGAGAGCGGGAAGCTGAAGCGCCGCAGGCGCATGAAGTCGAAGTGGGATTCGTCGGGCCAGAGGCGGAGGAGGCGCATCGTCGGTCTCGGAAGGGAGTGTCGGCGCGCCCCGGGCGGACGCAGCGCGTAAGGCGGGCGGCTTCGCCGCCCGCGAGAAATCCGTCAGATCGGCAGGGTCTTGGGCCGCAGGCGCTGGTACCACAGGGCGATCATCATCCGGGTCAGGGTCACGGCGGTGATGACCGTGGTCAGGATGCCGAGGATGAACACCACCGCGAAGCCGCGCACCGGCCCCGAGCCGAGGAAGAACAGGATCACGGCGGCGATCGCCATGGTGGAGTTGGAATCCACGATGGTCGCGAAGGCGCGGTCGAAGCCGGCCTGGAGCGCCGAGGGGATCGAGCGGCCGGCCCGCACCTCCTCCCGCACGCGCTCGTAGATCAGCACGTTCGAATCGACCGCGGTGCCGATGGTGAGCACGATGCCGGCGATGCCCGGCAGGGTCATGGTGGCTTCCAGCACCGACATCAGGCCGAGGATCAGCCCGACATGGACCAGGAGCGCGATGTTGGCGAAGAGGCCGAACACGCCGTAGGCGGCGAACATCAGCACCACGACGAGCACGGTCGCCACGAGGGTGGCGTTCTTGCCGGCCTCGATCGAGTCGCGGCCGAGGCCCGGGCCGACGGTGCGGCGCTCGATCACGGTCAGCTTGGCCGGCAGGGCGCCGGCGCGGAGCAGCACCGAGAGGTCGTTGGCCTGCTGCACCGTGAACCGGCCCGAGATCTGGCCCTGGCCGCCGGTGATCGGCTGCAGGATGCGGGGCGCCGAGACGACCTCGTTGTCGAGGACGATCGCCATGGCGCGGCCGACATTCTCGCTCGTCGCCTGGCCGAATTTCTGGGCACCGCGCAGGTTGAACTTGAAGTTGACGATCGGCTCGTTCGACTTCTGGTCGAAGCCCGGCTGGGCGTCGGTCAGGTCGGCGCCGTCGGCCATCACGCGGCGCTCCACCGGCACCTTCTGACCGTTGGCGTCCTTGGAGGGCAGCATGTCGACGTCGCCGGCCGGGCTGTCGGCGAGCATGCGGAATTCGAGCTTGGCGGTCTTGCCGAGCTGTTCCTCCAGGCGGGCCGGATCCTGCAGGCCCGGCACCTGGACCAGGATGCGGTCGGCGCCCTGCTGCTGGATCGACGGCTCGGTGGTGCCGCCGAGGTCGACGCGGCGGCGCACCACCTCGATCGCCTGGGTGACCGCCCGGCGCACCCGGGCGTTGAAGCCCGCATCGGTGTAGGTGAGCTGGATCAGGCCGTTCGGCTCCTCGCGCAGGTCGAGGGTGCGGGCGCCGGTCTGGCCGAGGGTGGCGTCGGTGACGGGCTGCGACAGGGCCTGCAGCTTCGGCAGCGCCTTGGCGCGGTTGGCGGCGTCGCTGATGCGCAGTTGCACGCCCCGCGGCTGCAGCTGGATGCCGCCATCGGCCTGCACGCCGGCCTCGCGCAGGGCCTGGCGCACGTCGTCGCGCAGCCCTTGCGCCATGGTGCGACCGAGGTCGTTGCGGTCGACCTCCAGCACGATCTGCGAGCCGCCCTGGAGGTCGAGGCCGAGCACGATGGCGCGGGTCGGCACGATCCAGGTCGGGAACCAGGACGGCAGCGAGGCGGTGAAATTCTTGCGCTGATCGGCCGTGAAGAAGCTCGGCACGGCGAGCGTCAGGCCGATCAGGATCACGGCGAGCGTCGCAACGGCCTTCGTGGTGGAAATACGGAGCATCCGCGGCGTCCCAACCGGTCCTCGAGTGTGCGTCAGATAGGGCGGCCCGGGGCGATTTGCCCGGGTCCGGCCCTCGCGTCAGGTTCGGCTCAGGCGGCCTTGACCGGCTCGCCCTTGGCCCGGACCTCGGCGATCATGGTGCGGACCACCTTGACCTGGACGTTCGGGGCGATCTCGACCTCGATCTCCGGGGCCTCGGTCACCTTGGCGACCCGGCCGACAATGCCGCCGGTGGTCACCACCGTGTCGCCGCGGCGCACGTTCTTGACCATGTCCTGGTGCTCCTTGGCGCGGCGCTGCTGCGGGCGCAGGATCAGGAAGTACATGATCACGAAGATCAGGATGAAGGGGACGACCTGCACGAGGATGTCCGTGCCGCCGGTCGCCCCGGCTCCCTGCGCGAAGGCGGGCGTGATCACTCTCAAGGTCTCCCGAACAAGGCGGAATCGGGCCGCGCGGGTACCCGCCGGCCTTGCAAAAGCGCGCGGACTATAGCCACGGGCGACCCGAAAGCAACGGCGGGGATCCGCGCTCCCCTGCCCTTCTGCCTGCCCTCGCCTCTAGGCGGGTTCTCGCCGTCCGGCCCAGGGATTAAGAGGCCCCACCCGCACGTCCGTTCCTGCGCAGGATTGCAAAGCTCGCCCGCGATGACCGACCAGACCCGCTCAAGCCCCTCCGAGACCGACCTGCTCCCCGTGCTGCTGCGCATCGCCGCGGCCCTGGAGCGCGCAGCCCCCCCGGCGATCCCGCGCCCGGATTTCTCGGCGGCCGACGCCTTCGTGTGGCAGCCGGAGGGCCGGCTCCAGCCGGTGCCGCGGGTCAACCGGGTCGAGATGGGCTTGTTGCGCGGCATCGACCGGATGCGCGACATCCTGTTCGACAATACCGAGCGCTTCGCCCGCGGCCTGCCGGCCAACAACGCGCTCCTGTGGGGCGCCCGCGGCATGGGCAAGTCCTCGCTCGTCAAGGCGGTCCATGCCGAGATCAACGCCCGGGGGCTGGAGCGGCCGCTGAAGCTCGTCGAGATCCATCGCGAGGACATCGAGGGCCTGCCCGCCCTCATGGGCCTGCTGCGGCCGGACCCGCACCGCTTCGTGGTGTTCTGCGACGACCTGTCCTTCGACGCCGAGGACACCTCGTACAAGTCGCTCAAGGCGGCGCTCGACGGCGGCATCGAGGGCCGGCCCGACAACGTCCTGTTCTACGCCACCTCGAACCGGCGCCACCTCCTCGCCCGCGACATGATGGAGAACGAGCGCTCGACGGCGATCAATCCGGGCGAGGCGGTCGAGGAGAAGGTCTCGCTCTCGGACCGGTTCGGCCTGTGGCTCGGCTTCCACAAGTGCAGCCAGGACGAGTATCTGGCGATGATCGACGCCTACGTGGCGCGTTACGGTCTCCAGGTCGAGCCGGAGCGGCTGCGGGCCGAGGCCCTCGAATGGTCGACCACCCGCGGGGCGCGCTCGGGGCGCACGGCCTTCCAATACATCCAGGACCTGGCGGGGCGGCTGGGGCAGAGGCTGGAGTGAGGGCTCCATTGCCTGCATCCACGGTCCTGACATCCACCGCGTCGTCCCGGGCCCGCGACGTGGCCCCGGGACGACGCGGAGGGCGGCAGTTGCGGCGGGATACGGTCGCCATTTCCCAGAACGCAGGAAAGGCGGAGCACGCGGCCCCGCCTCCCCTCTCCCGATCGGTCTGGCGTCAGTTGCTCGCCAGGTGCGGCATCGGGTCGACCGGGGTCGCGCCCTTGCGGATCTCGAAGTGCAGCTGCGGCGAGGTGACGTTGCCCGAGGCGCCGGACTTGGCGATGGTCTGGCCGCGCTTCACCTTCTCGCCGGGGCGCACGTCGATCTCGCCGTTATGGGCATAGGCCGACACGTAGCCGTTGGCATGGCGCACCAGGACCAGCTTGCCATAGCCCTTCACGTCGCTGCCCGCATAGGCCACGGTGCCCTCCTCGGCAGCCTTGACCGGCGTGCCCTCGGGCACCGCGATGTTGATGCCCTCGTTGCCGCTCGAACCGTAGCCGTTGATCACCCGGCCGCGGGCCGGCCAGCGGAAGCTCGCCTGCGGCTCCGGCGCGGGCGCCGCCGGGGCGACGGCCGGAGCCGGCGCCGGCTCGGGCGCCTTCTCGGGCAGGGCGGCGACCTTCACCGGCTTGACCGGCTCGGGCTTCGGCGCGGGTTCGGGCTTGGCCTTCAGCTCCGCCACCTTCTTCACCTCGGGCTTCGGCGCCTCGGCCTGCTTCGGCTCCGGCTTCTTGACCTCCGGCTTCTTGAGCTCGGGCTTCGCCGCTTCGGCGACCTTCTTCGGCTCGGGCTTCGCCTTCTCGGCGACCTTGGGCTCCGGCTTCTTCGGCTCGACCTTCGCGGCCGCCTTCGGCTCGACCTTCGCGGCAGCCTTCGGCTCGGGCTTATGGGCCTCGGGCTTGTGGGGCTTGGCCGCGACCTTCTCGTCCTCGTCGTCCTGCTGGCGTGCGGCCACCTTGGCCACGGCCTTCGGCTCGGGCCGCTGCGGCTTGGCGGCGACCCGCTCCTCGTCTTCGCGGGGCTCGGGCTTGCGCAAGGTCAGCTTGGCGGCGCGCTCGGCGGCGGCGGGCGCCACCGGCTTCGCCTCGGCCTGGCCGGGACGGACCGGCGCCTTGCGGGCCGGCTCGGGCGCCGCCTCGGCGACCCGGCGCACCGGCTCGGCCGGACGGGTCTCGGCCACCGGCGCCCGCGGGGCCGGTGCGGCCGGGACCGCGCGGGCGCTCATCGCGGGCACGCCGCCGGCATGGTAGACCGGGATCACGATCTGGCGGCCGGGCGTGACCTGCGCGGCGCTCGACAGGCCGTTGGCCTGCAGGATCGCCGCGGAGGGCACGCCGAAGCGGGTCGACATCTGGTTCAGGCTGTCATTGGCGCCGACCGTGATGGTGGTGCCGCCGGCGGCGGACCAGCCGGCCGGGCCGCCGGTCACCGGGGCCGCCGCGGCGACGCGCGGCGACTGCACCGGGGCGGAGGGCATCCCGGTGACGGGCCGGCTCGACAGCGGCGCGGCGGCCGTCGGGGCCGACAGCGGCCTGGACTGGATCGGCGTCGAGCGCACCGCCGGTGCCACCGCCCCGCCCTCGGGCAGGCTGCCGGTGGCGCCCGGATCCCCGCTCGCACTTGATGAGAACGGGTTCGAGAACGGGTCGAGCCGCACCGCATCGGTGCTGCAGGCCGCTGACGCGCCCCCGATCAGCCCGATGAGGGCGAAGCGCGACAGCGCCCGCATCCCCTTGCCTGTCCCGCGATCCGGCATCGACGCACCCGTACATCCACGCAACCGTATGAAGCGGATTCAAACCGGATTCAGGTTAAGCTTCCGTTGCGGGTCGGCTTTCCGGCTTCACCTTGAGCGTCGGAAACCTGCACCGTTGCGTCCGTGCCGCGGAACCGGCACGGCGGCGGGTCAGAGAGCGGCTGCGAGGCCGGGCGTCAGCGGGGCGATGCGCAGGGGCGTCTCGCGCACCTGCCGCCAGGGGCCGTCGGCCTCCAGGGCGACGGCGACGAGGCGGGGGCCGGCGGAGGTGCCGAGCGCCCCGACGAGGCGGCCGCCCGGGTTCAGGCGCTCGATCAGCCCCGGGGGCAGGTCGCGGAGGGTGCCGTTGACCAGGATGCGGTCGAAGGTGCCGATCTCCTCCGGCGGGGCGCAGCCATCGGCGAGGCCCACCATCGCGGCGCCGAAGCCGAGCGCGTCGAGGCGCGAGCGGGCGTTGCGGGCGAGCAGGGCGTAGCGCTCGAGGCTGACCACCTCGGCGGCGCCTAAGCGCAGCAGCAGGGCCGTGGCGTAGCCCGAGCCGGTGCCGATCTCGAGCACGCGCGCGCCTTGTGCGTTGAGCGCCGCCAGCATCGTGGCGATGACGCTCGGCGCAGTCATGGTCTGACCGCAGGGCAGCGGCAGGGCGATGTCGCGGCGGGCGAGGTCGCGGAACGCGAGCGGCGCGAAGGCCTCCCGCGGCACCCGCTCCATCGCGCCGAGGACCGCGGCGTCGCGCACGCCCCGGGCGCGCAGGCCCAGCACGAAAGCCGCGGTCTCGACCGCGCCGGACGCCTCCTCGGCGGGCTCCAATCCGGGGGGCTCCGGCGCGCCGTCCCGGCCCTCGTGATCGTGGCCTTCGTGATCCTGGCCTTCGTGATCCTGGCTCACGCGAGGGCCTGGGCGAAGCGCGTCAGCGTCGGCTCGTCGGTGAGGTCGAGGCGCAGCGGGGTCACCGAGATACGGCCCTCGGCGATCGCCTTCAGGTCGGTGCCGTGGCCCGGCTCGAACCGCGCCTTGGCGAAGGCGAGCCAGAAATACGGGTTGCCGCGTCCGTCGACCCGCTCGTCGATGGAGAGGAGCGCCTGGTTGCGCACGCCCTGCGCCGCCACCGCGATGCCCTTGACGTCCTCGGGCTCGCAATCGGGGAAGTTGACGTTCACCAGGATGCCGGGCTCGATCCCGACATCCAGGATGCGCCGCACCACGGAGGGGCCGTGCGCGGCGGCGGTCTGCCACTTCACGTTGGCCCGCCCGCCGATGCCGTAGGCCTGGCTCAGGGCGATCGCCTTCACGCCGAGGATCGTCGCCTCCATGGCGCCCGCGATGGTGCCCGAATAGGTCACGTCCTCGGCGACGTTCTGGCCGCGATTGACGCCGGACAGCACGAGGTCGGGCCCGTGATCCTTCAGGATGTGGCGGATGCCCATGATGATGCAGTCGGAGGGCGTCCCCTTCACCGCATAGCGCTTCTCGCCGGCCTGGCGCAGGCGCAGTGGATCATTGAGCGACAGCGAATGCGACACGCCGCTCTGGTCGGTCTCCGGCGCGACGATCCAGACGTCGTCCGAGAGTTCCCGGGCGATCTCCTCCAGGCAGCGCAGGCCCGGCGCGTGGATGCCGTCGTCGTTGGTGACGAGAATGCGCATCAGCGCTGTCCTTCGATTCTGTTGAGCCCGCCCATATAGGGCGCGAGAGCCGACGGGATCGTGATGCTGCCGTCGGGGTTCTGGTAATTCTCCATCACGGCGATGAGCGCGCGGCCGACCGCCACGCCCGAGCCGTTGAGGGTGTGGACGTAGGACAGGCCCTTGCCCTCCTTCGGGCGGTAGCGCGCCTCCATCCGGCGGGCCTGGAAGTCGCCGCAGACCGAGCAGGACGAGATTTCCCGATAGGTCTTCTGGCCCGGCAGCCAGGCCTCGATGTCGTAGGTCTTGGCCGAGGCGAAGCCCATGTCGCCGGTGCAGAGCGTGACGACCCGGAACGGGATGTCGAGGCGTTTCAGCACGGCCTCGGCGCAGGCCAGCATCCGCTCGTGCTCCTCGGCCGAGCGCTCCGGCGCGGTGATCGAGACGAGTTCCACCTTGCTGAACTGGTGCTGGCGCAGCATGCCGCGGGTGTCGCGCCCCGCCGCCCCGGCCTCGGCCCGGAAGCAGGGGGTGAGCGCGGTGAAGCGCAGGGGCAGCTCGTCCTCGGCGAGGATCGATTCGCGCACGAGGTTCGTCAGCGGGACCTCGGCCGTCGGGATCAGCCAGCGGTTCGGCGCGCCGCTCTCCTGCGCCATCTCGGGCGAGCCCTGGACCGCGGCGAACTGGTCGTCGCGGAACTTCGGCAGCTGCGCCGTGCCGAACATCGCCTCGTCGCGCACGAGCAGCGGCGGCACCACCTCGGTATAGCCGTGCTCGCCCGTGTGCAGGTCGAGCATGAACTGGCCGAGCGCCCGCTCCAGCCGGGCGATCTGACCCTTCAGCACCACGAAGCGCGAGCCCGAGAGCTTCGCCGCGGTCTCGAAATCCATCAGGCCCATGGCCTCGCCGAGCTCGAAATGCTGGCGGCCCTCCTGCGACAGGCCGCGGCCCTCGAAGCGGCTCCTCTCGACGTTGTCGTGCTCGTCGCGGCCCTCCGGCACGTCGGGGCCCGGGATGTTGGGGATCGCCGCGAGGCGCTCGGTCAGGGCCTTGCCCGCCGCGTCGGCGGCCGCGTCGAGGGAGGGCGCCTCTTCCTTCAGCCGGGCGACCTCGGCCATCAGTTCTTGCGCCCGGGCCTCGTCCTTCGCCTTCTTGGCCGCGCCGATCTCCTTCGAGAGGGCGTTGCGCCGCTCCTGCGCTCCTTGAGCCGCCGAGATCGCCGACTTGCGGGCATCGTCGAGGCCGATCAGCTCGGCCGAGAGAGGCTCCAGCCCGCGGCTCGTCAGGCCCTTGTCGAAGGCGGCCGGGTTGTCGCGGATGGCCCGGATGTCGTGCATGGCGCGGTCCGAATCGTTCTCATGGGGCCGGACAGGCGCTCCGGCCGGTGACGCCAGGACGCTTTGCAGCATCGGCCCGGCGGCGACAAGGGAGGAGCGGGCGCCGCGCCCGAACCGCCCCGCTTGCAGCCGCCCGCCCCGGCGTGAGAAGAGCCCCGCGCCTGAGTGCGGCAGGCCCGCCTCCGGCCCGAACTTTGCAGAACTGGTCAACGCATGAACATCTTCGCCGCCTTCGAGGCCCGCATCGGCGAGGCGCTCGAGACGCTCACCCGCGCCGGCACCCTGCCGGATGGGCTGGACCGCGCCCGCGTGGTGGTCGAGCCGCCGCGCGACCCGAGCCACGGCGACCTCGCCACCAACGCCGCCCTGGTGCTGGCGAAGGAGGCGCGCACCAATCCGAAGGCCCTGGCCGAGGCGCTGGCGGCGGAGCTGCGCCAGGATCCCCGCGTGACCGAGGCGAGCGTCGCCGGGCCGGGCTTCATCAACCTGCGGCTCGATCCGGCGATCTACGGTGAGGTGGTGCGGGCGGTCCTGCGCGAGGGCGAGGCCTACGGGCGCGGCGCCCCCGCCCCGGGCGGTGTCAATGTCGAGTACGTCTCGGCCAACCCGACCGGGCCGATGCATGTCGGCCACGGCCGCGGCGCGGTGTTCGGCGACGCGCTGGCCAACCTCCTCGTCGCCGCCGGCCGCGACGTGACGCGCGAATATTACATCAACGATGCCGGCGCCCAGGTCGACGTGCTCGCCCGCTCGGCTTTCCTGCGCTACCGCGAGGCGCTCGGCGAGACGGTGACGATTCCCGACGGCCTCTATCCGGGCGATTACCTCAAGCCCGTCGGCGAGGCGCTGAAGGCCCAGTACGGCGACGCGCTCCTCGCCAAGCCGGAAGCCGAGTGGCTGCCCCTGGTGCGCGACTTCGCCATCGACCGGATGATGGATCGGATCCGCGAGGACCTGGCGGCCATCGGCATCCACCACGACGTGTTCTTCTCCGAGCGCACCCTGCAGAGCGGCGGCAACGGCGGCGCGGTCGCGGCGCTGATCGCGGATCTGCGCGCCAAGGGCCTCGTCTACGAGGGCCGCCTGCCCCCGCCCAAGGGCCAGCTGCCGGAGGATTGGGAGGACCGGGAGCAGACCCTGTTCCGCGCCACCGCCTTCGGCGACGACATCGACCGGCCGCTCCTGAAATCCGACGGCAGCTTCACCTACTTCGCCTCCGACATCGCCTATCACCGGTCCAAGGTCGAGCGCGGCGCCGTCGAGCTGATCGACGTGCTCGGCGCCGACCATGGTGGCTACGTCAAGCGCATGCAGGCGGCGGTGAAGGCGGTCTCGGACGGGAAGGCCGCCCTCGACGTCAAGCTGTGCCAGCTCGTGCGGCTGCTGCGCGGCGGCGAGCCGGTGAAGATGTCGAAGCGGGCGGGCGAGTTCGTCACCCTGCGCGAGGTGATCGACGAGGTCGGGCGCGACCCGGTGCGCTTCATGATGCTGTACCGGAAGAACGACGCGACGCTCGATTTCGACCTCGCCAAGGTTGTGGAGCAGTCGAAGGACAACCCGGTCTTCTACGTCCAGTACGCGCATGCCCGCGCGGCCTCGGTGTTCCGCCAGGCCCGGGAGGCGTTCCCCGATCTCGACCTGTCGCCGGCGGCGCTTGCCGGGGCCGACCTGTCGGGCCTGACCGATCCGGGCGAATTCGAGATGATGCGCCTGATCGCCCAGGTGCCCCGGGTCATCGAGGCGGCGGCCGCCGCCCACGAGCCGCATCGCCTCGCCTTCCACCTCTACGAGCTGGCCAGCGCGTTCCATAGTTTCTGGAACAAGGGCAAAGACTTGCCGCAATTACGGTTTGTTAATCAAACCGACCGAAAGTCCACCGAGGCGAGGCTGGCCCTCGTCGCTGCCCTCAAGGGCGTGGTCGCGTCCAATCTCGGGATCCTCGGCGTCGGTGCGCCCGACGAGATGCGCTGAGGCTTCGCGTCGGGATCGGAGCGCGACCGGACGTCGCGGGGCGCCGTGAGGCGCCGCCGCGGCGGGACGCGAGCGATGGGATCTGACGGCCGCCCTTCCCATATCGGGCTCGGCGGCCGGTGCCGCCGAGCCGGGCCCGATGCGCGGTGAGGTGACGCGAGGGCGAACAGGATGGTGCTGCCATGACGACGAATGCTTCCCGGGTTCCCGTCGACTACGACGGCTACGAGCAGGATCGGCAGCCGGCTCCCGCCCGCCCGGAGCAGGCTCGCCAGGACCCGGCTCGCCAAGTCTCGGCCCGCCAAGACCCGGCCCGCCCTGGCGCGCGGCCCGATCCCCTCGCCGAGCTCGCCCGCATCGTCGGCCAGGACGATCCGTTCCGCGCCCTGCTCGAAGCCAAGGAGGCCAAGGAGGCGCACCGCACCGAGGCGCGGGGCCGCGTCGAGCCGGTGCTGCCGAGCTACGGCGAGGCACCCGCGCCCGAAGCCGGCCTGTCCGCCTCCCGCAGCGAGCCGACCATGGGATCCCCGGCCCAGGCGCACACGCCGGCCGCCGCCTTCAACCAGTATCTCGCCGCGGTCGAGCGCGAGACCGTCGCCGAGGCGGGCCCTGTGGCCGACGAGGCGGCGCCCGAGCCGGGCCCGGAACCGCGGCCGCGGGGCCGCCGGCGCATCGCCCTGGTGGGCACGGCGCTCGGCATCGTGGCGGCCTCCGTCGGCGGGGCGCTGACCTGGAAGGCGTTCCATCACAACCGCTCCGGCGCGCCGATCCTGGTGATGGCCGACCAGGCGCCGCTCAAGGTGGCGCCGCAGAATGCCGGCGGCGTCGAGATTCCGGACCAGAACAAGCAGATCTACGAGCGCGGCACCACCACCAGCGCCAAGGACGGGCAGATCCGCATCGTCAACCGCGAGGAGCAGCCCCTCGACGTGAAGCAGGCGGCGCGCTCGCTGGCGGCGGAGGCCGGCGCGTCCGCGTCGCCCGCCACCCCGGGCAACGCCCTGACCGAATCCCTCGGCGAGCCGCGCCGGGTGCGCACCGTCTCGGTGCGGCCCGAGCCCTCGCCGGCCGAGGCCCAGCGGGCGGCGCAGCAGGCGGCCCAGCAGCAGGCCGCGGCCTCGCCGATCCCGACCATGACCCTGCCGACCGAGGCGACCGGCTCGACCCCGGCGCCGGTCACGCCGCGCGCGCCGCGGGCCGTCCCGGCCGCGCCCGCCGCCCAGACGCCGGCCGTCGAGCCCCCGGCGCCGGTCGCCGAATCGCCGCGGCCGAAGCCGGTCCAGCGCGTGGCCTCCGCCGAGGCGCCGACCACCACCCAGGCGGTGCCGACGCCCCAGGCCCCGGTCGGCGGTTTCTCGGTGCAGCTCTCGGTGCGCGCCACCGAGAAGGAGGCCGAGGTCGCGTTCAAGCAGGCCCAGGAACGCTACGGCGCCGTGCTCGGCGGCCAGTCGCCGCTGATCCGGCAGGCCGAGGTCAACGGCAAGTCGATCTATCGCGTCCGCGTCGGGCCGATGTCGAAGGAGAGCGCCGACGGCCTGTGCGGCAAGCTCAAGGCCGCGGGCGCCGCCTGCTTCGTCGCCAAGAACTAGCAGGGCGGATTGCAACCGGCCGGGCGGACCGGCCCCCCGGAAACCCGGCGGCTGTGGCTTCTTGCCGACAGCCACGGGCCGGCGAATCGCCTCAATTCTCCGTTCTCTCCGCTTGCGATTCCCGATCATCGGCGCCCGCATGGGATCACCTTGCGGCGCCGGGCGGGAGCGCGCGATCATTCCCTTCGAACCGACGAGAGCCGCCGTCGATGACCCTCGCCCTGATCCTCGGCTGCGCCGGCCCGACCCTGAGCCCCGAGGAGGCTGCGTTCTTCCGCGAGGTGCGGCCCTGGGGCTTCATCCTGTTCAAGCGCAACGTCGAGAATCCGGAGCAGGTCCGTGCCCTGACGGCGGCCCTGCGCGAGACGCTCGGCCGGCCCGACGCCCCGATCCTGATCGACCAGGAGGGCGGCCGGGTGCAGCGCATGACGCGGCCGCACTGGCAGGCCTACCCGTCCGGCCGCGCCTATCTGCGGGCCGGCGGCCCCGAGGGCGGGCCGGCCCTCGCCGGCCTCGGTGCCCGCCTGATGGCGCATGACCTCGCCCAGGTCGGCATCAACGTCGATTGCGCGCCGGTCCTCGACGTGCCGGTGCCGGGCGCCCACGACGTCATCGGCGACCGGGCCTACGGCACCGATCCGGCCGTCGTCGCGGCCTTCGGCCGGGCGGTGGCCGAGGGGCTGATGGCCGGCGGCGTGCTGCCGGTGATGAAGCACATGCCCGGCCATGGCCGCGCCGGCGCCGACAGCCACTTCGCCCTGCCGGTGGTGGAGGCGGGCCTGGACGAGCTCGCGGCGCACGACTTCCGGCCCTTCCGGGCCCTCGCCGACCTGCCGATGGCGATGTCGGCCCACGTGGTCTTCCGCGCCCTCGATCCCGAGAGCCCGGCCACCACCTCGACGACGATCATCCGCGAGATCGTGCGCGACCGCATCGGCTTCGACGGTCTCCTGATGACCGACGACCTGTCGATGAACGCCCTCTCCGGCACCTTCCGCGAGCGCGCCGCCGCCGCGTTCCGGGCCGGCTGCGACATCGGCCTGCACTGCAACGGCGTCCGGGCCGAGATGGAGGAGGTGGTCGCGGCCGCTCCCGCCCTCGCCGGCGAGGCCCTGCGCCGGGCCGACGCCGCCCTCGCCCGGCTGAAGCCCGCCGCCCAGGCCTTCGACCCCGCCGAGGCCCGCGCCCGCCTCGATGCCGGGCTCGCCGCCGCGGCCTGAGATGGCGGACGACTTCGCGGAGGCCGCGGAGGCTGCCTGCGGCGCGGCCTTCGTGGTCGATGTGGACGGCTTCGAGGGGCCGCTCGACCTGCTGCTGGAACTGGCGCGGCGCCAGAAGGTCGACCTCACCCGCATCTCGATCCTGGCGCTGGTCGAGCAATACCTCGCCTTCATCGAGGAGGCGCGCCGCCTGCGGCTGGAGCTGGCGGCGGATTACCTCGTGATGGCCGCCTGGCTCGCCTACCTGAAGTCGCGCCTGCTGTTGCCGGCGCCGCCCCGCGGCCCCGAGCCCGCCGCCGGCGACCTCGCCGAGGCCCTGGCCCTGCGGCTGCGCCGCCTCGAGGCGATCCGTGCCGCCGCCCTGATGCTCTCCGAGCGGGCCCAGCTCGGGCGCGACGTCTTCGCGCGCGGCGCCCTGCCTCCCGAGCCCGCCGTCTCCGCCCCGGGCTCCTTCGCCGTCACCCTGCACGACCTGATCGCGGCCTATGCCCGCCAGCGCCAGGAGCGGGCCCGGGCGCAGGTGACGCTGCCGCCGCGCAGCGTGTGGTCCCTCGTCGATGCACGGAACGCCCTGGAGCGGCTGATCGGCCCGCGGGACGACTGGGCCGACCTCGATTCCTATCTCGGCCAGTACCTCGCCGACCCGAAGCGTCGCGCTACCGTGCGCGCCTCCTCGCTCTCGGCGGTGCTGGAACTCGCCCGCGAGGGCCAGATCCTGCTGCGACAGGAGCGTCCCTTCGCGCCGATCCAGATCCGCGCCGCCGGCCCGTGAACCGCGTGGCGAAAGCTCCCCGCCTGCCCGAGCCGCCTCCCCCGTCCGAGGCCGTCCGCCTCGCCGAGGCTCTGATCTTCTGCGCCCCCTCGCCCCTCACCGCGGCCGACCTCGCCGTCCGGCTGCCGCCCGGGACCGACGTGCCGGCCGTGCTCGCCGAGATCGCCCGTGCCTACGCCGCCCGGGGCCTCACCCTCGCCCGGATCGCCGGCGGCTACGCCTTCCGCACCGCGCCGGACCTCGCCCCCGTCCTGCGGGGCGGCCTCCCGGAGCCGCGCAAGCTGTCGCGGGCGGCCCTCGAGACGCTGGCCATCGTCGCCTACCACCAGCCGGTGACCCGGGCCGAGATCGAGGAGATCCGCGGCGTCACCACCTCGAAGGGCTCCCTCGACCTGCTGCTCGAGACCGGCTGGGTGCGGCTGCGCGGCCGGCGCCGCACGCCGGGGCGCCCGGTGACGTATGGGACCACGCCGGCCTTCCTCGATCATTTCGGCCTCGATGCCGTCTCCGACCTGCCGGGCCTCGACGAGCTGAAGGGCCTCGGCCTGATCGAGGGCCGCCTGCCGGCCGGCTTCCGGGTGCCGCAGCCGGGCGACGAGGCGCAGGCCGACGAGGATCCCATCGCGGACTCCCTGGCCCCGGGCGACGCCGCGGCGGACTGAATTCCCGGGTGGGGCAATGCGGCCAGGCCCCAGGAAACGCTTGTTTTCGCCTCTTGGCGTCCTTACGTTCCGGCCGCACCGCATGCGCTCGGGCCGCCCTCCGGCGACGATGAGCCTGCGGGATCAGAGGTTTGGGACGTCGCACGACGACCCGCGAGAGTGCCGCAGCGAAGCTGACGCTGCGCAGGAGAGAACCATGGGCGGCGCGAGTATCTGGCACTGGATCGTCGTCGGCGTGATCGTCATGCTGCTGTTCGGGCGCGGCAAGGTGTCCGAGCTGATGGGTGACGTCGCCAAGGGCATCAAGGCCTTCAAGAAGGGCATGGCCGACGAGGATCAGGCCCCGACGACGACGGCCCAGGTGCCTCACGCCCAAGTTCCCCCGGTCCAGGTGCCCCCGGTCCAGGTGCCCCCGGTCCAGGTCTCCCCCCCGGTCGCGCAGCCGGCGCCCGCGCAGCCGGCCCATGTGCCGACCGCCCAGATGCCGCCCCTCGGCACCGAGCCGAACGTCGACCGCAAGGTCGGCTGAGCGACCCGTCCGCGGGCGCGCGTCGCCGCCCGGGAGCGCGCGACCTCCGGTCCGTCTCCTGCGCGGGCGATGCGGCGTCCGGGTGTCAGGCCATCCGAGGCGTCATGCGCTTCGATCGGGACGTGCTCGACGCGACTGGCGCGCCCGCGCCGACGTGCTAGACAGCCCGCGCGAGGCGCCCGCTCGAGAGCCGCGCCGCGTGAGTACAAGAGTCGCGCCGCGCGAGTAGGCAGGGCCGTCACGCCATGTTCGATATGAGTTGGGGCGAGGTGATGCTGATCGGCGGCGTCGCCCTCGTTGTCATCGGCCCCAAGGACCTGCCCAAGGCCCTGCGCACCGTCGGCCAGGTCACCGCCCGCCTCAAGCGTATGGCCGGCGAGTTCCAGAGCCAGTTCAGCGAGGCGATGCGCGAGGCGGATCTCGACGACGTCCGCCGCGAGGTCGAAGGCCTCAACCGCAGCGTCTCCTCCGCGACGACGACCGGCTTCAACCCGGTCCAGACCATCCGCAACGAGATCAAGGGCGCCGTCGACGGCGTGCCGAAGCCCGCGACCCTGGCCTTGCCGGGCGCGGAATCCTCGGCCACGCCCCACCTCGCGGCCGACCCCCTGGCCTCGGACGTGTCCTCCGCTGCGCCCCCGGCTTTCGATCCCGCCGCCCCG
The DNA here is from genome assembly GCF_001043955.1 of Methylobacterium tarhaniae. Lineage (GTDB taxonomy): Bacteria > Pseudomonadota > Alphaproteobacteria > Rhizobiales > Beijerinckiaceae > Methylobacterium > Methylobacterium tarhaniae. Next base: position 10,691 of record NZ_LABZ01000242.1, on the reverse strand, counting down.
CCGGCCTACCAGACCTCCGAGCCCGCGGCCGAGAAGCCCTCGGTCTCGGCCCTCGCGGCCGCGACCGCGCAGCTCAAGGCCGATGCGGCCCGCGCCGCTCAGTCCTCGACGTCCCACGACACCGCCAGCACGGGCCACACTGCATGATCACCGAGGCCGATGAAGCCGAGATCGAGGCCTCGCGCGCACCCCTGATCGAGCACCTGATCGAGCTGCGCTCGCGGCTGATCAAGTCGCTGCTCGCCTTCGGGGTGATGTTCTTTGTCTGCTTCTTCTTCGCGCAGCACATCTACAACATCCTCGTCCACCCCTATGTGAGCGTGGTGGGGGCCGACAAGGCGCGGCTGATCGCGACCCACTTCCTCGAGCAGGTCTTCACCAACATCAAGCTCAGCGTGTTCGGCGCCGGCTTCCTGTCCTTCCCGGTCGTCGCGACCCAGCTCTACGCCTTCGTGGCGCCGGGCCTGTACCGCAACGAGCGCCGGGCCTTCCTGCCCTACCTCGTCGCCACGCCGGTCTTCTTCGTGCTCGGCGCCCTCGTCGTCTACTTCCTGGCGATGCCGCTGCTGATCAAGTTCTCGGTCAGCCTGCAGCAGATCGGTCAGCCCGGCGAGGCGACGATCGAGCTTCTGCCGAAGGTGGACGAGTACCTCTCGCTCATCATGACGCTGATCTTCGCCTTCGGGATCGCGTTCCAGCTGCCGGTGATCCTGACCCTTCTCGGCCAGATCGGGCTGATCGATTCGAAGTTCCTGAAGGAGCGCCGGCGCTACGCGATCGTGCTGGTCTTCGTCGCCGCCGCGGTGCTGACCCCGCCGGACGTGATCAGCCAGCTCTCCCTCGCGATCCCGATGCTGCTCCTCTACGAGGCCTCGGTGTTCTCGGTGCGCGCCATGGAGAAGCGCCGCGAGCGCGCCCGGGCGGCGGAAGAGGCGGCGGGGGACTGAAATCGTCCTGCTGCTTGCTGGTCACCTCCGTGTCGTCCCGGTTTCCGCTGCGCGGCACCGGGATGGCACGGGCGGATGGCATCAGGCCCTGAGCCGAGTTTTCCCTTCGAAGCCGGCACTCTCCCCCAGTTCCCCGTCCATCTGCGCCGCCAGGTCGAAGAACCGCCGCCTGACCTCCGCCGCGAAAGGGTTCTCGCGCTCGATGGCGTGGTAGACCTCCGGCGCGTCGTGCCGGACCATGCCGACCGCCTGCATCACCAGATCGAAGCTGCGGGTCGTCATCCGGGTCGGCAGCGGCTCCATCGCCACCAGCACCTTGGCGATCAGGTGCGTCAGCCCCTGCACCGCCGCCGCCTCGCGGTCATGCGCCTCCGGCGTGGTCAGGATCACGGTCAGCCCGAGCGCGTGGCGCAGGAAGGCGCCGACCCGGCGGGCGCGGCCGCCGCGGACTGGGCAGACCGCGATCTTGAGGCCGCGCAGGCCCTCCCGCGCGCTCTGCGGCCCGAACAGCGGATGGGTGGCGACGATGTCGATCCCCGCCGGCAGGCCGGCCCGCATGATCTCCGCCGGCCGCACCTTCACAGAGCCGACATCGAGGACGAGAGCGCCCGGACTCAGGTGGGGGGCGATGTCGCGCACCACCGAGGCGAGGGTCGAGACGGGGGTCGCCAGGATCACCACCGGGCAGGCGGCGGCCACGTCGAGGTCGCAGCGCTCGATGCCGGCCGCCGCGAAGGCGGAATCGGGCGCGAACGGGTCGTGGACGCGGAGCGAGAAAAGCGACGCCAGATGCTGGGCGACGAGGCGGCCGAAGGCGCCGAAGCCGATCAGGCCGAGGGCGGGAAGCGGGACGGGGGAGGACGGCACGGGAGACCTCGGAGTAAGGCGAGGTCGGCGGGCCCTATCTGCGAAGCCTCAACCGCCGACACGTCGCAGCGGTTGAGAGATGACGAGCACTCCGCTGCTTACGTGAGCGGCGCGTAATAGAGTCCGGACAGGAGGGTGCTGGTCATGGCCGAGCCTGTACGCCGATCCGGTCGGGAGCGTCAATCAGAACTCGATGCCCTCCTGTGCCTTCACCCCGGCGGCGAAGTGGTGCTTGATCTGGCCCATCTCGGTGACGAGGTCGGCGGCGGCGATCAGCTCCGGCTTGGCGTTGCGGCCCGTCACCACGACGTGCAGGTCCGGCCGGCGCCGGCCCAACGCCTCCACCACCTCCGCCAGCGGCAGGTAGTCGTAGCGCAGCGCGATGTTGAGTTCGTCGAGGATCAGGAGCCGGATGGTCGGATCGGCCATCAGCGCCTCGGTCTGGGTCCAGGCGGCACGGGCCGCCGCCACGTCGCGCTCGCGGTCCTGGGTCTCCCAGGTGAAGCCCTCCCCCATCGTGTGCCACGCGACCTGATCGCCGAAGCGCTCCAGGGCGAAGCGCTCGCCGGTCTCCCAGGCGCCCTTGATGTACTGCACCACCCCGACCCGCCAGCCGCGGCCCAGGGCGCGCAGCATCAGTCCGAAGGCGGCGGTCGACTTGCCCTTGCCGGGGCCGGTATGGACGACGAGCAGGCCCTTCTCGATGGTCTTGCCCGCCACCTCGGCATCCTGCACCGCCTTGCGCTTCTCCATCTTGGCGCGGTGGCGCGCCGCCTCGTCGTCGCTCATCATGCGTCTCCCTTGATGGTCACCGGCAGGCCCGCCACCACCAGGACCACTCGGTCGGCGGTGGTGGCGAGGCGTTGATGAAGGCGCCCGGCCTCGTCACGGAACCGGCGGGCCAGCGCGTTCTCCGGCACGATGCCGAAACCGACCTCGTTCGAGACCAGCACCAGCGGCCCGGCGGCCGACCGGCAGGCCTCCACCAACGCGTCCGTCTCCGCCGCGAGGTCGGCCGCCTCGTCCAGCATCGCGTTGGTCAGCCACAGGGTCAGGCAATCGACCAGGACCGGCCGGCCGGCCGGCGCCTGACGGATCACCGCCGGCAGGTCGCGCGGCGCATCGACCGTCTCCCAGGGCGGGGCACGGCGGGCGCGGTGGTGGGCGATGCGCTCGCGCATCTCGTCGTCCCAGGCTTGCGCCGTCGCGACGTAGCGCCAGGGGCCGGGCCGCGCCTCGATCAGGCTTTCGGCGTAGCGGCTCTTGCCCGAGCGGGCGCCGCCCAGCACCAGGGTCAGGCGCGGGGCGCCGCGAATCGAGTCCGGCACTCTGCTCTCCGTGGAGGAAATCTCGGGGCCGGAGGTGTCGCGGGGCCTTGCGCCGATTGCAAGCCCGCCGGCGACTCGCTAGGGTCGCCGCGACGGTGCCTCGGGAACGAGGTGAAAAGGGAACGCGGAAACCGGGACGTCTTCCGGCGGGCCGCGGCTGCCCCCGCAACTGTGAGCGGTCGAACACGGTCCGCCATCGGCCACTGGAGCGATCCGGGAAGGCGGTGGTCCGGCATGAGGCCGCGAGCCAGGAGACCTGCCGTCACCCCTTTCCTCTCGACGCCGCCGGTGGGGCGGCAGGAGTTCGTCATGGTCGCGATCACCCGGTCCCTCTCTCCCGCCCTCGTCAGCGAGCGCCTGAGCGCCGTCCTCCTCGCCGCCACCCTCGGCGTCGGGCTGCTGTTCGTCTCCGGCTTCGCGCCCGTGGTCGCCCTGCACAACGCCGCGCACGACTGGCGCCACTCCGCCAACTTCCCCTGCCACTGACCAGGGCCGAACCCGTCCAGGCCGCGCGGCCTGTGCCCTGACCGGGCGCGGGCCCGCGGCCCTTTGGTCGTGCAGGTGACATCCCCATGACGAAACGTCTGCTCGCCGCGGCCCTGGTCGCCGGCTTCCTGGCCGCATGCGTGGCCTCGGTGCTTCAATTCGCCCTCACCTCGCCGCTGATCCTGGCGGCCGAAAAGTACGAGACGGCCGAGGCCGTCGCGCCCGCCACCCGCCACGCCTTCGCCAACCCGCTCATCGTGCTGGCCCATTCGGGGCACGGTTCCGCCGGTCACGACCATGGCGGCGAGCCGCAATGGCAACCGGCCCCCGGCCTGCCGCGTCTCGCCTTCACGGCCCTCGCCACCCTGGTGAGCGGCGTCGGCTACGCGCTGCTGCTCGGCGCCGTGCTGGTCGCGACCGGCCGCGCGGTGACGCCGTCCGAGGCACTGCGCTTCGGCATCGGCGGCTTCCTCGCCGCCAGCCTCGCGCCGGCCGTCGGTCTGCCGCCGGAACTGCCCGGCATCGCCGCCGCCGCCCTCGAATCGCGCCAGCTCTGGTGGGTGGCCACCGCGCTCGCCACGGCCGTCGGCCTCTACCTGGTGGCGATCCGCCGCGGCCCGGTCGCGATCGCCCTGGGCCTCGCCCTCATCGTCGCGCCGCATGTCTGGGGCGCCCCGCACGGACCGGAGGAGATTTCCGCCATGCCACCGGTCTACGCGGCGCAGTTCGCCGCCCGGTCGCTGGCCATCGGCTTTGCCTTCTGGGCGGTGCTCGGCCTCGCCTTCGGCTGGGCCTGGGAAGCGGTGGCCGGCACGAAGGGCGCGACCCGCCGCAGCGAGGTGGCCGCGTGAGCGCGCCCCTCCCCTCCGGGATCTGCACCCTCTACGTCTGCACCACCTGCCGCGCCGCCGCCGATCCGGCGGACGGACCCCGTGCCGGAGCCCGCCTGCACGACGCGCTCAGCCTTGCCCTCGCGGCCCGCCCGGAGCTTCCGGTGCGGATCGAGCCGGTGGAATGCCTCTCGGTCTGCAAGCGGCCCTGCACGGTGGCGGTCGCGAGCCCCGGCCGCTGGACCTACATCTACGGTGACCTCGACCCGGCGATCTCCGCCGACATCATCCTCGACGGCATCGGCCTCTATGCCGGGACCCCGGATGGCATCGTGCCCTGGCGCGAGCGTCCGCAGGAGTTCCGTAAAGGGGTCGTCGCCCGCATCCCTCCCGCGCCGGTGACCGCATGACCCTCCTGAACAAGATCCCCTGCACCATCGTCACCGGCTTCCTCGGCGCCGGCAAGACGACGCTGGTGCGCCACGCGGTCGAGCACAATGACGGCCGGCGGCTCGCCATCATCGTCAACGAGTTCGGCGATGTCGGCTTCGACGGGTCGCTGCTCGCCGAGTGCGGCATCCCGGGCTGCGACGCCGACGCGGTGGTAGAACTGCCGAACGGCTGCATCTGCTGCACCGTCGCCGATGATTTCGTGCCGGCGCTCAACAAGCTCCTCGACCGGCCGGAGCCGCCGGAGCACATCCTGATCGAGACCTCCGGCCTCGCCCTGCCGAAGCCGCTCGTCCAGGCCTTCAACTGGCCGGCGATCCGCTCGCGGGTCACCGTCGACGGCGTGGTGGCGGTGGTGGATGGTCCGGCGGTGGCGTCGGGCGCCTTCGCGGACGATCCGGAGGCGCTGGCCGCGCAGCGCGCGGCCGATGCCAGCGTCGAGCACGAGAACCCGCTCGAAGAGGTGTTCGAGGACCAGCTCCTCTGCGCCGACCTCGTGGTGATGAACAAGTCCGACCTCCTCGACGAGGGCGAGCGGGCGCGCGTCCGCGCCGAGGTGGAGGCGCACCTGCCGCGGGCCGTCAAGCTCGTCGAGACGGCGCATGGCGCCCTCGATCCCCGCGTGCTGCTCGGCCTCAACGCGGCCGCCGAGGACGACCTCGCGTCTCGCCCGTCGCACCACGAGACCGAGGAAGACCACGACCACGACGATTTCGAGAGCGTGGCGCTGCCGGTGACGGCGGCGGGCTCGCCCGAGGATCTGGCCGCCCGGGTGGCGAAGGCCGCCGAGGTGGCGGGCGTGCTGCGGATCAAGGGCTTCTGCGCCGTCGCCGACAAGCCGATGCGCCTCGTCGTCCAGGGCGTCGGCCGCCGCGTCGCCCACCATTACGACCGCCCCTGGCGCCCGGGCGAGCACCGGGACGGGACGCTGGTGGTGATCGGGCTGTCCGGCTTCGACAAGGAGGCGGTGGCGGCGGCGCTGAAGGGCTGACGGCGGTGTCCGATCTCGCCGACGCCGAGGGATCGCGCTCCCTCTCCTCTCCCGCACGGGAGAGGGATCGGGGGTGAGGGCGCTACGGTTCTGAGTCGAACGCTGCACGTCGTGCTGCCAGCATCACGCTCGGCGCTATAAACTGAAGCGCGCCACCCTGCGCGATCTTCGATCGCCCTACCCCTCTCCCATCCGGGAGAGGGGATCCCGCGCTCGATTTTGAACCGGGCGTTGGACGCTTTACGTTCAAGATCACGGCCGACAGCCACAGACACACCAGCCCGGGAGGGCATCGCATGTCGGAGCCCGCGCCGCGGCGCTGGAGCGTGCAGGAATTCTTCGCCTGGCAGGAGCGCCAGGACGAGCGCTACGAGCTGGTCGGCGGGGTGCCGGTCCGAATGATGGCCGGCGCGCGCAATGTCCATGACGACATCGTGGTCAACCTCGTAGCGGAGTTCCGGACATGGCTGCGCGGCACGCCGTGCCGGCCCTTCACCGGGGATGGCAGCGTCGAGACCCTGCCGGGCCAGATCCGCCGGCCCGATCTCGGCGTGGATTGCGGCTCGCGCGATCCGAACGGCCTGACGGCGGCGAAGCCACGCCTGGTCGCCGAGGTGCTGTCTCCCTCGACCCGCGACTTCGACGCTTTCGACAAGCTCGAGGAGTACAAGACGGTCGCGAGCCTCGCGGTGGTCCTGCTGGTCGAGCCGAACGCTCCCGAGATCGCCTTGTGGCGGCGGGATGCCGACGGCGCTTGGCAGCGCCGCCTCGTCGCCGGACTCGACCAGACGATTGACCTGCCGGAACTCGGCATGAGCCTGGCGCTGACCGATGTCTATGACGGCATCGCGTTCCCGGCCCGGCCCCGCCTGGTCTCGGGGGGCTGAAGGGCGATGCATCTCCTGCGCGTCGATACGGTCTCCCTCGACGAGGGCGAGGCGGCGGTCGATCTGGGCCAGGCGCCCGGCGACATCGTCGCCCTGTCCTTCACCGATTCCGACCTTGCCGGCCTCGGCCAGGCCTATGCGTCGCTCCCCGGCGAATGGCCGAGCCTGCGCCTCGCCAAGCTGGCACAGCTGCGCCACCCGCTCTCCGTCGACCTCTACGCCGATGCGGTGATCGCCCGGGCCCGGTTCGTGCTGGTGCGCTGCCTCGGCGGGCTCGATTACTGGCGCTACGGGCTCGAACGGCTGGCCGAGACCTGCCGGACCAACGGCATTCCCCTCGCGGTGCTGCCGGGATGCGACCGGCCGGATCCCCGCCTCGCCGCCATCTCGACGGTGGCGCCGGGCCTGCGCGAAGCCCTCGACGGGTATTTCCGCGCCGGCGGTCTCGACAACCTGCGCGGGCTCCTTTCGCGGATCGCCGCCGAACTCGGCCGCCCGGTCGCGGCGCCGCCGCCCCGGGCACTGCCGCGGGGCTTCGTCTGGTGCCCGGGTTGTGGCCCCCGCAAACACCCGGGCGCCGCCTCGCCCCTGCCCCGTGCCCTCGTGCTCGTCTACCGCTCGGCGATCCTCGGTGGCGACACCGCGCCGGCCGCCGCCCTCGCGGCGGCCTTGTGGGAACGGGGCCTCGCCGCCACCATCGTGGCAGTGGCGAGCCTGAAGGACCCCGAGGCGGTGGCCGTCTTGCGCGAGGTGATCGCGGACCAGCGCCCCGCCGTGATCGTCGCCACGACCGCCTTCGCGGCCCGCGACGAGGCCGGCTTCGTCCTCGATGCGGCGGATTGCCCGGTGATCCAGGCCTTCACGGTGGGCGCGGGCCGCGAGGCCTGGGCGGCTTCGGCGCGGGGCCTGGGCGCCGCCGACCTCGCCATGCAGGTGGCGCTGCCGGAATTCGACGGGCGGCTCTCGGGCTTCCCCGTCTCCCACAAGGAAGAGGCGCCGGAGGTCGAGGGGTTCCGCGAGCGTCGGGCGGTGCCGGATTTCGCCGGGGTCGCGGCCACCGCCGACCGGGCTGCCGCCTGGGCCCGCCTCGCGGCCACCCCGCGGGCAAGGCGCAGGCTCGCCCTGGTCCTGTCCGACTACCCGGCCCGGGGCGGTCGGGCCGGCTTCGCCGTCGGGCTCGACACCCCGGCGAGCGCGCGCGCCATCCTCGATCTCCTGGCGGTCGAGGGCTATGCGGTGTCGGACATCCCGGCGCCGGACGCCCTGATGCGCCGCCTCACCGAGGAGACCCCGAGCCTCGCGGTGCCGCTCGCGGCCTACGAGGCCTGGCGCGCCCGGCTGCCGGAGGCGGCCCGCGCGGCGCTATTCGCCGAGTGGGGCGAGCCCGCCGACGATCCGGCTTTCGCGGACGGCGCGTTCCGCTTCCGGGCCGTGCGGGCGGGCCGGGTGCTGGTGGCGCTCCAGCCCGACCGTGGCCACAAGGGCGACCGCAAGGCGGGCTACCACGATCCCGACGCGGTCCCGTGCCACGCCTATCTCGCCTTCCACCTCGCCTTGCGGGAGGGGAGCGACGCCCTGATCCATCTCGGCACCCACGGCACCACCGAGTGGCTGCCCGGCAAGGCGGTGGCGCTCTCCCCCGCCTGCTGGCCGGCGCTGGCCGTCGGCGCCCTGCCGGTGATCTATCCGTTCATCGTCGACGATCCCGGCGAGGCGGCGCCGGCCAAGCGCCGGATCGGCGCCGTCACGATCGGGCACCTGCCGCCGGAGACGGCTGCCGCCGGCCTCGACCCGGAGGCCGCCACCCTGCGCGAACTGGTGGAGGAATACTCCGCCGCCACGGTCCTCGATCCGCGCCGGGCGACCTTGATCGCCCGCGGGATCCTGGAACGGGCCGAGGATGCGGGGCTCCTCGCCGCCGCCGGGATCGATCGCGGCACGGCGATGCCGGACGCGCTCGCCGCCCTCGACGCGCATCTGTGCGACCTCGCCGAGGTGACGATGCGCGACGGGCTGCACGTCTTCGGCACCGGCCCGGAGCCCCATCGCGAATGCGGTCCGGCCGAACGGGCGGGCCTGCTCGCCGCCCTCGACGGCCGGTTCGTGCCGCCGGGCCCCGCCGGCTCGCCGGCCCGCGGCCGGGCCGACGTGCTGCCGACGGGGCGCAACCTCGCGACCCTCGATCCCCGCGCCCTGCCGACCCGGGCCGCCGCGATGCTCGGCGAGAAGGCCGCGGCGGAAGTGGTGCGGCGCTACCTCCAGGACGAGGGCGAGTATCCGGCCCGTCTCGTCATGGATCTCTGGGCCTCGCCCACCCTGCGCACCGGCGGCGAGGACGTGGCGCAGGCACTCGCCCTGATGGGCGTGCGCCCGATCTGGGACCACGCCTCGACCCGGGTGACCGGCTTCGAGGTGCTGCCGCTGGCCCTCCTCGACCGGCCGCGGATCGACGTGACGGTCCGGGTCTCCGGCGCCTTCCGCGACACCTTCCCGGACACCCTGGCGCTCCTCGACCGGGCCGCCCGGGCGGTCGCCTCCCGCGAGGAGGACGACGCCGACAACCCGCTGGCCGCCGCCCGCCGCCGGGGCGAGGCGCCGGCCCGGGTCTTCGGGGCGGCAGCCGGCCGCTACGGCGCCGGCACCGCGGCGCTCGCCCTCGACGGCGCGTGGAGCGGGCGCGGCGACCTCGCCCGGGCCTATCTCGACGCCACCGCGGAGGCGACGGGGGCCGACGATGCCGATTTCGCCGCCCGGGTCGCGGCGGCGGATGCCTATCTGCACGCCTTCGACGTCGCCGAACGCGACCTCCTCGACGGCGATGCGGGCGCCGACGCGATGGGGGGCTTTTCCGCCGCCGCCGCCGCCCTCGGCGCCGCCCCCGTGCTCTACAGCCTCGACACCAGCCGCCCGGAGGCGCCCCGGGCCCGCACCGCCCGAGAGGACGTCGCCCGGCTGGTGCGCGGCCGCCTCGCCCATCCGCGCTGGATCGCCGCGCAGCTGCGCCACGGCTGGCGCGGCGCGCAGGAAATGGCGCAGGGGTTGGATGCGGTGTTCGTCATGGCCGCCGCCACCGACGCGGTCGCGGATGCCGAGATCGACCGGCTCTACGATGCCTATCTCGGCGACGCGGACGTGCTGGCGTCGATCGAGGCGGCCAATCCGGGGGTCGCCCAGGCGCTCCGCGACCGCTTCACGGAATTGCGCGACCGCGGCCTGTGGCGCAGCCGGCGCAACTCCCTCGCCGCCCTCGACTCCCGCGAGGCCGCCGAATGAGTTCGGCTCCCGTGAACCCTGCCCCTCGTCGTGGCTGGTGCCCGGGCCTTGCCCGGCCGATGCCCACCGGCGACGGCCTGCTGGTGCGCCTGCACCCGGTCGCCGGACGGCTCACGGCCGCTCAGGTGCGCGCGGCGGCCCGGGCGGCGCGGGAGGGCGGCAATGGCCTCCTCGACGTGACGGCCCGGGGCAACCTCCAGATCCGCGGGGTGACGGCGGAGAGCCACGGGCGCGTCGCCGCGATCCTGGGCGAAGCGGGCCTCGGTGACGTGCGTCACGACGGCGGTCCGCAAAGGCTGACGCTCAGCGCGCCGCTCGCCGGGGCGCATTGCCTCGCCGTCGTCGCGGCCGTCGAGGCGATCGGCCGCGAGGTGCCCGGGCTCCCGGCCAAGACCCTGGTGGCGGTGGACGACGACCGCGGAGGGCTCGGGCCGGTCGAGGCGGATTTTTTGATACGGGTCATACCGGAATCGTCCGACGCTGATGAAACCCGCGGGATCGACGCTGTTCTGAGCAGCCCTCTCGATCAGAGAGAGCAAGCGCCGCCCACGCTCCAACTCGCCCTCGCAACGCCGTCCGGCCCGCTCTGGCTCGCGCCGACCCCCGCCCCCACGGCCCTCGCCACCCTGCGC